>NZ_JAOQOK010000001.1:3045000-3367500 GCF_025961835.1 Sphingobium sp. B2D3C | reverse complement strand
GACGCTGTCCGTCCGCGCCGCACAGATGACGTCCTTATAGGATGCGCCCAGCAATGTTCTGATGGTCATCGGCCTCTCCTCTGTCTTGCAGCCCTTCCATATGAGGGCGCTGCACGGACCGGCCGGTCGACATCCTGGCTGCAGACCGGATGCACGGTCTCGTTGTGACAGACTATGCGCGCGTCAGGCGCGAGCGTCAAAGGAGGCGTGCTCACGATGGTTGATCCGCACCGCCGCTCTCCCATATGGGCGGCATATGGCCGAACCTTCCACTCTTGATGATCCCCGCTACGCCCGCTTTGCCTGGGCGCGCTTCCGCAAGATCCTGTGGCTGATCGCCGGCGTGTCGCTGCTGGTCGGTCTTGCGGTCGCCGGGCTGCTCTGGTGGCTGCGCGGTCCCTTGCCCTGGGTCTTCCTCGGCATGGTCGTCGGTGGCGTGTTCGCCACCATCATGATGGCGGCGGCGCTCATGGGCCTGATGTTTCTCTCGAGCGGGACGGGACATGACCAGAGCGTCGAAGATCCGCTGAGCGACGATCTGCTCGAGGCAACCGAGCGCTAGGCCCACTCAGCGCCTGAAACGACAAGAGCACGATCAGCTATATGGCCGATCGTGCTCTTTTGATTTGGTCGAACCGGATCACACGTCCGCGCCCTCAAAGAGAGCGGCTCCGGATCAGATCATTCCGCCGCTTCGGTCGCACGAGGGCGACGGCCCCGGCGCGGCTTTGCGGGCGCTTCCGTGGCCTCGGTCACCTCGGCCGGCGCTTCGGCCCGATCCTCGGGCTCATCCGATTCGATGCGGGCGATGGAGGGCGGCAGACCGGGAAGGCCGATCTCGCCCTCATCCCGATCGGTTTCGTCATCATTGGCAACGCGCGGACGGCGCGGCTGACGCTCTTTGCGTTCAGCACGCTCCGGGCGCTCGGCGCGTTCCGGGCGTTCAGCACGCTCGGGCCGCTCTGCCCGTTCCGCACGCTCGCCCTGGTCCTGACGCGGCTCCTGCCGTGCCGGGCGATCCTGCCCGTCCCGGTCCCGCCCACGATCGCGGCGCGGGCGCTCGTCCTGATTGCGATTGTCCTGCTGACGGAAATCCTGATGGCGCGGTGCGAACTCGTCGCCATCCTCGCTGCCGTCGATCAGCTCGTCATTGTCGAAGCTGTTGTCCTGATCGCCATCGTCGTTGCGACGGAAGCGGCCCTGCTGCTCCTCCTGCCGCGCACGGTTGTCGGCGAGGACGCGAAAATAGTGATCGGCGAACTGCAGATAATATTCCGCGTTCACCCGATCGCCGGACATCTGGGCGTCGCGCGCCAGATTGCGATATTTTTCGAGAAGCTGAGGCGCATTGCCCCGTGCGCGGCTGTCGATCCGGTTGCCCGAATCGCCGTTACCGCGATTGCCTCCGCCCCCTTGGCGCGGGTTATTCCGACCGCGACGGCGACCGGCCTGACGATTATTGATCAAAGGTTCGTCCCTATGCTCTCGACTAAAACCCGGCGTTCCCGATCAATGGCCCCAAGCGCTATACAACACATCGTTGGCGGAACGGTTTTGACACCGCTCTCGCCCCGCGCTTCGGCCAACGGCTCCAATTCCAGAACGCCGCCAAAACTGTGGGAGCAGACCACTCACGCAAGCGCTTCGCGCGTTTGCAACAGTGGTCCTGAAACTGGCAGATAGTCGTTCCCGTGCATCAAACCAAGCGAAAATCGTTGGGAGCCGTGAAAAAGCGCAGCCCTATGCCCTGGTGAGCACCAGCGCCCGCGCCCGCCCGGCCAGATCGCGGCGCACCGCGACATGGAAGCCGGCTTCCCGAAACAGTGCGCCGGCCGTCTCCTCCTGGTCGAAACCGATCTCGAAGATCGCTGCGCCCCCTGCGGCGAGGCGGTCGCCCGTCTGCGCGGCAAGCCGCCGATAATCGTCCAGTCCGTCGGCTCCCGCGAACAGGGCGCTGGCTGGCTCATGATCGCGCACCTGCGGGGGCAGCATGGCGGACGTGCTGATATAAGGCGGGTTGCAGAGAATGAGGTCGAAGCACTCGTCGATCCCCTCGGCCCAGTCCCCCGCGCGGATCTCAGCCCGCCCATCCATCCCGCAATGCAAGACATTCTCCCGCGCGATCTCGATCGCGGCCGCAGAGGCATCGATGCCAATGCCGCTCGCCTCCCGCCAGACATCCAGCGCCGCCAGCAGCAGCGCGCCCGAGCCAGTGCCGAGATCGAGAATGCGCCCCGGCGCCCGCCTCCCCTCGAACTGCGCGATCGCCGCCTCGATCAGGGTCTCGCTGTCCGGTCGCGGCACCAGAACGCCCGGCGCGACCTTCAGGGTCAGCGTCCAGAAATCCCGCTTGCCGGTGATGTAGGCGATCGGCTCATGCGCCAGCCGCCGGGCAAGCAGCGCATCGGCGCCCTCGGGGCAGGAGAGCCGGGGCATGGCGAGGATCATCTCCTCGCGGCTCATCGCCAGCGCGTGGGCGGCAAGCAGTTCAGCATCGAGCCGGGGCGTATCGCTGACCGCGCCCAGAGCGGTCGTGGCGGCGCGCAGCCAATCGGGCAGCCCGCTCACAAGCTCGTACTCCTGCGCAGGCAGGAGACCCGGACAAAGCAGCCCGCCACGCCCGGCTTCATGGTCGACACACCCCCGCCGCTCACGCCGCCATGTCGAGCTGCGCCAGCCGCGCAGCCTCATCCTCGGCGATGAGCGCGGCGATCACCTCGTCTAGTCCAGGGCCTTCGAGAATTTCCGGCAGGCGATGCAGGGTCAGGTTGATGCGATGATCGGTCACGCGGCCCTGCGGGAAATTATAGGTGCGGATGCGCTCCGAGCGGTCGCCCGAGCCGACCATCGCCTTGCGCGCGCCCGCATGCTCCGCCTGCGTGCGCTCGCGCTCGGCTTCATAGAGGCGTGTGCGCAGCACCTTCATCGCCTTCGCCTTGTTCTTGTGCTGGGACTTCTCGTCCTGCTGCGTCACGACGAGACCCGTCGGCAAATGGGTGATGCGCACGGCGCTGTCGGTCGTGTTCACATGCTGCCCGCCCGAGCCGGACGAGCGATAGACGTCGATCCGCAGGTCGGTCGCCTCGTTGATCTGCACGTCGACATCCTCGGCCTCGGGCAGCACGGCCACGGTCGCCGCCGAGGTGTGGATGCGCCCGCCGCTCTCCGTCACCGGCACGCGCTGCACGCGATGGACGCCGCTCTCGAACTTCATGCGCGCGAACACCCCAGTGCCGGTCACGCTGGCGATCACTTCCTTGAAGCCGCCCGCTTCGGACGCGCTGGCCGAGATGATCTCGACGCGCCAGCCCTGCGTCTCGGCATAGCGCTGATACATGCGAAACAGATCGCCCGCGAACAGCGCGGCTTCATCTCCACCCGTGCCGGCGCGAATCTCCAGCATCGCCGGGCGGGCATCCGCCGCATCCTTGGGGAGCAGCGCCACGGCCAGCGCATGTTCGGCCTGCGGGAGCCGCGCGCGCAGGCTCTCCAGTTCCTCCTGCGCCATCGCCTTCATTTCGGGATCGATGAGCATCGCCTCCAGCTCACCCTGCTCGGCGCGCAACGACACAACCGCCCGCGCGGCCTGCACCACCGGCTCGAGCTCGGCATAATCCTTGGACAGCCGCACGAACTCCGCCGGATCAAGATCCGGCCGCGCCATCTGCGCCTGCACCTCATCCTGCCGCCGGAGGATCGCAGCGATGCGATCGGGGGAGATGGTGGTCATGCCTGCGCCCTGCCCCCGTCATGCTGAACTTGTTTCAGCATCCATGGCACGGCAATGATGGGGGCATGCGACGTCGCAACCCGTGCACCTATATTCTCGCCAGCCAGAAACGCGGAACCTTGTATGTCGGCGTGACGTCCGATCTCCCCGCCCGCATTGGGCAGCACCGGTCCGCCGAGTGTCCGGGTTTCACCTCGCGCTACCGCGTTTACCGCCTCGTCCATGCCGAGTTCTTCGAGACCATGGACGGGGCGATCAGCCGCGAAAAGCAACTCAAGCGCTGGCATCGCGCCTGGAAGATCAACCTCATTGAAGCGAACAATCCCGACTGGGCCGACCTCGCCGTGACGTGGGGACTGGCCGAGCCGCTGCTCCATGGACCCTGAAACAAGTTCAGGGTGACGGGAGAAAGGAGCAGTGCAACCAATCATCCGATGGACCTGATCATCGCTTCGGCACGCGCTGCTGTATCGCTGCCGTCTCCGCGCACATTGAGATAAATCGCACCGTCGCGCGTCCCGAGGGATATAAGGGCATGCGCGTCGATCTTCGCCGCCTTGTCAAAGCGTTTGCGAGCCGAGCCCGTCGCTACGAGGTCAGCGGAGTGTCCAGCCTGGCGCAAAGCCGTGAGGCCGCGCATGGCCAGGCTCAGCAGACCATCATCCTCCAGAGCGATGACGGCATCCAGCTTCTGCGAGCCACTGTCACCCAGCAGCATCCCCAGCCGCTCAATCCCCGCCGCCCAACCGACCGCCGGGGTCGCCGGCCCGCCCAGCGTCTCGATCAGCCCGTCATAGCGTCCACCGCCGAGCACCGTCCCCTGCGCGCCCAGCCGATCCGTGACGAACTCGAACGCGGTGTGCCGATAATAATCCAGCCCGCGCACCAGCCGGGCATTGCGGGTCCACGCCACGCCGGCCGCCTTCAGCCCGTCGGTCACCTTCTCGAAGAAGGCCTGCGCCTCCTCGGTCAGATAGGCGTCGATATCCGGCGCGTCCGCCACGACCGCCTGATCGCGCGGGTCCTTGCTGTCGAGGATGCGCATCGGGTTCTTTTCGAGCCGGGTCAGACTGTCTTCGCTCAGGCTCGCCTTGTGCCCCTCGAAATGCGCAACCAGCGCCTCGCGCCACGCATCGCGGCTCGCGGCATCGCCCAGCGTGTTGAGCGTCAGCGTCACGCCCTCGCTGATGCCCAGCTCCTTGAGCAACTGATCGGCGAAGATCAGCAGTTCGGCATCGGCCAGCGGCTCGGCCGCGCCGATGATCTCGGCATCGATCTGGTGGAACTGGCGATAGCGTCCCTTTTGCGGCCGCTCATAGCGGAACAGCGGCCCGTGCGTCGCAACCTTGAGCGGCGCATATTGCTGCCAGCCCTCGGTGATATAGGCCCGCGCGATGCCGGCGGTGAACTCCGGGCGCAGCGTGAGCGAATCCCCGCCGCGATCCTCGAAGCTGTACATCTCCTTGGAGACGACATCGGTGGTTTCGCCCAGCGAGCGGGAGAAGACCGCCGTCTGTTCGAACACGGGCACCTCGATCCGCCGGAAGCCATAGAGCTTGCGGACTTTCTCGAACGTTTCGACCACATGCGCGAAGCGGTCCGCGCTGTCGCCGATCATATCCTGAGTGCCGCGAACGGGCCGGGGTGTCTCGATTTTCGCCATGGCCGCGCCTCTAGCGGGAATCGCGCTTTAAGGAAACCGGCTTGCAAGTGCAGCTTGTTCTCTTTATGTTCCAAATTGGGCTTGAGGAGACGATGATGAGCGAGAGTTTGGAAGGTGGATGCCAATGCGGCGCGGTGCGTTACCGGGCGACAGGAGTGCCTGAGCATGTGGCGCTCTGCCATTGCGCAGACTGCCGCAAATCGTCCGGCGCGCCGATGGTGCTCTGGGCCGCCTTTGCCGAAAAGGCGGTGACGGTGCTGACCGGTTCTGTCAGCGATTATCAGTCCTCGCCGTCGGTGACCCGGAGCTTCTGTCCCGTCTGCGGCACGGGCCTGTTCTTCACAAATCCGGAGGCGCTGCCCGGGCTGATCGACATCCAGGCTGCCACGTTCGACGATCCCGAGGCGCTGCCGCCGCAAGTGCAGATCCAGACCGCCGAGCGACCGCACTGGATGACCACGCTGGATGCCCTGCCGAGCTTCGCGCGCTTTCCTGGCGAATAAGGTTCGCCCCATCCACTTCACCTAAAGCGCGACGAGGCGGAGGGTTTGACACGGATCAACGCCGCCCCTGTCGAAAGCGGCCATTCACTCGACTTGTTGAGAGATCAATCAAGGAGAGTCGGATGGCCCACTACCCCAATACGCCCGGCATGACAGGCGTGCTGCGCCCGTTGCGCATCGAAGGTGACATTCTGGATATGGAAGTCGAGGGGGAAATCCCCACGCAACTCAATGGCACCTTCCATCGCGTCCACCCCGATGCGCAATTCCCGCCGATGTTCGAGAACGATCAGTTCTTCAATGGCGACGGCATGGTCAGCCTGTTCCACTTCCATGATGGCAAGGTCGATTTCCGCCAGCGCTACGCCCAGACCGACAAGTGGAAGGCCGAGCGGGCCGCCGGCAAGTCGCTGTTCGGCATGTATCGCAATCCGCTGACCGATGACGAGAGCGTCAAGGGCATGATCCGCGGCACGGCCAACACCAACGTCATGGTCCACGCCGGCAAGCTCTATGCGATGAAGGAGGACAGCCCCTGTCTCATCATGGATCCGCTCAGCCTGGAAACCGAGGGCTACACGAATTTTGACGGCAAGATCAAAAACCAGACCTTCTCCGGCCATGGCAAGATCGACCCCGTCACCGGCAATTTCTGCAACCATGGCTATGCCGCGACCGGCGTGCTGACCGACGATGTCAGCTATTTCGAGATCGACCCGCAGGGCAATGTGCTGTTCGAGACCTTCTTCAAGGTCCCCTATTATTGCATGATGCACGACTTCGGCCTGACGCAGGATTATGTGATCTTCCACATCGTGCCGATCACCGGCAATTGGGATCGGCTGAAGGCCGGCAAGCCGCATTTCGGCTTCGACAAGACGCTCCCGGTCTACCTCGGCGTGCTGAAGCGCGGCGCTGACGGCTCCGACATTCGCTGGTTCAAGCGCGACAACTGCTTCGCCAGCCATGTCATGAACGCCTATCAGGACGGCACCAAGATTCACTTCGACACCTGCGAGGCGAAAGGGAACAGCTTCCCCTTCTTCCCGGACATCCAAGACGACAGCTTCGATCCGGTGGCGGCGCGTCCCTTTCTGACCCGCTGGACGGTCGACCTGGCTTCCAACGGTGAAGAATTCGCCAGCATCGAGAAGCTCACCGACTGGATCGACGAATTTCCCCGCATCGACGAGCGCTTCGTCGGCCAGCCCTATCGCCACGGCTGGGGCCTGGTGATGGACCCGGACATGCCGATGGACTTCCTCCGTGGTCGCGCCAGCGGCTTCAAGATGAACAAAATCGGCCATTGGGATCTCGTCGCACGCACCGAGGATTGCTGGTGGGCGGGTCCGGAATCGATCATCCAGGAGCCCTGCTTCGTGCCGCGCTCGGCCGACGCGCCGGAGGGCGATGGCTACATCATCGCGCTCGTGGACAATCTCATCACCAACTATTCCGATCTGGTGGTGCTCGACGCGCTCAACCTGCCCGCCGGGCCGATCGCCCGCGCCAAGCTGCCGATCCGCATCCGCTCGGGCCTGCATGGCAATTGGGCAGACGCCAGCAAGCTGCCGCGCGCAGCCTAAAGACCAAGCATAGGATATAGAGCGAGGGGGTGGACGCCTTGCCACCCCCTTGTCATGCTGGGCGCATCTACTTCCCCGGAGTGCCATGATGCGCCGTTGCCTTTTGCCTGCCCTTCTTCTGCTGACCCTGCCCGCAAGCGCGCTTTTCGCTCAGGATGCCGCCGCGCCGCCGCTGCGCTCTGCACCCGCCGCGCTGCCGATCCTGAGCACCGTGCCGCAAGCGCGGGACATCGCCTGGACCAGCGGCACGCTCAAGCTGGAGGTGGACGCGACCGATGTGGACCGGCGCATCATCACCATCCGCGAGACCATCCCCATGTCGACCGGTGGCCCGCTGACCCTGCTCCTGCCGGAATGGCTGCCGGGCCACCACGCCCCGCGCGGGCAGATCGAGAAGATCGCCGGCCTGAGCTTCACGACCGCGGACGGCCGGCCATTGCGCTGGAAGCGCGACCCGCTCAACGTCTACGCCTTTCACCTCTCCGTGCCGGACGGGGCAGGCGCCGTGATCGCCAATTTCCAGTTTCTGGCGCCCACCGCGGGCAATCAGGGCCGGATCGTGATGACCGACTCGCTGCTCAACCTGCAGTGGGACAGCGTCTCGCTCTATCCGGCCGGCTTCTACACCCGCCGCATCCCGATTCAGGCCAGCGTCACGCTGCCGGAAGGCTGGACCGCAGCGACTGCGCTGGCCAGTGAACGCGACGGCAAGACGGTCCGCTACGAGGAGACCGATTACGAAACGCTGGTCGATTCGCCGATCTTCGCAGGGCTCCACAGCCGCGAGATCGCGCTGGCGCCAGACGTGCGGCTGAGCGTCTTTGCCGATACGCCGGAAGAGCTCAAAGCCACCGAGCCGCAGATCAACCTGCATCGCCGCCTTGTCGATGAAGCCGTCGCGCTGTTCGGCGCGCGCCATTATGATCGCTATAATTTCCTGCTCTCCATCTCGGACAAGCTGGGCGGCATCGGCCTGGAGCATCACCGGCTCAGCGAAAATGGCGTCTCGCTGGGCTACTTCACGCAATGGGAGGCCGCGCTGGGCGACCGCGACCTGCTCGCGCACGAATTCACCCATAGCTGGAACGGCAAATATCGCCGCCCGGAGATGCTCTGGACACCCGATTTCGCCACGCCCATGCAGGACGACCTGCTCTGGGTGTATGAAGGACAGACCCAGTTCTGGGGCTATGTGCTCTCCGCCCGCTCGGGACTGTTGAGCAAGGCCGAGACGCTCGATGCGCTGGCCGCCATCGCGGCGCGGCTCGACGCGACCAGAGGCCGCACCTGGCGCCCGGTGATCGACACCACCTACGATCCGATCATCGCGGCCCGCCGCCCCAAGGCCTGGACGAGTTGGCAGCGCTCGGAAGATTATTATAATGAAGGCCTGATGATCTGGCTGGAAGTGGACGCCATCATCCGCCGCGAAACCGCTGGCGCGCGCGGCATCGATGATTTCGCCAAGGCCTTCTTCGGTGTGAATGATCGCGACTGGGGCGTGCTGACCTACAATCGTCAGGATGTCATCGACACGCTGAACGGCGTCGTCGCTTATGATTGGGACGGGCTACTGCGCGAGCGGATAGAGCAGACCAATAGCGAGGTCACCAAGGCCGGGTTCGACCTTGGCGGCTACAAGCTGACCTACGGCCTTATCACCAACTCGACGATTCGGGCCGCCGAGACCGTGAGCAAATATGTCGACCAGAGCTTCGGCCCCGGGCTGATCGTCGGGGAAGATGGCGTCGTGCGCTCCGTCACCTGGGATAGCCCCGCCTTCAAGGCAGCCATCGCGGTCGGCGATTCGATCACGGCGGTTGGCGACACCGAGTTTTCCGCCGATGTCTTCCGCGAGGGGGTGCGGGCGACGGCCCAAAAACATCCGCTCGTCCTGACCCTGAGGCGGGACAAAAGATATCGCACGATCACGCTCGATTATTCCGGCGGCCTGCGCTATCCGCGCCTCGAAAAATCACAAGAGGGTTCAACCAGTCTCGACCGACTGCTGACAGCGCGGACCGGCGAGACTTCCGTCAATTAACCTGTGGGTGCGAAAAACCATGAACATCGATATGATTCCTGTCGGCAGCAATCCGCCGGAAAGCCTCAATGTCGTCATCGAAGTGCCGACCGGTGGCGAGCCGGTGAAATATGAGTTCGACAAGGCATCGGGCGCCCTGTTCGTCGATCGCATCCTCCACACGCCGATGCGCTACCCCGCAAATTACGGTTTCGTTCCGCACACGCTCTCGCCCGATGGCGATCCGCTCGATGCGCTGGTCGTGGCCCGCTCGCCCTTCATCCCGGGCTCGGTGGTGCGCGCCCGCCCCATCGCCGTCCTCAACCTCGAGGATGAGCATGGCGGTGACGAGAAGCTGCTCTGCGTCCCCGACGACGCGACCTTCCCTTATTACGCCAATGTGACCGAGAAGGAGCATCTGCCCGACATCGTGTTCAAGCAGGTCGAGCACTTCTTCACGCACTATAAGGATCTCGAGGCCGAGAAGTGGGTGCGTGTCGGCACATGGGGCAACAGCGCGGAAGCCCGCCAGATCACGCTGGAAGCCATTGAGCGCTACCAGCAGAACAAGGCCGCGAAGAGCGCCGCCTGATCGTTTGGCCCACTGCACGGGCCCCGCAGATACAAAAAGAGGCTCCCAGCGCACCGCCGGGAGCCTCTTTTTTATGAGATTATGTCGGAATGAGTTCAGCTCGCGGTCTTCACCTTCTCATAGGGAACGAACTTGCCCAGGCTGACGAACCCGCGCGGGAAGTGCCCGGCGCGATCCACCAGCCGTACGATATCGACATCGCACAGCTGCGAGCTGCTCGTCTTGGTGACGAGAATATCGTCATCGTCGAGAGACGAGGCGCCGCTCACCGGCCGGTTGACGTAGAGCTTGCCGCCGACCTCATAGATGATCGCCGTCTTGTCGATGATCTGCGTCGAGCGCACGCTGCTCAGGCTGATGCACCGGACCGGCTCTCCGGCGGTGCGCCCTTCCAGCGCCTTGGCGAGCTTGGCGTCATTTTTGGCCTGCGCCTCTGCTGCGCGAGTCGATTGGGCGGCGGCGGGCACTGTAGCGACCATCGCGACCCCGATAATGCCTGTGAACAGGCGAGACATGAAACGCATCCTGCGTCCTTTCCGGTTTCCCATTTCCCGCGCCCGATTGCCGCTCTACCCCCTTCTGCCTGAATGGGCCATGAGCGCCCCTTTCCGCCCGGTGAAAAAACAGCATTTCGCTTCCGTTCGTCGCCCCCTTTTCCTATAGGCTGGGGCATGACGGACAATAGCAATACGACCCCCGCTCAGAACGCAAATGATTATGGTGCCGACAGCATCAAGGTGCTGAAGGGCCTGGATGCCGTGCGCAAGCGCCCCGGCATGTACATCGGCGATACCGATGACGGCTCCGGCCTGCATCACATGGTCTTCGAGGTGAGCGACAACGCCATTGACGAGGCGCTGGCCGGACATTGCGATCTGGTGCTGATCGAGCTGAACCCGGACGGCTCCGTTTCGGTCGAGGATAATGGTCGCGGCATCCCGACGGACATTCACCGCGAGGAAGGCGTTTCGGCGGCCGAGGTCATCATGACCCAGCTCCACGCCGGCGGGAAGTTCGAGAACACCTCCGACGACAATGCCTATAAGGTGTCCGGCGGCCTGCACGGCGTCGGCGTCTCTGTCGTCAATGCCCTGTCCGAGTGGCTGGAGCTGACCGTGTGGCGCGAGGGCAAGGAGCACTGGATGCGCTTCCGCTATGGCGATGCGGAAGGCCCGCTCGTCGTGCGCGGCGATGCGCCTGTGGTCGACGGCAAGCCCAAAAAGGGCACGCGCGTCACCTTCCTCGCCTCGACCGACACGTTCAAGAACGTCACCGAGTTCGATTTCGACAAGCTGGAGCATCGCTATCGCGAGCTTGCCTTCCTCAACTCAGGCGTGCGCATCCTGCTGCGCGACAAGCGCCATGAAGAGGTGAAGGAGCACGACCTGTTCTACGAGGGCGGCATCGCGGCCTTCGTGAAATATCTCGATCGCAACAAGAATGCGCTGATGCCCGACCCCATCGCCATCTCGGCGGACCGGGACGGCATCGGCATCGATGTCGCGCTGGAGTGGAACGACAGCTATTATGAGAACGTCCTCTGCTTTACCAACAACATCCCGCAGCGGGACGGCGGCACCCATCTGGCCGCCTTCCGCGCCGCGCTGACCCGCACGCTCAACAGCTATGGTGACAAGTCCGGCCTGCTCAAGAAGGAGAAGGTCAGCCTTACCGGTGAGGACATGCGCGAGGGGCTGACCGCCATCGTTTCGGTCAAGCTGCCCGATCCCAAGTTCAGCAGCCAGACCAAGGACAAGCTGGTCTCCTCCGAGGTGCGCCAGCCGCTTGAGAGCCTGATGGCCGACAAGATGCAGGAGTGGCTGGAGGAAAATCCCGGCCACGCCAAGTCGATCATCCAGAAGGTGGTCGATGCCGCCGCCGCGCGCGAGGCCGCCAAGAAGGCCCGCGAACTGACGCGCCGCAAGGGCGTGATGGACATCGCCTCCCTGCCCGGCAAGCTCGCTGACTGTCAGGAGCGCGACCCCGCCAAGTCCGAACTGTTCCTCGTCGAGGGCGATTCGGCCGGTGGCTCCGCCAAGCAGGGCCGCGACCGGCATTTCCAGGCGATCCTGCCCCTGCGCGGCAAGATCCTCAATGTCGAGCGGGCCCGGTTCGACCGGATGCTGGCCAGCCGCGAGATCGGCACGCTCATCCAGGCGATGGGCACCGGCATTCGCGACGACTTCAATCTCGAGAAGCTGCGCTACCACAAGATCGTCATCATGACGGACGCCGACGTGGACGGCGCCCACATCCGCACGCTGCTGCTGACCTTCTTCTACCGGCAGATGCCGCAGATCATCGAGGCCGGCCATCTCTACATCGCCCAGCCGCCGCTCTACAAAGCCACGCGCGGGCGCAGCGAAGTCTACTTGAAGGACGAAGCCGCGCTCGACCAGTATCTGGTCGACAATGGCGTCGATACGCTGGTGCTGGAGACGGAAACCGGCACCCGCTCGGGTCAGGACCTGCGTGACCTCATCGACCATGCCCGGCGCAGCCGCGCGCTGATGCGCTATGTGCCGCGTCGCTATGACGGTGCGATCGTCGAGGCGCTGGCGCTGGCGGGCGCGCTGGCCTTCGATCTCTCTGATGATGCCCGCGCGCAGGCGCTCGCCCGCGCGGCGGAATGGCTGGACCGGACCGACGAGGAAGGCCGCTGGACCGGCCGCCTCTCGGCCGAGGGCGGCTATCATCTCGAGCGGCTGGTGCGCGGCGTGACCGATCACCACATCATCGAGCCGGCCTTCCTCAATTCCGCCGAAGCCCGCAAGCTGGACACGCTGACCAAGGAGCAGGCGAGCCTCTACGCCAGCCCAAGCCATCTGCTCGCCGCGCGCGCTGCCGCCGCGCAGGCGCAGGCCGAGAGCGAGGCAGAGGACAGCGACGGCGAAGAGAGCGCCCCGCCCGCCGCCACGCAGGCGCGCGGCGTGCGGATCACCCGCCCGTCCGAGCTGCTCGACGCCGTACTGGCCGCCGGCCGCAAGGGCCTGGCGATCCAGCGCTACAAGGGCCTTGGCGAAATGAACGCCGACCAGCTGTGGGAAACCACGCTCGACCCCAATGTGCGATCGATGCTGCGCGTGGAGATCGAGCAGGCGGACGTCGCCGACGAGATCTTCACGCGCCTGATGGGCGACATCGTCGAACCGCGCCGCGAGTTCATCCAGGACAACGCCCTCAACGTCGCCAATCTCGACGTTTGAGGGATCCTCACTAACCAGCTTGGAATGAGGCACCCTCGGTCCGCTCGATATCGAGTCGGCTGAGGGCACCCATCAATGCGCCGCGCCCGGATCGACGGCCCTTTTCGGCCGGGGCGCAAACCATACCGCTGCGGCAGCGAACACGAAGGCGGCTGCGGACAGCAGGAACATGTGGTTGATCGCCACCGTCAGGCTTTCCTGCTGGACGGTCTGCTCGATCACCCCGCGCACCTGATCCAGCGAAAAGCCGGCGCCTTGCAGCGCCTCGCGCGTCGCCTCGCTGTTCATCGCGCCGACCATCTCGCTGCGCGCGGTCACGGCATTATTGGCCCACATGGTCGTCGCGACGGAGGTGCCGATGGCACCCGCCATCGTGCGCAGGAAGCTCATCACGCCCGCCGCCGATGCGGTCTCGTCCGGGTCCACCGCCGAGAGCGCGATCGTGGTGAGCGGAATGAAGAAGAAGGGCATGCCGATGCCTTGCATCAGCTGCGGGAAGGCCAGCGTCCAGAAGTCCGCACCCGACGTCCAGTGTGCGCGCAGCAGCGACGTGAGCCCGAGCCACAGGATGCCGAATGTCACCAGAATGCGCGGATCGACCTTGTTGGTGAGCTTGCCGACGATGGGCGACATGATGACGGCAGCCACGCCCATGAAGGCGGTTACGTAGCCAGCGTCGGTGGCAGTGTAGCCAAGGTCGGTCTGCAGCCATTGCGGAATGAGCACAACCGCCGAGAACATCGTCCCGAAGGCAAGCGACAGGCTGAGCACCGCCGCCGAAAAGCCGCGATGCCGGAACACCCGCAGATTGACGATCGGCTGCGCCTCAGTCAGCTCCCAGGCGAGGAACAGCGCGAAGCCGATCAGCGCGATGATCGCCAGGGTTACGATCTTGCTGTCCCCGAACCAGTCATGCTCGCGGCCAATGTCGAGGATGATCTGCAACGCACCGATCCACAGGATCAGCAGTGCCAGACCGATCGTGTCGACACGCATCTTCTCGGTCTTCGTTTCGGCGCGGCTCAGGAAGCGCACGGCGCCATAAGCGCAGAGCGCGGCGACCGGCACGTTGATGAAGAAGATCCAGTGCCAGGACCAGCTATCGCTGATCGTGCCGCCCAGGATGGGGCCGAGGATCGGCGCGATCACGGTGGTCATCGCCCACAGACCCATTGCCTGCCCCTGCAGATGCTTGGGGAAGATGCGCATCAGCAGGGTCTGGCTAAGCGGCATCAGCGGCCCGCCGCACAGCCCTTGGCCGATGCGGAAGGCGACCAGCATCCCGAGGCTACTCGACAGGCCGCAGAGCACCGAGAAGATGCCAAAGCCGATCATGCCGAAGGTGAAGGTACGCACGGTACCGAAGCGCCCCGCCAGCCAGCCGGTCAACGGCACGCAGATCGCTTCCGCCACCGCATAGGAGGTGATGATCCACGTCCCCTGCGAGGAGGAGATGCCGAGCGAGCCGGCGATATGCGCCACGGAGACATTGGCGATGGTCGTATCCAGCACGACCATGAAATTGCTGAGCGCGAGCACGGCGCCGGCAATCACCAGCGCAGCGCCCGAGAGCGGCGTGAAATCGTCCGCCTTGCTGGCCATGCCTGTGCCCTTCCCTATCCGGTCGCGCTCACTGCGCCGATGTATCGACCTCGGCGGTCATCGAAAGCCCGACCCGCAGCGGATGCGCGGCCAGCTCCTTGGCATCGAGCGCGACGCGCACCGGCAGGCGCTGCACCACCTTGATCCAGTTGCCGGTCGCGTTCTGGGCGGGGATCAGCGCGAAAGCCGATCCGGTGCCACCCGAAAAGCCGACGACACGGCCATGATATTCGACGCTGCTGCCATAGAGATCGGACACCAGCGTCACCGGCTGGCCCGGCTTCACCTTGGTGAGCTGGCTTTCCTTGAAATTGGCGTCGACATACACCTGACCGACCGGGACCACGCGCATCACCGTCGCGCCCGGCGCGATGCGCTGGCCCACCTGCACGGTCCGGTTGGCGATAACGCCATCAATGGGCGCGCGGATGACGGTTCGCTCAAGATCGAGCTCGGCCTGACGCACCTTTGCTTTGGCGGCGAGCACATCCGGATTGGTCTCAACCGTGCTGCCCTGGATCAACGCATCGTTGGCGGCGAGATTGCCGGCCGCGACGCCGCGCGAGGCGCTGGCCTGCGCCATGGCGGCCTTGGCCTGCTCCAGCGCGGCACGCGCGCTGGCCAGCGCATTGGTCGCCGCTGTCAGCTCATCACCGGAGACTGCGCCATTGGCGGAGAGCGCCTTGCGCCGACCGTAATCGACCTGCGCCTTCTCGAACGAGGCCTGCGCCGCGACGAGTTGGGCCTTCGTGCTGCGGATGTCCGCGCCCCGGGCGAGAACCTGATCGGACAGCGCGTTACTTGTCGCGCTCGCCTGCCCGAACTGGCGGCGCGCCTTGGCCAGCTCGGCCTGCGCGGTCGCCAGGGCAATCTGCGCATCGCGATCATCTAGACGGACCAGGATATCGCCCGCCTTCACGCTGTCCGTGTCCGTCTTGAGCACGGCGGCGACTTGCCCGCCGACCATGGGGGTGATCTGCGCGGTATCTGCGCCGACATAGGCATTGTCGGTCTCGACATAATGGCTGCCAATGGCGGCATACCATCCGCCATAGCCAATGCCCGCCAGCAGAACCGCGCCGGCAATGGCGAGCAAGGCCGTCTTGCGCCGACTGCGGGAGGGCGCAGCGTCCGACGTTTGCGTTGCAGTAGCCGCGGGGAAGTGAGGGTCAGCTTCAGCCATGGGTAGCATCCTTGGTGGGCATCATGTGGGCAGCCGTGCCCGTATCGGTAAATCCGCCGCCGAGCGCGCGGACGAGCGCGACGTCGAGCGTGAAGGCGCGCGCCTGAAGATCGGCCACGATGCGCTTGGCCTGCAGCGCACGGTCCTGCGCGGTCAGCACATCGAGGAAGGTCGAGAGCCCGCCCTCGTAACGCTGCGTGGCAATCGCGTACGCCGCTTCGAAATCCGCGAGCGACTTGCGCGATTGCTCAAGCTGAACGGCAAGCGCGCGCTGGCTGACGACGGCATCTGCGACGGCGCGATAGGCGTCGGTCACTGTCCGGTCGTAGCTCGCAACGGCCTCGTCATAGCCGGCGCGGGCGCCTTTATACTGCCCTTGCAGCGCGCCGCCGCGAAAGATCGGTAGCGTGATCGCCGGACCAACGCTGCCATAGTCGGAGCCGCTCTTGAACAGGTTGGATAGCCCGAGCGACTGAAAGCCGAAGATCGCGGACAGGTTGATAGCCGGATAGAAATCGGCGCGGGCAACCTTGATACGGCTTGCCTCGGCCTCCACCCGCACCCGCGCGGCGGCAATGTCGGGCCGGCGGCCGACCAGATCGGTCGTGACATTCTCGGGAATGCCCCGCGCCGCGATGGTCACGGCCGGAGGCATGATCGCCAGACCGCGATCGGGGCCGGCGCCGAGCAGGGCTGCCAGCCGGTTGCGAGCCAGCCCGATCTGCTCATCCGTCGCGGCGAGATCGCTGCGGGCGGCGGGCACGGCGGCGCTGGCCTGCTTGAGCTCTGCCTGGGTATCGAGGCCGGAGGTCACGCGATCGCTCACCAGGCCCTGCGTCTTCTCGCGCACTTCCAGCGCCGTCTGCAGCACCGCCCGCTGCGCGAACAGCCGCGCCAGATCGGCATAGGCATCCGCAACATTGGTGGAGAGCATCAGCGCCGCCTGCTGATAATCGAGCTGCGCCGCCTCGGCATCCGAGCGGGCAGCGGCATAGGCCGCGCGATTGCGCCCCCAGAGGTCAAGATCGAAACCGAGCGCGGCGTGGACATTGCCCGAGCTGTTCCAGCCCTGCGGCACGAAGGCCGGCGGAATGCCGTTGTTATAGCTTTGCTTGGCAGCGGAGCCGCCGGCCGACACATCGAGCGACGGCAGGCGGGCCGCGCCGGACTGCTGGGCGATCGCCTCGGCCCGGCGGACGCGCGCTAGCGCAACCGCGAGATCGGGCGATCCGGCCAGCGCCTCCTGAATCAGCCCGTCGAGCTGCGGGTCGCCATAGCTGGCCCACCAATCCGCCTTGACCCAAGGCGCGCCCGGGGCGGTCGGAGTCAGGCTCTGGCTCGCCGCGTAATGATCGGCCGGCGCGATCGCCGGTGCCGGCCCCATATGAGGGACGGTCGCGCAGCCGGGGAGAGCCAGCATCGCGAGCAGGGCACCAGCGCGTCGAGACAGGAAAGTCGTGTCCATGAGTCGAAAAACCGTACTGTTGGGTACAGTCAGCGCTCTGATCCTCATCGACGGGCTTGTCAACAGAAAACTGTACTGTATAGTACGGTTATGGAGCAGGATACTGAAACACTCCCCGTCACCCGCCGGGAAAGCCGCAAGCAGGACCGTCGGCAGGCCATTGTCGACGCTGCGCGCACCTCGTTTCTGGAGCATGGTTATGCCGGCACGTCGATGTCCGGCCTGCTCAAGACGCTCGGCGGCTCCAAAGCGACTTTGTGGGGCTATTTTCGATCCAAGGAAGACCTGTTCGCCGCAGTCGTTGAGGAAGTCAGCCTGCAGTTTCGCGCCGAGATTCAGGACGTGCTGGCAACGAAAGCCGATCTTGAGTGCACGCTCATCGCCTTCTGTCGCGCCTTCCTGCGCAAGATCACGTCGCCGGACGGCCAAGCCACTTGGCGGCTGGTCGTTGCGGAGAGTGGGCGCTTTCCCGAGGTCGGCAAGATTTTCCACGAGCGGGCTGCGCGGCCCGTCCAAGGCGCATTGCAGGCTTTCTTTGCCCGGCAGGTCGCCAGCGGCGCGCTGATCGAGGAAGACCCCGCAGTCATGGTGGAAGCCCTGATGGGCCTTTGCATCGGCCAGCACATGCGGGCGATCTGGGGATTCGAGCGACTGAACGACGCCGAGATTGACGTCTATGCACTCCGTTTCACGCACATCTTCATGCGGGCCTACGCGCGGGGCGCCTGAGATCGCAGGCGCATCGTCGCCCCCGCGTAGCCCGCCGCCTCATTGTCTCCAACACATCCTCTCCTATGTGCAGAAGACAGGAGAAATTCGATGCGCATCGGGACAGTCAAGGAAATCAAGAACCACGAATATCGTGTCGGTCTCACCCCGGAGAGCGTGCGGGAACTGGTGGCGCACGGCCATGAAGTCTGGGTCGAACAGGCCGCGGGTCTAGGCATCGGCAGCAGCGATGAGGATTATCGCGCCGCCGGAGCGATCATCCAGCCCGATGCGCGGACGGTGTTCGAGCAGTGCGAGATGATCGTCAAGGTGAAGGAGCCGCAGGCCGAGGAACGCGCGATGCTTCGGCCCGGGCAGATCCTCTACACCTATCTCCATCTCGCCCCCGATGCCGCCCAGACTGCCGATCTCGTTCGCTCCGGCGTGACGGCCATCGCCTATGAAACGGTAACCGGTCCGCAGGGCACGCTGCCCTTGCTCAAACCGATGAGCCAGGTGGCCGGGCGGATGAGCATACAGGCCGGCGCGACCGCGCTTGAGAAGGCGCATGGCGGGCGCGGCGTTCTGCTCGGCGGCGTGCCAGGCGTTCTGCCGGCGAAGGTGGTCATTCTCGGGGGCGGCGTGGTCGGCTTCAATGCCGCGCAGATGGCCACAGGATTGGGCGCCGACGTGACGATTCTCGACCGCAATCCGGATGTTCTGGAGCGCCTCGGCACCCACTTCGAGGGGCGCGCGAAGACTCGCTTCTCCAGCCGGGCCGCGCTAGCGGAAAGCCTTGTCGATGCGGATCTGGTGATCGGCGCGGTGCTGGTACCCGGTGCCACTGCGCCGAAGCTGGTCTCACGCGACATGCTCTCGTCCATGAAGAGCGGCGCGGTGCTTGTCGATGTCGCGATCGATCAGGGCGGCTGTTTCGAGACCAGCCGGCCCACCACTCATGCCGAGCCGACCTTCATCGTGGACGGCATCGTGCATTATTGCGTCGCCAACATGCCCGGCGCCGTCGCGCGGACGAGCACCTACGCGCTGAACAACGTCACCCTGCCCCATGCGCTCAGCATCGCCGATCTCGGCTGGCGCGCCGCGCTTGCCCGCGACCCGCATCTGGCCAGTGGCCTCAATGTCCATGCCGGCAAGGTCACCTGCCCCGCCGTCGCGGAGGCGCTGGGTTATGAGGTGGAGCCGGTGAAGGCCGTGCTCGGGCTCTAGATCCCGGAAACGGTCGGCCCCTCGCCAAAGGGCATCAGCGGGCTGACGCCCAGCACATCGGCCAGCGGTCTGCCATCGCTGAGCCGCCGGAACAGCGCATAGGCAATCCAGCGGGCGCGACCATCGACATTCGGCGCGCCGCGCCCTGCCAGATGATCGCTGATCCGAACAGTGCGCGTCTCCAGCGAGATGCGCGTCAGCCTGGTCCGGTTCTCCACCCCGACATGAGCGTGCTGCGCCGAAAAGGCGATGATCTCGCCCGGCGCGATCAGCACCGGCGTGCCCTGGGCCGCATCGATGGGGACGAGCGGGCGCGGCGCCATGCGACCGCGATCGGCTGAGGCGCTGCCGGTGCGGCGCCGGGCCAACGCCTCGGCGAGATCGAAATCGGCGCTGTCATTGGGGATCGGCCGATCGAACAGCTCGGGCAGAAACGCGAAGGTCCGCCCGCTTGTGATCGGCCAGACCGGCGCCCACCAGTTGACCTGCGCCGCCAGATTGGTGCCCCAGCTATCGCGATGAAAGCCGACCGTCGCCGTGCTGCGCGCGCTGTGCGGCTGGTTATCCGCCGGCACGGGCGGCTGGAAGCGCAGCAGCAACCGGTCCCGCGCCACGTCGTCAGCCTGCAATCCCACCGCCTCGAACAGCGCGCGCCATAAGTGCTTGGCTTGCGCATCATTGGAGAAGGCGCGCTGCACGGCGTCGAGCGTCTCGGCCAGCGCCACCCTGCCCAGCGCCTCGTGAATGCGCTCCGGATCGTGGGGGGCGAGGTGCTGCTCCACGAAGGCGCGCGCATGATCCGCCAGCGCGCGCATCGCCGGAAGTGTCCTGAAGCGGACGATATCGCCGCGATAGAGCTGGTCATGCAGCGCATCGACCGACACCGCCGGGGCCGCGTAGATATCCGCCGCTGCGGCCATGCTCAGTCCCGCACCTGCCGGCCTTCGATGGGATAGGCCGGATCGGTATAGCCATGGGTGGAGGCATAACCGGGGGCCACCAGCCCGTCGGCAAAGGCCTCGTCCTCGGGGCCCATCGGTACGCTCAGCGCATCGAGATAGGCATCCCACTGCGCCTCGGTGCGCGGGCCGGCAATCGCGGCGCTGACGAAGCGGTTGCGCAGCACCCAGGCGAGCGCAAAGGCGACGGTGCTCACCCCCTTGGCAGCGGCATGGGCATTCACCGCCTCGGCAATGGCCAGCGATTCGGTGCGCCACTCGGTTTGCTTGAGACGGATGTCGCCCCGCGCGGCGCGAGAGTCCGCCGGCGGCGGCCCATCACCGGCATATTTGCCGCTCAGCACCCCCCGGGCCAGCGGGCTGTAGGGCACCACGCCCAGGCCATAATGGCCAGCGGCGGGCATCTGCTCCACCTCAACGAGGCGATCGACCATATTATACAGCGGCTGACTGGCAATCGGCCGATCCATGCCAATGGCGTCCGCCGCGCGGCAGATCTCGGCAATGCGCCAGCCGCGAAAGTTCGACACGCCATAATAACGCAGCTTCCCCTGCGCGATCAGATCGTCAATCGCCCGCAGCCCTTCCTCGAAGGGCGCATGCGGATCGGCCTTATGAAAATAGAGCAGGTCGATATAGTCGGTGCCCAGCCGCTTGAGGCTCGCCTCGACATCCTGCACGATCCATTTGCGCGATTGCCCGCCCTCATTCGGCCCCTTCCCGAAGGCATGGCCAAATTTGGTGGCGACGACCCAATGATGCCGGTGGTCGCGGATCGCCCGGCCCACCACTTCCTCAGATTGGCCGCCATTATAGCCATCGGCGGTGTCGAGAAAATTGATGTCCTGGTCGCGCGCCTTGTGGATGATCCGCGTCGCCGTGGGCTCATCCGTCGCGTCGCCGAACATCATGGTGCCAAGGCAAAGTGGCGAGACCTTGAGGGCGCTGCGCCCCAGATAGCGATAGTCCATAGTCCCTCTCCTCTCCCTCCTGACACGATCGTGCGATTGGCAATCGCTATCATGCTAAGCAATCGCCGTCAGCCTTGAGGACAGCGCATCCATTCAAATTTCCATCTTCGGCCATTAGCCTCCGCTCGATGATGCCCGGCAAGGGCGCATAGAACGGAGGGAGAGTGCGATGCGTGATGCAATTATAGCTGTAGGCCTGCTGGCCATGGCCGGACTGAGCGGGGCGAGCCTCGCGGAGACGCCAAAGGCGCCGCTCACCGTCGAGCAACGGCTGCAGCGGGTTGAGGATGAACTGGCGATCCGGCGCATCATCGTCGATTATGCCGCCACACAGGATGCCCGCGACTATACCGCCTATGCGAACCTGTTTGCCACTGATGGCGAATGGGCGAACGGCAAGGCCGTCCACAAGGGGCGCGCGGCAATCCGGCAGTTGCTCGTCAACCTCTATGGCACGCCGCCCGCGGGCTTCGTGAACAACGAGAACTATCACCTCACGTCCAACATCCAGATCGACATCGACGGTGACCGGGCGACTGCGCACTCGCGCCACCTGCTCATCTGGCGCGGCCCGAATGGCGAGCCGGTGCCGGCGCTCGCGGGCCGCTATGAGGACGAATTCATCCGCGAGAATGGCGAATGGAAAATCCGGCGCCGCGTCGATTATCCGGTGATGCCCACCGCCGAGGAATGGAAGAAGGTCGTCCGCGCGCGCCAGGCCGCGCAATGATCGCGTTGCGCCCCATCGCTGCCATCGCGCTGCTCGCCGGCGCCGCTCTTCCGGCCAGCGCCCAGCGCGACGAAACCGCCGATCGGGCCGCCATCCACGCGCTGCTCGTCGCTTATGGCAGCACGCTCGACGCGCGCGACTTCGCGGGGTTCGGGCGACTGTTCGGTAAGGATGGCGTCTATGCCGCGGGCGGTGGCGCAGAAGCGCGGGGGCCGGCTGCCGGCGAAATGATGCGCAAGGTCTTCGCCGGCAATGCCATGGGCTTTGCAGAGCCGAATTATCACCTGTTCTTCAACGAGGTCGTGACCTTCACCGGCGCGGACAGCGCGAGGGCGACATCCATGTCGCTCTACGTCGTGCCGGATGAGCGGAACCGGCCCACGCCCATGCTTATGGCCGCCTATGAGGACGATCTGGTCCGCGAAGACGGCCGCTGGGTTTTCGCGCGCCGGTCTGTGAAGGGGCTCATGCCTGCGCGCCGACCTTAGCGGAGCTGGGGCGGCGCAGGAGGAAGCTGCCGTTCCTCGCGGAAAAGCAAATGTTCATCGCAATCCTATTGTCAATATAATCGATTGAGTTAAGTTAGTGCCTCCGACCCGGCAAAACAGGAGGAACGGCCGATGTCTACACCCACGCCCCATTCCGCTGCCCAGAGCGGGGATGACCCCCATGGCAGCGCGCTCTCTCTGATCCGGCAGCATCTTGACCGCCTCAAATTCGGCGCCGTGCATTTGACTGTGCACGAAGGCCGCCTCGTCCAGATCGAGGTAACCGAGAAGACCAGGCTGACCGCCTGACCCTTTCCGTCGGGCCGCTGACCGCCCGCACCGATAACAGACCCATAGCATGATGCTGACCGGACCACTGGAGGCATCCCTTTTCCAAACAAGGGGATTTCACCATGGTCAACAGACCACTTCTTTCGTTGAGCGCGCTCGCCGCAGCTCTTCTCTTTCATGGCACTGCACAAGCGGATGAAACCGCGGGCGCAGCGCCCGCTACCGGCTCCCGCAGCACGGCCGTAGCGCATGAAGACCGCAGCGCCCCGCAGGATATTGTCGTGACAGCGCGCCGGCGCTCCGAAACCTCGCAGGAAATTCCGATTGCCGTCTCCGTCGTCGGCGGCGCCCAGCTCGACAGCACCGGGGCCTTCAATGTCGGCCGTCTCCAGCAGCTTGCGCCGACGCTGCAATTCTATTCGTCCAACCCGCGCAACACGGCCGTGAACATCCGCGGCATCGGCGTGCCCTTCGGCCTCACCAGCGACGGCTTCGAGCAGGGGGTCGGCATCTATGTGGATGACGTCTATTACTCGCGGGTCGCCTCAGCCACCTTCGACTTTCTCGACGTCGCGCAGATCGAAGTGCTGCGCGGACCGCAGGGCACGCTTTACGGCAAGAACACCACAGCCGGGGCGATCAATATCACCACCAATCAGCCGACCTTCGACTTTGAGGGCAAGGCGGAGGTCAGCGTGGGCAGCCTGAACTTCAAGCAGGCCAAGGCCGCCATTTCCGGCCCGCTCTCGGACACGCTGGCTGCGCGCATCGCCGTCTCCAGCACCAGCCGGCGCGGCACGATCTACAATGTCACAACCGACCGGTGGATTCAGAGTCAGGACAATATCGGCCTGCGCGGACAGTTGCTCTGGAAGCCCACCGACACCTTCAGCGCCACCCTTGTGGGCGACTATAGCGAGCAGGATGCGGCGTGCTGCGGCTCGGTGTTCGTGCGCACGGGCGCCACCCAGCGCCCGCTCAATCGCCAGTTCGCCGCCTTGGCTGCCGCGCAGAACTACGCGCCACCCAGCCTGAATGGCTTTGACCGCCTGACCGATCTCGATGCCAGCCTCAATGCCGGCAACGTCATCGGCGGCGTCGCCCTGCGGTTGAAGTGGGATGTCGGCCCCGGCACGCTCACCTCCGTAACGGCCTGGCGCAGCTGGAACTGGAAGCCGGAGAACGACCGCGATTTCACCGGCCTGCCGATCGTCACGCTCTCGCAGAACCCCTCCCAGCAGGATCAGTACACGCAGGAGCTGCGCTATAATTACAGCGGCAAGCAGTTCGATTTCGTCCTGGGCGCCTTTGCCTTCAATCAGCGGATCGACACGCAGGGAACCGAGCAGCATGGTTCGGCATCGAGCCGCTGGACGCTGAACCCGACCAGTGCGCTCGCCAGCAACCCGGCGGTGCTGAACGGGCTGACCGCGCGCAACACGCAATATCTCAAGAGCACCAGCCTGGCGCTGTTCGGCCAGCTGGCCTGGAAGGCCACCGACGCGCTGACCATCCAGCCGGGCCTGCGCCTCAACTATGACAAGAAGGAAGGCTTCTATCAGCGCCGCGTCTTCGATGGGCAGGGTGTGGAAATCTACGCGACGGACACGGGCACTGTGCGTGCGGCGCAGCTCGGTGTCTTTACCCCGCAGCTCAGCGCGCCGGAGGCCAGCGACTGGAACTTCAGCTACGACCTCACAGTGAGCTACCGCGTCGCCCCGGACATCCTGACCTATGCAACCTATGCCAAGACGTTCAAGACCGTCGGCATCAACCAGAACGGCCTGCCCACCGATGCCGCCGGCAATCCGATCCTTGCCGCCGGGCAGATCCGGCCCGAGCAGGTCCAGCATTTCGAGGCCGGCATCAAGGCGCAGTTCTGGGATCGCCGCGCGACGCTCAACGTCTCGGCCTTCCGCACCGACATCAAGGACTATCAGGCCACGGTGAACAACGGCCAATTCGGGGTGCTACGCGGTTACCTCGCCAATGCCGACAAGGTCCGCTCGCAAGGCGTGGAGGTCGACTTCTCGGTGCGCCCGAGCCAGCGCTTCAATGCCTATGTGAATGGCGCCTACACGGATGCCACCTATCGGCGCTTCGTCGACGCGCCCTGCCCGCCGGAGCTTTCGGGCGGCACGGCGGCCGGAAGCAATGCGCCGAGCGTGCCGGGCACGCCCGGTGGCTTCAGCCCGGCCAATTGCGACATCTCCGGCCAGCGCCTGCCGGGCGTCTCCAAATGGGCGCTCTCCTTTGGCGCGGAGGGCAATGTGCCGGCCACGCTGCTGGGCCAGACCGGCGAGGTGTATCTCGGCTATGACGGCAGTTATCGCTCCAACTTCTCGTCCAACGCCTCACCCTCGGCTTACACCTGGATCGACGGCTACAGCCTGTCGAACGTCCGGCTCGGCTTCCGGACGGATGCCGGCCTCGACATCTTCGGATGGGTGCGAAATGCCTTTAACGAGAATTATTACGAGCAGCTGTTCGTCGGCCCCGGCAATACCGGCCTGATCGCCGGCCTGCCCGGCGACCCGCGCACCTGGGGCGCGACGGTGAAGGTCTCCTTCTGAAGACATGCGGGCGGGGGACTAAAATCTCCCGCCCTAATGCGCGCCCGCCCCCCCGTTCGTGTCGAGCGAAGTCGAGACACGGAAGCACAGCGCTGGGCGTGTCTCGACGACTTCGCTCGACACGAACGGGAGGTAGAACGAGATTTGGTCCGCGGCTTTCGGAGGGAGTGCCGCTCACCCCCCCGCCAGCTGCGCCCCAGTCGACCAATTACCGTGCAACCCCTGCCGGATACGCACCGGTAGCTTAGCCCGGGCGATCGGCCCTTCATCGACATGCTGGGCATCGAAGAAGCACAGCTCCGAATAATTGGTCACGTGATTGTCGACCAGCGCGATGACATAGCCATCGCCTTCCGGAGCATCCGCCGATTTCGGAACGAAGCAGGGCTCCTGGATGCCACATTGCGGCCCGGGCCACCAGCTCTTGGTGCTCCCGGTCGCCAGATCGATATGAGCAAGGCTGTTGATCATGCCGACGAACGGACCGCCCGGCCCTTCATAGGGTTTCTCGCGATCCATCACGAGCATCCAGCCATGACGATAGGCCTGCGTGGCATAGCGGTCATCGATCCGGGGAAACTCGTCGGCGAGATTGGTCAGCTTCTCGATGCTCTCGAACTCGTCGCTGTTGGACGCCATGTCGACGCTCCAGCGGCTGAGATAGCCCAGGCCCGCAATCGGATCGAACGGCGCGCCATGAATATCCGGGAAGAAGGGGAAGCTGTTGTTGGCCGCCACCGGATGATCGAAGTAGATCCGCGTGCCCTCGTTGAAGGCATTCATCACATGCCCCACGAAGCAGTTGGATGGCGCCTTGAACCAACGCATGTCCGCGGCCGTGGCGCCGGCCTGCCGGGGTAGCACGGCAAGCCAGACCGGCTGGGTGGTATCGAACCCGAAATAGGGCAGGCGCTTTTCCAGCCGCTCCATGCTGGTGAGCAGCGGCATGACCGAGAACACCGCATAATCTTCCGTCACGCCGAAATCGTGCATCATGCACAGATACTTGTTCTGGAAGGGAATCTCGAACAGCAGCTCGCCGGTTGGCGAGATTTCCATATAGCTCATGTCATGGGTCATCGGCCCTTTGGACATGTAGGAGAAGGCGCACATATTGCCGGTGGCCGGATCAATCTTCGGGTGGGCGCAGAAGGTCTTGCTGTCGATCCGCCCACCGAAATCGGTATAGCCATGCGTCTCCAGCGTGTTCGGGTCCATGAGCAGGCAGGGGCTGTCCTCCTTCATGGCGTAGAGCTTGCCGGCATGGACCAGCACATTGGTGTTGGCGGTGCCGCGAATCTGCCCTTCGACGCTCGGATCGTCGGTCAGGTGATTGCGGTACATGCCGAACAGCGACTTGCCGGCCTTGTTCTCCAGCTTCCATTTGTCGGTCTGCGCATAACGCTGGCGGAAATCGACCTTGCCATCTTTGACCCGGAACATGCTGACCATGCCGTCGCCATTGAAGAACTGGTCGTCCTCGAATTTGGGCGCGAACTGATTGTCCGGGTGGACGCGGTGGAAGGCGCCATCCAGATCGGCGGGGATTTCCCCCTCGATTTCGACGTCGTGAATGTCGCCCTGCAAACGGAGCGGGCGAAGTGTACCGGTGAAACCGAACGTGTTGGGGAAATGGGCCATGCGTCGCTCTCCTCGATTCTCTCTCTCTCGCGCCTGATCTACAGGCCCGCGCATCTGCAGAAATTGATCGAGCGCAACACGCGCCTGGATCATCTCGTCGCCTGATTGGACAGGCTGGCAACCGCGCCCTCGCAGCCCTGTTTTTTGCGAAACAGCTCGTTAACCAGGCTCCGCTAGTGTCTCAGCGCGCATCGTCGCGCGGACGGGGAACCTGCAATCATGCGGCATGTGATCGCTTTTGGCTCGGTAGTGGCGCTGCTGACGCTGGCCGGCTGTGGGGGTGGCGGTGGCGCGCTCAACTCGACGCCCACACCCGCGCCGGCTCCCACACCGACTCCGACCCCGGCACCCACGCCCGCGCCGACACCCAGCACAGTCAATTACGACACCAGCGAATACCGCAATTCCTCCGGCCTGCCTTATCACGGCGCGATTACTGCCTATCAGGCGGGCGCCAGCGGCGCGGGTGTGACGGTGGGCGTGGTGGACAGCGGCCTCTCGGATCCGACCGGCGAGTTCACCGGCCGGATCAGCGCCGCCTCCGCCAACTTTGCCGGCAACAGCAGCTACACGGATGTGGAGGGCCATGGCACGGCAGTCTCGGCAGTGCTGGCCGCCGGACGCAACAACCGGCGCGTGATGGGCATGGCCTGGGGCGCGACCGTGATGGCGCTGCGAACCGACGACCAGTCCGACTGCGACGCCAATGGATGCAAGCACAGCACCACGGCCATCGCCAACGCGATCGACCATGCCCGGATCAATGGCGCGCGGATCATCAACGTCTCGCTCGGGGGCGGCGCGGCTCCCAATTATCTGCTGCAGGCGGTGAAGCGCGCCACCCAAGCCGGCATCATCATCGTCATTTCCGCCGGCAATAACGAGGACGGCCAGCCCATGATGGCCGCGCCGGACGAGCTGGCGCAATCCTTTGCCAACCCGGCCTATAGCAATGGCCTCGTGATCATCGCGCCATCGGTGAACAGCAACGATACGGTGAGCAGCTTCTCGGCCGGTGTCGCCGGCTTCGAGAGCGTGAGCATCGCCGCGCTCGGCAGTCGCGTCCTGTCCTTCGATCACACCGGCACTGACTATCTCTACTCCGGCACATCGTTTGCAGCGCCGCAGGTGGCCGGCGCCGCTGCGCTGCTGGCGGATGCCTTCCCCAATCTCACCAGCGCGCAGATCGTTGCGTTGCTCAAGAACAGCGCGCGCGATGTCGGCGCGCCGGGCGCCGATGCGCGCTATGGCGTGGGCATCCTGGATATCGCCAAGGCGTTCCAGCCGGTCGGCACGCTCAGCATGGCTGGCACACAGATCGCGCTCTCACCCCTTTCGACCAGCACACTGTCCGCACCGATGGGCGACGCCACGCCTGCCGCGCTGGATGCGGTTGCGCTGGACGATTATCAGCGCGCCTATCGCGTAGACCTGACCCCGCGCTTCGCCCGCCCTGCACCGCGCCGTGCGTTCGCCGCTGCGCTCGACACCACCCAGCGCCATCTCAACGTCGGGACGCAGTCGCTCAGCCTCTCGCTCAATCTCCGCCCGACAGTTGAGGCGACCACCACGCGCGATCCGTTTGCGTTCCGTCAGTCAGACGAGGCCCGCACCCGGCTGCTCTCCGGCACGCTGAGCGCGCAGATCGCACCCCAGGCGCGCATGATGCTGGGCTTGCGGACGAGCATCGCCGCGTTGGAACAGCGCCTCGCCGGCCGTGCCGGCCCCAGCTTCCTGATGGCGGATCATGGCTTCGATGCCGATCAGGCCGACCGGCAGGCGCAAGCTGCCCTCACCGTCTCGCAGCAGCTGTCACCGGCGCTGACCATCATCGGCGGGTTCGAGCGGGGCGATATGCAACGTGCCGCTCTCGCGGATGCCGAGCAGTGGCGCGCCACGCCCTATCATGCAGCGTCGCTCTCGCTCGACTATCAGCGCGGGGCGATCGGCCTCACTGCCGGGACGACGATGCTGGACGAACAGGCAACGCTGCTCGGCGCCCGCTTCTCCGCCAATTTCGGGGCGCAGTCAGCGCGCAGCCTGTTTACGCGGCTGGGTGCGCGCGCCGACTTGCCCGGTGCCATCCGCCTCTCCGCCAACTGGCAGCGGGGCTGGTCTCGTGCCGCCGCGGGCGGAACCTTGCGCGAGGGCGGGTCGCTGGTCAGCCAAAGCTGGTCGGCCGATCTGGCCCGTGGCGATCTCTTCGCGCCCGGCGATCTGCTGGGCCTGCGCATCGCGCAACCGCTGCGCGTCATCGCCAGCCGCTTCACACTTATCGTCCCGCAGGCCTGGGACTGGGAGCAGGAAATCGCGACGGACGCGCGCGTACCGCTCAACCTTGTGCCGCGCGGCCGCCAGCGCGATTATGAGCTGAGCTATGGGCGCGGCATCGGCCCCGGCTGGCTGGGCGCCAACCTCTTCCTGCGCGAGCAGGGCAGCAACATCGCGGCCATACCCAATGAACTGGGCATGGCCCTGCGTTGGTCGGTAGGGTTCTGAGGCTCGACTGCTGCCGAGGTTCAGGACAGGAAGCTGGCCATGCGCTGCTGAAGCAGCTTGATCAGTGCCGGGTCCATGAATGCGTACTCGTCGGGGATATTCAGGCAGACGATCCGCCGCCCGTTCAATATCCGCCGGAAGCGTTGTTGAATCTTGGCGCGGTGAACGCGCTCCATCACGACGATCAGGTCGGCCCAGTCCACCAATTCGCCGGTCAGCGGGTTTTCGGCATTCTGATTCGTGCCCGCAGAGCTGACTTCCATGTCGCCGCGCTCAGCGAAAATCTGCTCTGCCGTCGGGCTGCGCAGCCGGTTCTGGCTGCACACGAACAGGATGCGGCGCGCCTTCAGACGGTGAAGCTTTCGCCGCAGCCGCAGGCGCCCTTGGCGTTGGGATTGTTGAACACGAAGCCGGCGGTGAAATCGTCTTCCACCCAGTCCATGGTCGAGCCGATGAGGTAGAGCACCGAGGCGGCATCGATGAAGAACAGGCCGCCGGGCGTCTCGATGCGCTCATCGAACGGCGCGACCTCGCTCACATAGTCGACGGAATAGGCCAGCCCCGAGCAGCCCCGGCGCGGCGTGGAGAGCTTGACGCCCATCGTGCCCTCAGGCGCCTTGGCCATCAGGTCCGCGACGCGCTGCTCGGCGGCCGGCGTCAGCGTAACGGCGGCAGGCAGAGGGCGCTTGGTGGTGGTCGTGGTCATCAGTCTCACTCTCACTCAATGTCCGTGCAGTCTTCAAAAGAAGAACCCTTCGACAAGCTCAGGGCGAACGGACAAGAATTGTTCCCAACTCGCCAAAAGGTCTCCTTTTGGCGAAGCGTTACAGCATCCCCAGTTCCAGCTTGGCTTCGTCGCTCATCTTCTGCGGGTCCCATGGCGGGTCCCACACGAGGTTGACGTCCACCAGCCCGACGCCGGGCACCGATCCCACGCGCATTTCCACTTCGCCGGGCATCGATTCCGCGACCGGGCAATGCGGCGTCGTGAGCGTCATGGTCACGGCGACATGATTGTCCTCGCCCACCTCGACCCCGTAGATCAGCCCCAGATCGTAGATGTTCACGGGGATTTCCGGATCGAAGATGCTCTTGAGCGCATCGATCACCGCATCATAGGTCGCGCCGCCCGGCTCGCCGGCGGGCGCATCGCTGGGCTTCTGGGCGAGAAAGCCCTCCAGATAGTCGCGCTTGCGGGCGACCTTGTCCGAGGCGTTTTCCGCAACGCCGGAAGCATCCTCCACCACATCGCTCACGCGAGCGCGCGGCGGCGGGGCGACGCCTTCGACTTCCTCGGTCCTGATTCTGCTCTCGTCATTCATCCGAATATCGTCCTGACCCGATCGAGGCCACGCAGCAGCGCCTCGATATCGCTTTCATCATTGTAAATCCCGAAGCTGGCCCTCGCCGTCGCCTCGACGCCGAGATGCGCCATGAGCGGCTGCGCGCAGTGATGGCCCGCGCGGATCGCCACGCCGCTCTCATCCAAGATAGTGCCGATGTCGTGGGGATGAACCCCCTCCATCACGAAAGAGACGATTCCCGCCGCATCCTCCGGCCCGAGCAGGCGGATGGTGTTGATGCCGCGCAACGCCTCACGCGTGCGTGCGACCAGCGCATCCTCATGGGCAGCCATGCGATCGAGCCCGATCGCCTCGACATAATCGATTGCCGCCGCCAGCCCGATCGTCTCGATGATCGCGGGCGTGCCTGCCTCGAACCGCGCCGGAGGCGGCGCATAGGTCGTGCGCGCAAAAGTCACCTTGTCGATCATCGCGCCGCCGCCATGATAAGGCGGCATGGCCCCCAGAATCTCGCCGCGCGCCCAGAGCACGCCGATGCCGGTCGGGCCATAAAGCTTGTGGCCGGAGAAGAGATAGAAGTCGCAGCCCAGCGCCTGCACGTCGATGGCGAGCCGTGGCGCGGCCTGACAACCATCGACCAGCAGCAGCGCCCCGGCGCCATGGGCAATCTCCGCCACGCGCCGCACGTCCAGCACGCTGCCGAGCACATTGGAGACATGCGCAAGTGCCACGAGCTTGTGCTCCGGGCGGATCATTGCCGCCATGGCATCCAGATCGATGCGGCCATCCGGCGTCAGCGGCACGACGTCGATTTGCGCGCCGGTCCGCTCGGCAATCAACTGCCAGGGCACGATATTGCTGTGATGCTCCAGCGTCGAGAGCAGGATACAGTCGCCGGCCTTGAGATTGGCGCCGCCCCAGCTCTGCGCGACGAGATTGATCCCCTCGGTCGCGCCGCGCACGAAGACGATCTCATTCTCGCTCGGCGCGTTGATAAAGCGCGCCACGCGACGGCGCGCGGCCTCGAAAGCCAGCGTCATGTCCGCCGACCGCGCGTAGACGCCGCGATGGACCGTCGCATAGTCCGCGCCCATTGCCCGCACCGTGGCGTCGATCACCACCTGCGGCTTCTGTGCCGTGGCGGCGGTATCGAGATAGTGCCAGGGCTTGCCGTCAACGGTGACGAGGCCGGGGAAATCGGCGCGACGGCTGAGGAGCGCGTTCATGGTTGCGGCGGAGGGTGTCTCGACTTCGCTCGACACGAACGGGGTCTTGGTCGTCATCACGCTGACATCTCCGAACAGAGCGCGCGAGCGCGAACCCGAGGCCGGAATAACCCGATCACGCCCACCCTCCCGTTCGTGTCGAGCGAAGTCGAGACACGCCCAGCACCGTCCCTTCCCGTGCTCCTGCGAAGGCAGGAGCCCAGGGCGGCAAGGGCAGTCGGTTGCGCCCTAGACCCCTGCCTTCGCAGGAGCACGGGGGCGGCAGAAGCCAGCGAACCGTTCAGAAGAGCAGCACGCACCATCATCCCAGCGCCTCCAACCGGGCCCGCGCCACCGTTCCGAACCGCTCGCGCTCGGCCTCGTCGGCCATGTCGTCGAACAGCCCGGCGATGAAGGCTTCGAGCAGCAGCGCCTTGGCGCTCGCCGGATCGATCCCGCGCGAGGCCATGTAGAACAAGGCAGCGGCATCGAGCTGGCCGATGCTGGCGCCATGGGCGCACTTCACGTCATCGGCGAAGATCTCCAGCTCCGGCTTGGCATTGGCCGTGGCGGTACGGCCGAGCAGCATCGCCTTGAAGCTCTGCGCGGCATCGGTCTTCTGTGCATCGCGCGCGACGCGGATCTGCCCGAGATAATTGGTCGTCGCCTTGCCCGCCGCGATCGCCCGCACGGTCTGCGCACTGGTCGCTTCCGGCTCGGCATGGTTGAGCGTCGTCACCAGCTCGATGGTCTGCGACGCGCCACCGATCAACGCCGCCTTCAGCTCGAAATGCGCATGGCGCGCCAGCGTCACGTCGAAGGTGACCCGCCCCAGCGTGCCGCCGCTGTTCAGCAGATGGACGTTGAGCGTCCCGCCCGCGCCGATCTCGACCAGATGATCGCGCACGATGCTCTCGCCGTCCGTGCCATCCTGCAGCAGCGCCAGCGTGCGCACTTCGCCGGGCGCGACGACGATCCGCTCGGGCGCGCCCACGGGCCAGACCTGCGCCACGGCATCGAGGTCGCTATAGCGCCAGGCCTCGTCGCGGCGCGTGGGGAGCGTTGCCGGTGCCATCATGCGCCGCCTCCCGCACGCTCGATCGACAGATACTCGCGAATGCGCGCGACCAACGAGGGCCGGGCCTTGTCCACACAGGCGCGCACCTCGTCCTGCGTCGCCTTGCCATTGCGCACGCATTGCGTCGTGGCCTTGCACAAGGCCGCGTCGAGCTTGCGCACGCCGGTCGATTCACTCAATCCGCAATGATATTTGCCCGCCGCGTCACGGGTCATGCCCACTTGGACGCCGCGCAGGCGCTGCGCGATGACGGTGATGTCCTCGGCAGCCGCACCCTCATTCGGTACCGGCGGCGCGGCGACGGCGCTCTGGGCAAGCACCAAGGCGGCAATCAGACTCATGCGGCGACCACCTCGGCATAGCCGTCCTTCTCCAGCGCCAGCGCCAGTTCCGGTCCGCCCGATTTCACGATGCGGCCCGCGGCAAGCACGTGCACGAAGTCCGGCTGCACATAATCGAGCAGGCGCTGATAATGGGTGATGAGCAGCACGGCCTTGTCCGGCGCGCGCATGATCGCGTTGATCCCTGCGCCCACGGTCTTGAGCGCATCGATATCGAGGCCGGAATCGGTCTCGTCGAGAATCGCCAGCTTCGGGTCCAATATGCCCATGTGGACCATCTCGGCGCGCTTCTTCTCGCCGCCGGAAAAGCCCACATTCACCGGGCGCTTGAGCATCTCCATGTCCATGCCGAGCAGCGCCGCCTTCTCGCGCGCCAGCCGCAGGAAATCGGCGGCGGACAGCGGCTCTTCCCCGCGGACGCGGCGCTGGCTGTTCAGCGCCTCGCGCAGGAACTGGACATTGGAAACGCCAGGAATCTCGACCGGATATTGGAAGCCGAGGAACAAGCCGGCGGCGGCGCGCTCATGCGGCTCCATGTCGAGCAGATCGGCGCCGTTGAACGAGACGCTGCCCTGCGTCGCTTCATAGCCGGGCCGGCCGCCAAGCGTATAGGCCAGCGTGGACTTGCCCGCGCCGTTCGGCCCCATGATCGCGTGGATTTCCCCCGCATTGATCGAGAGGCTGAGGCCCTTGAGGATGGCCTTGCCGTCGATTTCGGTGTGGAGATTGTCGATGATCAGCATCAGCGCGCGCCTTCCTGCTCGTGCTGGCGGATGAGCGTGCGGGCCGTCCAGAAGGCCATGTCGCGCACGTCGCCGGGGGCGGGGAACAGCGTGTCGATGTGCCGCTTGATCGGCATATAGGGCCACCAGTCGGCGCCCGGCTCCGGTGCGCCCTTCTCCAGCAGGCCCACGACGAACTCGCTCACCGGCCCCATGCGCGCGAGGTTGGGCGCCTTCGCCTTGTGGAACGCCTTGTCCGTCCGCAGCCGCTCGGTGAACGTCGCATCGCCCTTGGCCAGCGCCTCGCGGCACTGCGCCTGATAGGCATCGAGATCGCCGAAATCCTGGACGGCACGCGGCTGAAGCTCGCCCTCTTCCAGTTCATAATCCTCGGTCAGGATGCGGATGGCCGCCGTCCACGACTGGCCATTGCCGACATCTTCCGCGAAATCGGCGAGGGCATCCTGGATATCGTCTTCGTCGCTCAAAAGTCTCGTTCCTGTAAAAGCCCGCTCAGGGAGAGGGTGTTTAATGTTCGTCACCCCGGACTTGATCCGGGGTCCAGCTGCCCTTCGGCGCCGCGTCGTAAGAAGCGGGATGCCGGATCAGGTCCGGCATGACGTGGGAGGACAAGGTAGAAGTCACCCCACCGACCCTTCCAACGAAATCCCGAGCAGCTTCTGTGCTTCCACCGCGAATTCCATCGGCAGTTGCTGGAGCACGTCCTTCGCAAAGCCGTTGACGATAAGGCTCACCGCCGCTTCCTGATCCAGCCCGCGCTGCAGGGCGTAGAAGAGCTGATCGTCGCTGATCTTGCTCGTCGTCGCCTCATGCTCGACGATGGCGCTCGGGTTCTTCACCTCGATATAGGGCACGGTGTGGGCGCCGCACTGGTCACCCAGCAGCAGCGAATCGCACTGGGTGAAGTTGCGCGCCCCTTCCGCATTGGCGCTCATCCGCACAAGGCCGCGATAGGTGCCATTGGACTTGCCGGCGCTGATGCCCTTGGAGACGATCGTCGAACGGGTGTTCTTCCCGTTGTGGATCATCTTGGTGCCGGTATCGGCCTGCTGGCGATTGTTGGTCACAGCCACCGAGTAGAACTCGCCGACGCTGTTCTCGCCGTTCAGCACGCAGCTGGGATATTTCCACGTGATCGCGCTGCCGGTTTCCACCTGAGTCCAGCTCACCTTGCTATTGCGCCCCTGGCAGAGCGCGCGCTTGGTGACGAAATTGTAGATGCCGCCCTTGCCCTCAGCATCCCCGGGGTACCAGTTCTGCACGGTCGAATATTTGATCTCGGCATCGTCGAGCGCGACCAGTTCGACCACGGCAGCGTGGAGCTGATTCTCGTCGCGCTGCGGGGCGGTGCAGCCTTCCAGATAGGAGACGTAGCTGCCCTTGTCGGCGACGATCAGTGTGCGCTCGAACTGGCCGGTATTCTCGGCATTGATGCGGAAATAGGTGGAGAGCTCCATCGGGCAGCGGACGCCCTCGGGAATGTAGACGAAGGTGCCATCCGAGAAGACCGCGCAGTTCAACGTGGCGAAGTAATTGTCATGCATCGGCACGACCTTGCCGAGCCACTTCTTCACCAGATCGGGGAACTCGCGGATCGCCTCGCTGATCGAGCGGAAGATGACGCCGGCTTCCTCCAGTTCCTTGCGGAAGGTGGTGGCGACCGAAACGCTGTCGAACACGGCGTCCACAGCGACCCGGCGCGCGCCCGCGACATTGGCGAGCACTTTCTGCTCCTCGATTGGAATGCCCAGCTTCTCGTAAGTCCGGCGGATCTCCGGATCGAGCTCGTCCAGGCTCCCCAGCTCGACCTTCTTCTTGGGCGCCGCATAATAATAGGCGTCCTGATAATCGATGGGCGGCACGTTGAGCTTCGCCCAGTCCGGCGAGTCCATCGTCAGCCAGTGGCGATAGGCCTTGAGGCGCCACTCCAACATCCATTCCGGCTCGTTCTTCTTGGCCGAGATGAAGCGGACAGTGTCCTCGCTCAGGCCCTTGGGCGCGAACTCCTGCTCGATGTCCGAACTGAAGCCCCACTCATAGTCGCTCACCTTCTTGGCGGCGGCGAGCGCATCTTCATTCTTGGGGCGGGTATCGACCGGGGCAGTCATTGCACGGACTCCATGGCGGTGGCGCTTGCAGGGCCAGTCAGGCCCGGAGGCGAGAAAGCCGCAACCGGCAGCGTTTCAGGGGAAGCGATGAGATGAGCCAGCGTGACATGCGCCAGCGCATCGCGGACCAGCGCGTTGACGCCGATCCAGTGCGGGCGGATGTCACAGGGCTGCGAGAGGGCGCAGCATTCCGCCCCGTGCGGCTCGAGGCAGCCAGTGAGCGCGATCGGTCCATCGACCGCTTCGATGATGTCGGCCAGCGTGATCGCCGCCGCCGGGCGCGCCAGCTTGATGCCGCCGCCGCTGCCACGCGTCGCCTTGATCAGCCCGGCCCGTCCGAGCAGGCTCGCAAGCTTCTGTCCCGTCGGCACCGGAATGCCGGCCTTGGCCGAGAGGCTCGCCGCATTCGCCCGCGCGCCACCGCACTGCGAGGCGGCGGTCCGCATCATCAGCACGGCATAATCGGCAAGGCTCGACAGGCGCATGTTTGCAAACGACTCTCAAATCGGAGTAAATCGGTCTGATTGCGCAAATGGGCCGGCGCTCGCCGGAAATCAAGCCCGAAAGCAGAGCAATTCGCAGCGCGGGCGCTTCTGTTGCCTTACGCCATCAGGGGCGGGCAGGCGACAGCGGCTGGCGAGTCAGCTGATCTGGCTCAACCTGGCGATCCCGCCCTTCAGCTCCGCGCGCTTCATCGAGAGGCGAATCACGATGCTGGCCCGCTCGCGCAGTTCGGTGGGCGTGAGACCCGTGAAATGCTTGATCTCGCGGATGAAATGCGACTGGTCATAGAAGGCATCGCCGCTCACTTCCGCCCATTCCAGATCTTCGCGCGCCAGAACCTGGGCACAGCGCAGCGCCCGATACTTTCGCGCCAGATATTTGGGCGGCGCGCCGTACAGGCGGTTACACCAGCGCGCGAGCTGGCGCGCGGAAAGGCCCGTCGTCTCCTGCAGCACCTCGACCCGCGGCGACTGTTCGTCTGCCAGCCAGCGGTCCACGACCTCGATGAATTTGCGCTCTGCATCCGGGACGGGATGAAGGTGATCGCGGATGAAAGCCCAGAAGATAGCTTCCGCGCTGCCGGGATCATCGATCCTCCGCAGCGCCGAGAGCATGTCGGTCCAGCCCGGGCCGAACCGGGCAGCGAGATCGACGACATCATCGGATGCCGCATCCGCATCGCCCGCCCGCAGCGCCGCCCAGCCCAGCGGTAGAACGGAAACGCCGAACACCTGCAGCGGCCCGTGCACATCGAAATGCGTCGCCGCGCTGGTCGCGCCGAGCAGGCAGCATTCAGGGGTCTCCGCCCGGTGCCCGTCCACGAACCGATAGGCGCCCGAACCGGCGAGCATGAAGCGAATTTGCGCGAAGTCCGCACGGGTATGGTCCGCCACGCGCGGCTGGTCCGCCGTGAACAAGTACATTGCGCCAAAATAATGTGCCAGATCGACAGGCGGAACGAAGTAGCTGAGCGCTACCATGTCCGCAGTATCGGCAACGGAGAATCTGTGACGCACGCGCGACCCTGACCACTCTCCAGGGAAAGACGAGCCGAAATGTTCGATCGGAAGGACTGGCAGTTCGGCAGGGCCAAGGCCACGCCATCGCGTGCTCCACCCTGACCGACCTTTCGCACAAATCGCTGATGCGGCAAATAAAAAAGCGGCCCGGCAGGCAATATCACCCGCCAGACCGCTAAAGTTCAAGGTCTCTGAGCCAAATGACCAAGAGCCCTTCGGGTCGCAGTCTCGCCGTAACGCGATTCGTTCAGCTTGGATTGGACGGAATCGTCATGATAATGCGAATCGTAGCCCGGTGGACATTCCACGCCACGGCTCCGTCGCGCTGCCCTTTGACCGCTTGACCGAGCGCTGGCATAGCGCGCGGCATGTACCAGAAGCTCCGCCCTCTCCTGTTCGCGCTCGACGCGGAGCGCGCCCATGGGCTCGCCCTTGCCGCGCTGCGCCTGCCTTTGCCCTCCGCCCCCAAGCCGGACCCAGTTCTGGCCCAGCGGCTGTTCGGACTGGACTTCGCCAGCCCCGTCGGCCTCGCTGCCGGGTTCGACAAGAATGGCGAGGTGATTGACCGGGTCGGCGCGCTGGGCTTCGGCTTTGGAGAACTGGGGACGCTGACCCCACGCCCACAGGTCGGCAATCCACGCCCGCGCATTTTCCGGCTGGTCGAGGATGGCGGCATCATCAACCGGCTGGGGTTCAACAATGGCGGGCAACCGGCGGCCTGCGCCCGGCTCGGTCGACGCGGCAAGCCACGGGGGCTGATCATCGGCATCAACATCGGCGCCAACAAGGACACCGAGGATCGCATTGCCGATTATGAGGAAGGTGTGCGGGCCATGAGCCCCCATTGCCATTACCTCACCGTCAATGTGTCGTCGCCCAATACCCCCGGCCTGCGCGCCCTGCAGGACCGGGGCGCGCTCGACGCCCTGCTCGGCCGCGTGATGGCCGCGCGTGCAGAGGATGGGCCGCCGATGCTGCTTAAGATCGCACCCGATCTCGAGCCGGCGGACGTCGACGACATCGCGGAACTGGCTTTGCAGCACCGCATCGACGGACTGATCGTAACGAACACCACGATCAGCCGTCCGGCCTCCCTCCGCTCCGCCAATGCCGGGGAATCGGGTGGCCTGTCCGGCGCACCGCTGCATGATATGGCCCTTGGCCGCCTGCGCGATTTCCGCCAGCGCCTCGGCGACCGGCTGCCGTTGATCGGCGCCGGCGGCATCCGTACCGCCGAGCAGGCCTATGCCCGCATCCGCGCCGGCGCGAGCCTCATCCAGCTCTATTCGGCGATGGTCTATGAGGGGCCGTATCTGCCCGCGCGCATCAATGCCGGGCTCGCCGATCTCTTGCGCCGGGATGGGTTCACGTCGATCAGCCAGGCTGTCGGGGTCGATACGCGCTGAGGAATCGCCGACCTCAACGGATCGACATTGCCTTTGCGCTGTTTTTGCGATGAGGTCGCGCCAGACGAACTGAACGGAATTCGCCCATCATGGATGCCAGCCCACCGCCCCGCAAGATCGAGGATCACGCCTTTCTCGCGCTGGTCATCCTCATCACGGTCGCCTTCGCGTTCATTCTGGAGCCTTATTTCCAGGCGATCCTGTGGGGCGTGATCATCGCCATCCTGTTCCAGCCGGTGCATCGCGAGATTCGCGACATCATGCCGCGCTGGCCCAGCGCTGCTGCCGGCCTGACGTTGCTGCTCATCATCGCACTGGTGATCGTACCGGCGCTGCTGCTCACCATCGCGCTGATCCAGGAAGCGAGCGTGTTCTACGCGCGCATTCAGTCCGGCGAGATCAACTTCGCGCAATTGTTCGATGATCTGCGCGCCAGCATGCCCGCTTGGTCCGAAAGCTGGCTCCAGCGTTACGGGCTCGACAATTTCAATGCCGCGCAAGAGCGGCTGCGCGAAGCGGCGGCAGACAGCTTCCAGTTCGTGGCAGCGCAGGCCGTCAACATCGGCCAGAGTGCGTTCAGCCTGTTCATCGCGTTCACCGTCATGCTCTATCTCACCTATTTCCTCCTACGCGACGGCGAGACGCTCATGGAGAGCGTGATCAAGCGGACGCCACTGCGCGATGGCCCGCGCCGGGAACTGCTCCGCCAGTTCGTGCTGGTGATCCGCGCGACCGTGAAGGGCAGCATTATCGTCGCCATCGTGCAGGGCTTCATCGGCGGGGTCGTGTTCTGGCTGCTAGGCGTCGAAGGCGCCTTGCTGTGGGGCGTGATGATGGGCTTCTTCTCGCTGCTGCCCGCCGTGGGTACCGGCATCGTCTGGGTGCCGGTCGCAGTCTACCTGCTGGTCAGCGGCGCGCTGGCCCAAGCGCTCATCCTCATCTTCTGCGGCATCTTCGTGATCGGGATGGTGGATAATCTGCTGCGGCCGATCCTCGTCGGGCGGGATACCAGGATGCCGGACTATCTGGTGCTCATCACCACGCTGGGGGGGCTGCAACTGTTCGGCTTCAGCGGGCTGGTGATCGGTCCGGTTATCGCTGCCCTGTTCATCGCCACCTGGAACATCGTGGCCGGGATGCGCGGGCAGGATGAGGCTGCGCTCCCCATCACGGAGCCAGACGACCTGCCGGATGCCGCTTCCGTGCCGGTCGGCGAGGTGGAAGCGCGCTTACGCACCGATGCGACAGGCACGCAGAAGCCGGCTTCGTCGCCACAAGGCGGTTGACGCTGTCCCGGATCAGGGCTAATGGCCCGGCCTTCGCGCGCCTGCGGCTTCCGCCTGGCGAGTCGGGCCGCGCGCCCAAAAACAGTTTCGAGTTCGAGGAATTTCATGGCCAATACGCCGCAGGCAAAGAAGCGCATTCGTCGCAACGCACGTCGCGCCGAGATCAACGGTAGCCGCATGAGCCGCATCCGCACCCTCGTAAAGAAGGTGGAAGCAGCGGTCGCAGCTGGTGACAAGTCGGCGGCGCAGGCAGCCCTTTCCGCCGCACAGCCTGAGCTGTCGCGCGGCGTGGCCCGTGGCGTGCTCCACAAGAACACCGCTTCGCGCAAGTTCAGCCGCCTGACCAAGAGCGTCGCCGGCCTGGCCTGAGCGCTCTCGCGGATTTCGAGACAAGAACGGCGTCGGACTTTCCGGCGCCTTTTTTGTTGTCCGGACGAGCGGCTGGCCCCTTCCGTCCCTCATGATCAGCCGCGCCTCTCGCGGGCTCGTCAGTCCTGCCCGGCGATCTTGATCTTCTTCCCAAGCAGGGTCCGCACATAGATCCGCTGGACCATCACGAACACCACCACCGTCAGCGGCGCAGCCAGCAGCATGCCCATGAAGCCGAACAGAAGCCCGGCCGCCACTACCGCGAAGAGCAGCACGGCGGGCGGCACGTCCACGGCCTGTTTCTGAATCATCGGCTGCAGGAAATTGCCCTGCAACTGCTGGATGACGAGAAAAACCAGGGTCGTCCACAAGGCGGTCATCGGCGACACGGTGAAGGCGAGCAGGACGGCCGGCACGCCCGCGATGATCGGGCCGATCATCGGGATCACATCCAGCAGACCCGCAATAATGCCAAGACCGCCTGCTGCGGGCACGCCCAGCGCCGCGAGCCCGGCCCAGGTCAACGCCGCCACGACCACCGACGAGACAGCCTGTCCCATCATCCAGCCTCGCAAGCCGCGCACCGCATCATCGAGTGCCTCGCCGAGCGGGGACTCGGCCCGCTGGGGCATCAGCAAGATGAGGCCGCGCCGATAGACGGCGGGATCGCTGGCGATGAAAATGGCGCCAACGAACAGCAGCACCAGATTGGCTATACCATTGCCCGCCGTGAGCGCATAACCGCCGGCCTGAGAGAGAAGATTGGAGAGGTCGCCCTGCCCCTGCTCGATCAGGTCGCGGGTGGCGTCGCCGAGGCCAAACCGCTCCAGCAGCGCCTGCACCTGATCGATGGCGGGCGGAATGCTGTCCCGGATGGTGTCGAATTCGCCGACGATCTGCGTGCCGAACAGCGTAAAGGCGCCGGTGATGACCGCCAGCAGGGTCACCACTGCAAGCGCCAGCCCAAGCCCGCGCGGCAACCCGGGGATGCGGCAGATGACGCGGGTTATGGCGTCGAGAATGGCCGCCAGCACCAGCGCCGCGAAGACCAGCAGCAGCAGGCCGGACATTTTGACGAATAGCCACGCTGTGCCCACGACCGCCAGAATGATCACGGTCGCCATGGCGATCCGCGCGCCCGGACCTTGCCGTTCGCGCGGCGCCTGATCCGCCTCGCGCTGCTGAACTGTCATGACATCCCCCTTATCGTTCGCCGCCAGCTTAGTGCCTCGCGGTGTCTGCGCAATGTACCGTTGGGCTTCCGCTCACCAGCCGAAGCGCGATGCCCCGCTCGCCAAAGGGCCGGCAGAAACGGTCTGCAGGCGCCGGTAACGCGCTTCGATCAGGCTGAATATGCCAAAACCGAGCAAGCCGATGGCAATCAGGATGTCCCACGGATTGGTCAGCCAGGCGAGCGCATCCGACATGCCCCCGGCCTCGCTTGCCTGCGAATCCAGCCCCGCAGAGACCAGAAAACCGCCAGTGATCAGGAAGATCGCCCCACGCGCCGCATAGCCCAGCCGACCGGTCCATTGTGCCCAGGCCTTGCGCGCGACCTGCGGTTCCAGGTGCTTCAAGTAGCTGCCCTTGGCGGCCTTGAAGAGCTGGTACAGCCCCGTCCCGATCAGGATCAGGCCACCGATGATGAGCAGGATAAAGCCGCCCGGCAATTGGAGGGCGCTCTGTGCGCTTTCCTCCGTCCCGCCGCCCGAGCCACCGGAGGTGCCCCGCATGAGCCGGATCGCCTGCCACGCCAGAAACAGGTGGATCAGGCCGCTTGCTGCCGCGCCGACGCGGCTGATCTTGCCCTTGGTATCATCATCATGCTGCTCGATGTTGAAAGCGGCGTCCGACAGCCGCCAGAGCCCATAGCCGATCAACCCCGCCGCCATCAGGCCGAGGAGTATCATGCCGCCACCATCGCCGAGATATTCAAGCGCGCCCGACGGATCCTCGGCCCGCCCGGCCCGCAACACGAGAAAGGCAATGACGATGTAAAGCGCGCCACGGGTCGCGAAGCCGGCGCGCGCGAGCATCGTCAGTCTGGCTCCGGCATCCATGTACGCATCTCCCTGTTCACCGACGCTAACGATCAGGGCGCAGCGACGTTCCGCGCCGATGCGTCGATCGGATAAGGTTCGCTCGACCGGGAGAGGTCGCTCATAAGGGAGGCCTTGGACCGTGCAACGGTCAGGCGGTGGTGGCGCGGCTGTCCATGGGTGACACGTCCACCGAATTGAAGGTCTTCTGGGAATGGCCGCCGACGAACACGCCGTCGATGGGCGAGATGTCCGAATAATCCCGGCCCATGCCGACGACGAGATGATCGCCATTGGCGAGCACGCCATTGGTGGGATCGATCCCCACCCAGCCGCGCAGGGGACCGCACCACAAGGCCACCCAGGCGTGCATCGCGTCCGCGCCGACCAGCCGCGCTTGCCCCGGCGGCGGATCGGTCCGCAGATAGCCGCTCACATAAGCCGCCGGCAAACCGGCGGCACGCAGCGCGACGATGAGGATGTGCGCGAAATCCTGGCAGACGCCGCGCCGGATGGAGAAGGCCTCGGCCACCGGCGTATCGGCTTCGGTTGCCTTGGTGTCGTAATGGAAGGTCGCCTGAATGTGCCGGGCCAGCGCCAGTGCCGCGCTCAGGCAGTCCGCATCGGGCGCCAGATGCGGCCGCGCCCAGGCGGCGATCTGCGGCACGAGCGGTAGCAAGCGGGATGGGAAGATATAGGTCACGGGGGACATCGGCCCGACATCCATGACGGCTAGCGCCGCCTGCGCCACCTTCGTCACGCTCATCTGGGCGCCAAGCAGATCCAGCTCGGCCTCGCTCACATCGGCAATGAAGGTGGAGCGCACTTCCAGCGAGGCCACCGGCTTGAGCATCTCGATGCGGGTGAGGTTGAACGGATAGGCACCGACGCGCTCCTGGCGCACGTCGGGCACAGGATCGACGATGAGGCGATAGTCCCGCACCTGCTGACCCGGCCATGCGATGGGCGCAAGACGCAGATTGAAATGCGCCAGCCGCACGGGCGGATCATAATCGACGCGGATGATGTGGCTGACCCGATATCTCATCGCCTGTTATGCATCCGCCTCATCTATGCCAGCCGCGTCATGCCGGAGGCGCGCGGCGCATCCTCGCCCTTGAGGAAGAACCGATCGTCGATCCGATCCGAGAGATCGAGCAGCGCTGTCTCGATGACCTCCAGATCGCGCGCCGTGAGCATCTCGGCGGAGGCGGCGTGCAGGCGGGCGGAGAGCGCCAGAGCGAGTTGCACCGGCGGCTCGGGCATCCCGTCGTCGCGCAGCGTCGGCAAGGCGCGCAGATGATCGAGAATCGCATCGACCTGAAAGGCAAGCGAGCGCGGATTGCCCGGCTCCAGCAGCAGCATGTCGCGCACCGGCGCCAGCGCCAGACCGGAGAGGTAGCGGGTGCGATAGCTGATCTGGCAATCGCAGAGATCCAGAAACAGATTGAGATCATGCCCATTGGCATCGTCGCCGGCAAAGGTGCGCGCCAGCCGGCAAAGGTGGATGGCGCGCTCCAGCCGCCGGCCCAGCTCCAGGAAACGCCAGCCGGCGCCGCGCACCATATTCTCGGCGGACAGGCCAGAGAGCGCCGCGCAACGATCCAGCAGCCGCGCGACATGGGCCATGAGTTGAGATTCGCGCGCTTCGCTCACCCGGTCGATCTGGCGGCTGAGCAGGCGCCAGAAGTCCACCGCCAGCCGCTCGCGCAGGCCCCGGCCAATCGCTTCGGCCGCCTCGAACAGGGACTGGACGCTACCCGGCATCTCCGGATCGCTGAGTGCATGGACGCAAAGCTTGCCGGTGCCTTCACCCAGCTTGTCCTTGCGGGCGCTGCCCCAGGCAACCAGCGTATCGGCCACGCGGCCGAGCGTCGGGCGGTCGAGCGCGGAGGCTGCCTCGCCTTCGATGCTGCCGCCGATCAGCACGCGGATCATCCGCAGCACCATTTCGCCACGCTCCAGATAGCGCGCGAGCCAAAAGAAGTTATCCGCCGCCTTACTGGGCAGCGTGCCGGCGACGCGGCGAATGGCGACCGGCGCACCGCTGTCGAGCGTGACCACCGCCGTCTGCGGTTCATCGGCGACAATGCAGACGTCGGCGGACATGTCGCCCTGCCCCATCAGCACCGCCCGCATGTCGTCATGGGCTGCAAGCCGCGCAAACCCGCCCGGCATTGCGCGCCACTGGCCATGCGCATCGCGGGCGAGAAAGGCGCGCAGGATGAACGGGCGGGGCAGCAGCACGCCATCGACCAGCGCCGGCGTGGTGGACAATTGCACCAGCTCCTGCCCGATATAATCCATCGGGCGCTGCTCCAGCTCGGCGAGGAACGCGGCATTCTCGGCCGGACTGAGGCGCGAGGCCAGGCGCGCGCGGCCATGGGGGATCGCCGGCACCGGCAAGCCGAAGGCAGAGCCGATGGCCAGCCGGTCCGCCTGCTCGCGGACGTGGGCGCGCTCCTTCGCTTGCCCGCACCACCATGTCGCGACATTGGGAATACGCAGCGGCTCGCCGAGCAACTTGCGGCAGAGGCGCGGCAGGAACGCGGCGAGCGCCGGCGTCTCCAGCACCCCGGCGCCGGGCCAGTTGGCGATGACAAGGCCGCCATGGCGCATCGCCTCGAAAATATCCGGCACACCGATGGTCGAGCGTGAATCGAACGCCAGCGGGTCGAGCAGGTCCGTGCCCATCCGCCGCCACAGCCCATCGACCCGCTTCACACCCTCGACGGTGCGGACGTAAAGCTGCCCGTCGCGCACGGTGAGGTCCTGCCCCTCGACCAGCAGGATGCCGAGATAGCGCGCGAGGTGCGCCTGCTCGGCATAGCTCTGGTTGTAGCGCCCCTGCGTCAGCAGCGCGATGCGCGGATCGGGCCGGGCACAGATGGCGGCGAGGCCCTGCCGGAAATCGGAGAAGAAGGGCGCCAGCCGCACGAAATTGACGATCCCGAGTGCGTCATCCGTCGCCCGCGTCATCGCGAGGCGGTTTTCCAGCGCATAGCCGGCACCGACCGGTGTGCGCACATAATCCGCCAGCACCCGCCATTCGCCATCCGGCCCGCGCGCCAGATCGACCGCGTAAAATTGCAGCCGGTGGCCGCGCGGCGGCGGCAGGCCGCGCATCTGCCGCCAGTAATCCGGCGCGCCGGCCACGATCGCCGCCGGCAGCTCGCCACTGGCGACGAGGCTGCACGCGCCATAGAGATCATCGAGCACATGCTCGAGCAGATCGGCCCGCTGCGCCAGACCCGCCTCGATGCCCTGCCACTGCGTCGCGTGGATCAGCATCGGCACGGGACTGAGCGGCCAGACGCGCTCCTCAACCTCGCCGGTCAGGCGGAAGGCCATGCCGAGATCGACGACCTGCTGGTCGGCCCGAGCCTGCAGGCCGGCGAAGCCGCCCCGCGCGGCGCTGGCAATGGCACCGAACATCGCTTCCCAGCGATGCGCCATGGCAGGATCGCCCTGCGCCGCGAGCATGAGATCACCGCGCCCGGCTTCCCGCGCATAGCGCGCGAGGGCCTGGCCGATGTCCTCTTCCCCGGCAGTCATGGCAAGCGACGCATTCAAAGGGTCGCGGGCCGTCGCAGATCGAGCGTCAATGGAAATTCCCCCGTTTTCTCATCCGGCGGCAGCGCCATGGAGCCCGGCGTATGGCCATGATCTTGGAACCGAGCCTTGCGCCGCGCCTCCGCCTCATAGGCATTCACCGGCACGTCGTCATAATTGCGTCCGCCCGGATGCGCCACATGATAGACGCAGCCGCCGAGCGACCGGCCGCTCCACGCGTCGAACACATCGAAGGTCAGCGGTGCGTTGACCGGCAGGCGGGCATGGAGACAGTCTGACGGCGCCCACGCCTTGTACCGCACGCCGCCCACCGCCTCGCCCGCCACGCCAGTGGCTGCCAATGGCACCCGACGCCCGTTGCAGGCGACGACATGCCGCCCCTCGACCAGCCCGGAGACGCGCACCTGCAGCCGCTCGGTTGAGCTGTCCACATAGCGCACGGTGCCGCCGATCGCGCCGGTTTCACCCAGCACATGCCAAGGCTCCAGCGCATGGGAAATCTCCAGTTCCAGCCCGCCGGCCCGTACCGCGCCATGGACCGGGAAACGGAACTGCTTCTGCGCTTCGAACCAGTTGGGGTCGAAATCATAACCGGCCCGGCGGAGGTCACCGAGCACGTCGAGAAAATCCTCCCAGACGAAATGGGGCAGCATGAAGCGATCGTGCAGGCGCGTGCCCCAGCGCACCAGATTACCTTCCTGCGGTTCGCGCCAGAACCAGGCAGTGAGCGCGCGCAGCAGCAATTGCTGCGCCAGACTCATTCGCGCGTCCGGCGGCATCTCGAAGCCGCGGAACTCGACCAGCCCCAGCCGCCCGGTCGGCCCATCGGGCGAGAACATCTTGTCGATGCAGATCTCGGTGCGGTGCGTATTGCCAGTCACGTCCACCAGCAGGTTGCGGAACAGCCGGTCGACCAGCCAGGGAGGTGGCGTGGCGCCTTCCCCCGGTTTCGGCACCTGCGCCAGCGCCACCTCCAGCTCGTACAGCCCGTCATGCCGCGCCTCGTCGATTCGGGGTGCCTGGCTGGTGGGACCAATGAACAGACCGGAAAAGAGATAGCTGAGCGAAGGATGGCGCTGCCAGTAGAGCACGAAGCTCTTGAGCAGGTCCGGCCTGCGGATGAACGGTGAATCGGTGAGGCTCGGCCCGCCGAGCACGAGATGATTGCCGCCACCCGTCCCCACCGCGCGCCCATCGACCATGAACTTGTCGGCCGTGAGCTTGAGCGCCCGCGCGACATCGTAGAGCGTTTCGGTCAGTTCGACCGTCTCGCCCCATGTCGCGACCGGCTGCACATTGACCTCGATGACGCCGGGATCGGGCGTGATCTTGAGCACCTGCAGGCGGGGGTCGGGCGGCGGAGCATAGCCCTCGATCCGCACTTCGACGCGCATGGCGCAGGCTGCGGCCTCCACCTGCGCGATCAGCTCCAGATAATCCTCCAGCTCACGCACCGGCGGCAGGAAGACGGAGAGATAATGCGCCTTGGGCTCGACGGTGATCGCGGTGCGCACCGCGCCCTCGATGATCTCCTGCTCCACACGCTCCTGCGCAGCCGCGCCGCCAGCCTCCGCGCGGGAGGCGACCATCTGCTCGCGCACATCCGGCCGGTGTGCCCGCTCCGCACGCTGGACATGATAATCCGCAAGCGGCTCGCGGGGTTCGCTCGTGTCGCGCGGGTGGATGTAGGGGAAGTCGGCCGGCGGCACGAAGGGCAGCGAGCCCAGCGGCAAGCGATAGCCGAGCGAGCTGTCGCCCGGCACGGCATGGAGCTTGCCCCGGCGCACCGCCCAGACCTCGCTCTGCCAGCGTGGCTTGGTCTGCGCGGCCTGCCAGCGCTGGATGGGCAGGGCATAGCCGACGGGCTCGACCAGCCCCATCGCAAACGCCTTCTTCATCCGCTCGCGCGCCTCGACATCGCTGAGCTTGTTATCGTCTGGCGTAACATTGACGGGCAAATCTTCCGCCTTGCGCGCCCACTCCTGCTCATCCTCATAGACCGGCGCGACATAATCGGGCTGAACCTCAAGGCCTGCGGCGATAGTCGCCAGAAAGCGCGCGGCAAGCGCCGGCGTCGCGAGCGGCTTGCGCTCGGCCTCTTCCCGCGCGATCAGCATCGGGTCGCGCCACACCGGCACGCCATCCTTGCGCCAGTAGACCGCATAGGCCCAGCGCGGCAGGCTCTCGCCGGGATACCATTTGCCCTGACCGTGGTGGAGCATCCCGCCCGGCGCGAATTTCTCCCGCAGCGCTCGCACGAGCTTGTCCGCATAGCCCTGCTTGGTCGGCCCGACGGCGCCGCCGTTCCACTCATCCTCCTGCCCGCCATTCTCGGCGACGAAGGTCGGTTCACCGCCGGTCGTCAGCCGCACATCCTGCGCGACGAGGTCGGCGTCCACCTGCTCGCCCAGCGCCTGCACCGCGGCCCAGCGCTCATCGGTGAACGGTTTGGTGATCCGCACCGCCTCGGCAATGCGCGAGACGCGCATCTCGAAGCGGAAGTCCACTTCCGCCGGCTCGGCCAGCCCCTCAATGGGCGAAGCCGAGCGATAATGGGGCGATGCACAGAGCGGGATATGCCCCTCGCCGGCGAACATGCCGGAAGTGGCATCCAGCGCGATCCAGCCAGCGCCCGGCACATAAACTTCCGCCCAGGCGTGGAGATCGACCACGTCGCGCGTCACGCCCTTGGGGCCTTCCACCGGCTCGACATCCGCAACCAGTTGGATCGAATAGCCCGAGACGAACCGCGCCGCGAAGCCCAGCCGCCGCACCAGCTGCACCAGCAGCCAGGCGCTGTCCCGGCAGGAGCCGGTGCCGATCTGCAGGGTCTCTTCCGGGGTCTGCACCCCGGTTTCCATGCGGATGACATAGCCGATACGCTGTTCGAGCTGGCGATTGATCTCCACCAGAAAATCGATGGTGCGGCCCTGATGGCCTGCGTGCTGCGCCACCAGCGCCTCGAACAGAGGCCCCTGCGCCTCGACCTCGAAATAGGCGGCCAGATCCGTCTTCAGCGCCTCGTCATAGGCGAACGGATACTCCTCGGCATAAGGCTCGACGAAGAAATCGAACGGATTGATGACGTCGAGATCGGCGAGCAGATCCACTTCCACCACGAAACGGTCGACCGGATCGGGAAAGACCAGCCGCGCCTGCCAATTGCCGTGCGGGTCCTGCTGCCAGTTGATGAAATGGCCCTCCGGCTCGATCCGCAGGGCATAGTTCGGCACCTTGGTGCGGCTGTGCGGCGCGGGTCGAAGCCGGATGATCTGCGGCCCGAGACGGATCGACCTGCTGTAGTGATAGGCCGTGCGATGATAGACTGCAGCTTTGAGCATCCGCACAGTGAATGCGAATATTGTGCAATGCGCAATAGACAATGCACGCCCGGTGCGCCAACGGCTCGGCCCGGCCTTTCCAAAACGTTAAGAAACGGCGGTCAGGGATTGCACGAGCAGGACGGCGCGCAAGCCGGGCGCAACAGAGGAAGGCATGGCGGAACAGGATTTCAGGCGGCAGGAGTATATTTCCGGGGCGCTTATCGATTGGGAGCGGCGCGGCGCTGACCATGGCGTCATCCTGACGCTGCATATCGCCGAAAGCGGCATGCGCGGCGGCCACCACCGGGTGTCGACGGCGCTTAACGACCGCCAGCTGCGTGCGCTGACCCGGGATCTCATGCGGGCGGCGCGCGCGCGTGGCCTCAGCATCGAATCGCGCACGCCGCTGCGCACGCGAATCTGGCGGCGCCTCAAGGCGATCGTAAACTGAGCGCCGGTCAGCCCGCCCGGTCGATCAGCTTGCGAAAGGCATCCAGGAAGCTGCGGAAAAAATCCTCCGTCTTCTTGTCCGTCAGCCGGCCGTCATCCTCGAACAGCTTGGCCGCGTTGCCGACATAGGCCTCGGGCTGCTGGAGGATCGGCGTATCCTGAAACACCAGCATCTGGCGCAGATGATGATTGGCGCCGAACCCGCCGAGCGCTCCGGGCGAGACGGTCATGATCGCCGCCGGCTTACCCATCCACACGCTCTGGCCGTAGGGCCGCGAGCCGACGTCGATAGCGTTTTTGAGCACGCCCGGCACCGAGCGGTTATATTCGGGCGTGACGAACAGCAGCGCGTCGGCCGGGGCGATCTCCTTGCGAAAGCGCGTCCACACCCCGGGCGGGCTGTCGGTCTCCGCATCTTCATCATAATGCGGCAAATCGCCGATCTCGACGATCCGCAGCGCCATATCGCCATCGGCGAGGCGTGCCAGCTCCAGCGCCGCCTTGCGGTTATACGAGTCCTTGCGCAGACTGCCCACGATTACCGCGACATCGATCTTCCCGCTCATCACTGACCCTTTCATCTGGTTGCTATCCGGCGCGGCCAAGGCGCAGCCGTCTCACCTTCCTGAACGGCCCGACGAGGCACGCGTTCCCCGAACACGTTCCCTGCAAGCTGCGCCCGCCGACCGGGAATCGCAACCGAACCCTCGCTCAAGCATTTCATCGCCCGGAACAAACAGAAGGAAGACGATCATGAAACAGCGCGGCACATTGATTCTGCTGCTCGGCGCGGCCCTCGCACTCCAGGCTTGCGCGACTGTCAAAGGCGCCGGCAAGGACATTGAATCGGTTGGTCAGGCCGGGCAGGAAGTGATCGACGGCAACTAAGCGAGAGTGACACGGGCGGCCTTGATACGGCCGCCCGATCCTTCAAGAGCCCGCCCGCCAACTATCAACGTCCCCAGCATCACAATTTGACGGCGGCGTTGCCCCCATCCGCCCACAGCGCCGAGCCAGTCACAAAGCTCGCCATGTCGCTGGCCAGAAATAGCGCCGCCTGCGCGATTTCTTCCGGTTGGGCGATCCGCTTCATCGCGTGAAGACTTGCCGCCCAGGCCTGCTGATCGCCATCGCCTGCCATCCCTGTCGCCGTCCCGCCCGGCAGCAGAGCGTTGGCGCGAATGCCCTGCGCGCTGTAATCGGCCGTAATGCCGCGCACGAGGCCAAGCAGCCCCGCCTTCGCCGCCCCATAAGCCGACATGCCCGGCAAGCCGACGCTATTGCCCACGAAGCTGCCAGTGAAGATGAGCGCGCCGCCGCCTTGATCGAGCATGGCCGGAATCTGCGCGCGGGCGCCGAGGAAAGCCGCCGTCAGGTTGACCGGCAGCACCTGCGACCAATCCTCCGGCGTGAGATCTGCCAACGGCTGCATCGTCCCGACAAGCCCGGCATTGTTGAACGCGATATGCAGCCCCCCGAAGGTCTCACAGGCGACCGCAACGGCTCGGCGGTGCGTCTCCTCCTCGCGCACGTCGCCCGCGACAATGGCCGCACGACCACCCTGCGCTCTGATGGACTCGGCCACGCTCTCAAGCGCCGCCTCGCGTCGGGAAACCAGCACGAGGGCCGCGCCCTGTTGCGCGAACAGCAGCGCAGCGGCGCGCCCGATCCCCGAACTCGCGCCAGTGATGATGGCGACTTTGCGATCCAGTAATGTCATGATCCAGCTCCATAAGTGGAGCCGGTCAGCTAGACGCGCGGCCGGACGGGCGCGTCCCGTTTCTTGTGGTCAAACCCCTCCCGCATGGCTCAGCCCTGCGCGGAAGGCTCGTCCCCATAATACAGCTCGCCGATGCGGATTTCCTCACGGCCTTGGCTCACCCGGTGCGCATTGGTGTCGCGCAGCGAGAAGACGCAGCCGCAATATTCCTGCTGGTAGAAGCGCTCACGCTTGCTGATCTCGATCATCCGCGCCGCGCCGCCGCCCTTGCGCCAATTGAACGTCCAATATTTGATGCCGGGATAATGCGCCGCCGCGCGCTCCCCGCAATCGTTGATCTGGTTCATGTTCTTCCAGCGCGAGATGCCGAGCGACGAGGTGATGACCGGGAAGCCATGCTCATGCGCGTAAAGCGCCGTGCGCTCGAACCGCATGTCGAAGCACATGGTGCAACGCGCGCCGCGCTCGGGCTCATTCTCCATGCCCTTGGCGCGCTTGAACCAGTTCACCGTGTCATAGTCGGCATCCACGAAGGGAATATTATGCTGCTCGGCAAAGCGGATATTCTCCTCCTTGCGCAGCAGATATTCCTCCTTGGGGTGGATGTTCGGATTGTAGAAGAAGATGGTGTAATCGATGCCGCTCGCGGTCATCGCTTCCATCACCTCGCCCGAGCAGGGCGCGCAACAGCTGTGCAGCAGCACCTTCTTCTCGCCATCGGGCGGCGTGATGACCGGTCGTTCGTAATCGAGGCTATTGGGGTTCGTCATGGCGCGCGCCTTTAGCAGATCGCCGGGCGCGCGTCACCCGCTGTGCGGTGGGCGAGTGGACTGATCTATGCCTTAACCCCAATCACGGTTCGGCCTTTCCCCACGCCGTTCGGGCTTAGCTGAGAAGGACAGCCCTTCGACAGGCTCAGGGCGAACGGAGATCATATGTCTCATCATCCGCCCGACCAACCGGCCGTCCTCTAAAAGGTCGAGGTCGTGGCACCGCCATCGATGGTGAGGCTCTGGCCCGTGGTGTAGTTGGCAAACTCGCTGCAGAACATCGCCACGAAGGCCCCGACATCGTCCGCATTGCCGAAGCGCCCGCTGGCGATCCGCCAGTCTCGCACGAACTCGGCGACCTCATCCTCATAGGTCGTGCCCTTGGCCTTCGCGCGGGCATTGAACTGGTCCTCGACTGTCGCGGTGTGGTGCATGCCCGGCAGCAGGTTGTTGATGACGACATTGTGCTTGGCTACCACCTTCGAGACGGCGACGCTGTAGTTCACCAGCGCCGCCCGCGTGCTGCCGGAAAGCGCCCGGATTTCGCCGGGATATTTCGCAGCCACCGTGGCGATGTTCACCACCCGCCCCCATCGGCGCTCCACCATGCCATCGAGCACGCGGCGCATGAACTCAATGGGCGAAAGCAGCGAAATCTCGATAGCGCTCTGCCATTGCTCACCGGTGATCGCGCGATAGTCCGGCGTCATCGGCGGCGGGGCGCAGGTGCCGACGAGAATGTCCGGCTCCGGGCAGGCCGCCAGAATGCGCTCGCGCCCCTCGGCGCTGGCATGATCGGCGACGATTGGCACGACCCGCGCGCCGGTCTCATCGGCAATCTCCTGCGCCGCGTGCATCAGCCGGTCCTCGCCCCGCGCCGAGATGAACACGTCCACGCCCTCGCGGGCCAGCGCCATCGCCGCGCTCTTGCCCATGCCGGCGCTGGCGCCATTGACGATCGCCTTGCGGCCCCTGATGCCCAGATCCATGGCCTGCCTCTCCTGTGTTTCTCGTTCGGCCCAGCCTAGCGCGTCCGACTAAGCCGCGCCACCGCCCGCTCCCTCCGTCATTCCCGCGGACGCTGGAATCCAAGGGCGCGATGGAAATTCGGCTGGGTTCTAGATTCCCGCGTTCGCGGGAATGACGAACGGAAATGTCGTATCCTCTTATCCCAAAGGCCGCCCGCTTGCCGTTTCCGCCGGCATCGCTTGCGTCACGTCCCAATGCTCCACGATCAGCCCGTCCTCGATGCGGAAGATGTTCATGACCGCACTGCCGCCATCTTCCGGCCCCATCCGTCCGATGATCTGCACGGTGGCATAATCGCCATCCACCAGCACCCGCCGGACCTGAATCTCCGTGCCCGGTTTGGAGAAGACCGGCTCCAGCCATTTGAGCGCATTTTCGCGGCCATCGGCGATGATCGGGTTGTGCTGGATATAATCCTCATGGACATATCGCTCAAAGGCCCGGCGGGGATCGCGCTGCTCGTAGAGGATCGTCACGAAGTCGATCATCAACGCCCGGTTGCGCGCCGTCAGCGCGATATGATCGGCGCTCCCGGCCTGTGCCGGATCGACGACCGCGCCCTGCGCGATCGCCCGATCCACCGGAAACAGCCCTGCAGAGGACTCCGCCATGTTCAGAGCACCGCCCAATAGTTGAACACGGACTTGGTCTTCTGCCGATCCGTCTTGCCGATGAACACGGTCCGGCTGAGCCAGCCATGCGGCCCTTCCGGTGCATCGAACTGCGGCGTCACCCGCATATAATATTCGGAGGGGTCGACGGGCTCATAATTCTGCAGGCGATCCAGCACTTCCTTGGGTCCATGGCGCACGCCGGTGTTGCGCAGTTGGATCAGCGTGCCGTCGTCGGCCTCGATCAGGTAACGCGCATTGAAGTCGCAGGTCTGGTCCGGGCGGATGCTGGGCCAGTCCCCGCCGGTGTGGGGCACGATGCGCCCGTTGAGGCGCGGGCCGGTGATGCGGCCGCCGAGCACGCCCACATAGCCGCGCTCCAACCCGTCCGTGGTCGGGCCGTAGCGAAAGCGGGGGCTCAGATCGATCTCGATGGTGAAGACATATTCCAGTTCAGGCGGCTGCATACCGGTTCCTTGCATGTGGTGTGTGGATAAGGCGGGCGGCGGCGCTCAAGCGAGCGGAGGTGGCTTGGCGTTGACTTTGCCGGAGACGAAATCGTCCTCATCGGTCACCATGCGGACGCCATGGGTTTCGTATCGCAGCATCGAGGTGGCGAGGAAGCCGATGACGGCAAAGGCGGCGAGCGTGAGGAAGCCGGGCGTGATCGCGGCTTCCGTTGCCTGGGGCGAGAGCAGATTGCCGCTGCCGGCGATCAGCGCGAGAATGATCGGCCCGAGCAGCTTGCCGAAGCCGCTGACCATCTGGACGAGGCCGCCACCCAGCCCGGCGAGGCGGACTGGGAACAGTTCCGTCCCGTAAGGCGAGCTGTTGGAGGCCCCGCCATCGTAGAACAGTGATCCGCACATCAGGCACAGCAGGAACACCGGCACGCCGGCCACGAAATAAGGGTGCAGGAAGGCCGCAGCGCTGATCGTCACCGCCGTTCCGAACAGGCAGATGAGCGCGGAGCGCCAGCGACCGATGAAATGCGGGGTGATCGTCCACAGCGCCCGACCGGCGATGCCGGCAATGCTCACGAACACGAAATAGGCAGCCGCCTCGGCCGGCTGGATCTTGAGCAGCATGGTGAGCACCGTCGGCCCCCACAAGGCCACGCCGAAGCCGGCGATGCCGAGCCCGGAGCTGGTCGCCACGATCAGCCAGAAGCGACCCGGATACAGCGCAATGTCGCGCAGGCGCGCGCGGCGCACTTCCTTGGGCACGCGCGGCAGCGGGATCTGGTCCTTGGGCAGATCGACATATTTGGCGAGCACATCATGCGCTTCGGTCGCGCGGCCCTGGGAGACCAGCCAGCGGACCGATTCCGGCACCAGGAAGTAGAGTGCGAAGGCGATGACGAGCGGGAAGAAACCGAGCAGGGCGAGGCCGCGCCAGCCGATGGTCGGCAGGAAATTGGCGACCAGCAACGAGGCCAGCAACACCCCGCCGGGCGCGATCAGGCCGCTCGCACTTGCGATCATGGTCCGCCAGCGCGTCGGCGCGATCTCTATCAGCAAGGTGATCTGCGTGCCGCCATAGCCCACCCCGACGATGAAGCGCAGGAACGCGAACAGCATCCAGCTCCCGTCCGGCACGAAGGCCGCGCAGCCGGCCGCCAACGAATAGAGCACGATGCCGGAGATCAACGCCGGCTTGCGCCCGTAACGATCCGCGAACCAGGCGAAGGGTAGCGCACCCACCAATTGACCCACGCCCGCCGAGAGCAGCACGATAGAGACCTGGCCGAAGGTGAGGTTCCATTCCGGCCCGATGACGCTGACCAGAAAGCCGATGATGTAGAAATCGAAAAACTCGAACAGGCCCTGCGTCATCAACAGGACGACGAGCAGCCAGTAGCGCGGCTTGAGCCGGGCCGATTCGAAAATGTCGATGCCATCCTGCTCGGGCAGGGCCGTCGCTGCGGCAGTCATAAGCGACCACCCGCGTCCGAGGCCAGGCAGACAAGGATGCTCATCCTCAGGGGACGCCTCTCCACATCTCTCGAGAGCGATACCCTTCCGAACAGTGAGAATATATCATCCATCTCGCTCATGCTCTCATCAGTTGGCCGTGGTGATGCGGGAGTAGATCGGGGTTTCCGGCGGCGCTCCGGCCTGCTGCCGGGCGTATGCCTTGCTCTGCAGATCGATCAGATGGGCGTGGATCGCCTGCACGTCGGCGCGCGTCAGCAGATCGTCCCAGCGCGGCATTCCGTTGGGCAGCAGCAGCCCTTCCAGCACGATCTGCTCGAACGCCTGATGCGCGCCCTCGCTCATGCGGGTCAGGCTCGGCAGCGGCGCGCGCGGCATGTTGGAATGGCAGATGGAACAGTTTTTCGAGAAGAGCACTCGTCCCTTCGCCAACCGATCGGCATCGGTGCCGGAGATCTGCAGGGGCGGCGCCGGGATCGGCCCCTCCGGCGGAAGATCCGGCGGGATCGGCACCGGCCCACCATCCAGCCGAAAGACCAGGATGCGATTGGCGTTCCCCTTGGCATAGGCCGCGGAATAATCGGGGACCAGTCCCCAGCCGCCCCCGCCCCAGCCGGTCTGCACCGCGATATATTGCACGCCCTTCACCCGGTAGGTCATGGGGGCGGCGAGGATCGAGCGACCGGTGTCGATCGTGCGCACCACCTTGCCGGTATCGGAATCCAGGATGACCAGCTTGCCCGACAGCGTGCCGAAGATGGTGAGGCCGCTCTGCGTCGTGAGTACGCCACTGCGGTCCTGCCAGCCGTCCTCGCGCGGATAGCTCCAGATCGTCCTGCCGGTCACCGGATCGACGGCGCGCACATCGGCCGCCCAGGGCTTGTCCTTCACCCATTGCCATTGCGGCAGATCGGTGATGGTCTTCTGCACATCCTTGGGCAGACCGGGAAGCGCAGCCTCCAGAAAGGGCGTGAAGATCGATTCCGTGCCCGCGTTCAGGGCCAGCTTGCGCCGCGGCATCGTCAGATTGGCGGGCGGCACCATGATGAGATTGCCCATGTCGAGAAAATGGGCGACGTACATCTTGCGCTGCGGATCATAAGCCGCGCCATACCAGTTGCGTGCACCGGGCGGGGCCGGGAAGACCAGCTTGGGACCCGCATTGATGTCCGAATATTCGGGCGTGGCGATCGGCTTGCCGGTCTTGAGGTCCCAGCCCGAAGCCCAGCTTGTGCGCACCATCCTGTGCACAGCGAGCGGCTTGCCCGTCTCCCGGTCCAGCATGAAGAAGAAGCCGTTCTTGGGCGTGTGCAGCAGCACGGGGCGCTCGGCGCCGTTCACCGCCATACGCGTCAGGATCATGGGTTGGACGGAGGTGAAATCCCAGTTGTCGCCCGGCGTCTCCTGAAAATGCCATTTCATCGCGCCCGTCTTGCGGTCGAGTGCGACCAGCGAACTCAGGTAGAGATTGTCCCCGCCGCCCGGCGAACGGATCGCCTGCGCATAAGGCCCGCCATTGCCGACGCCGATGATGACCTGATCGAATTCGGGATCGTAGGTGATCGCATCCCAGGCCGTGCCGCCGCCGCCGATATCCCAGCGGCTTTTCGGATTCCAGGTCTTGAGCGCCGCCTCCAGCGCCTTGCTTTCCTGCGGCCCCAGCGCGGGATCGCGCGGTATGGTGTAGAAGCGCCAGGCCTCCTTGCCGGTGCGGATGTCGAACGCGATGACATAGCCGCGCGTGTCATATTCCGCGCCGGCATTGCCGATGATGACGAGGTCGCCCGCCACTTCCGGCGCGCCCGTGCTGGTATAGGCCCGATTGCGATCGAGAAAACTGTCGGCCTTCCAGACGACCGCGCCGGTCTTCTGGTCGAGCGCATAGAGCCATCCGTCGAGCGCGGCGACGAACACTTTCCCGTCCGCCACGGCCACGCCGCGATTGGCCTGATCGCAACAGGCGTAGCGATTGACTTGCATGTCGACCTCGGGCGAGAAGGCCCAGAGTTGGCGGCCCGTTGCCGCGTCCAGCGCATAGGCCCGGCCGAGATTGCCAGACGTATACATCACCCCGTCGATGACGACCGGCGTCGCTTCCTGCACGCGGGTGGTGCCGAGATCATAATCCCAGGCGAGGCCGAGCCTACCCACATTGGTCTTGTCGATGTCGGTGAGGCGGGAGTAGCGGCTTTCCGCCCAGTCCCCGCCCGGATTGTCCCAATCGTCGCCCGCACCGAACGGAGGCGGTCCCGCCATGCTGCCGGGCGGCGCGTTCGAGCAGGCCGCCAGCAGGGCAAGGCCCAGCATGGCGCCAAGCAGGCTCGACACACCGGATGGCGGCACGGCAGGACGCCCGGACACTGCTCAACCCATCTGCGTGACGGGGTTCACATATTCGGCGGCGCGGTCCTCCATGCACTCGTTCCAGATCTTGCGGAAGGTGAAGAGCCATTTGCCATCGACGCGGCGCAACTCGTCTTCATAATGGCCGTAGCCGCCGACATAGGGCGTGCGCAGGCGGGTATCGTTGTCGATTTCGAACCAGAAGGAGCGGCTCCAGGCCTTGTCGCCCTCCACCTTCACGGTGATGTTGGTGATGAAGTGGCGCAGCCGCGGCGGGCGAGTCGGCTCCTCGCCCTTGCCGCGCCCCGAGAAGTAGGTGCGCATGCCCACGCATTCCTCGCGGATTGCCTCGCGCCCTCGCACGATGCCACCGGCCCAATCCAGTACGCCTTCCTCGGCGAAGGTGCCGGCGTAGCCATCCGGGTCCTGCCAATCGAGCGCGAACAGATAGCGCGCCTGCAGATCCTCGATTTCCGCGCGGTCGTCAGCGAAACTGGCCATGAACGTTCCTCTCCTCAGGTCTCAAATCTTGTCTTGGGCGCCGGAACTGGGGGTCAGCGCCTAGCGCCGCCAGGGTGTCAGCGCCTTGCGGGTATCGTCCCAATGCTCGACCACCTTGCCATCGGCGATGCGGAACATGTCGAAGGCTTCGCCGGAGTAGGTCTCGCCGGGATTGTGCGGATCGGGCTGCGGCTGGGTCCAGATCACCACCACATAGTCGCCCTGCGCGATGGCCTTCTTCAGCGTCTTCTTGCCGGGCGGGATCATTGCGGGGGGCGGATTGCGGATCAGCGAGATCAGCTCCAGCACGCCCTCGCGGCCCTGCCGCACATTGGGGTTATGCTGGATGTAATCCTCATCGATGTATTTCATTACCGCATCGGGATCGGCGCGATTGATGACGCCATCCCACATTGCCAGCACCATCTCGATATTGGCCTGCTCGCGCCTGCGCTCGTGATTGATCCCGAGCCACCAGCTGATCGCGGCAGTCACGCCCACCAGCAGGAGGGCACCGAGCACTAGCGATATCTTCATCCTCTCACCTCTTCCCGACCCATGATCGTCCGATCCGGTGTCGACGGTCCGTCGCGCACGCGCCGGACCGAATCGCACCCTCTCCGCGCGGCCGCCTGTTCAGACCTCTGGCCCGACTCGGCGATCCGCATTTCCCCGCTCAACCGCTCCGCAACGAAATGGGAAACGGCAATTTTTTCTCATTGAACGGAACCAGCTTGCACTGAATGAACAAATTTGCAAGTTTCATCTCATGATTGCTAGACGATTCAGGAAAGAGTCGCGGCAGGAGCTTGGTTCACAGGAGAGGACAATGCTGCATCCCGGCTGCATCCGCGTGTCTCAGCGCGCCTTCCCATCGCGGAAGGTGATGCGATGAGCGATCCGTTCTCCACCGCACGCACCGGCAGCTTGTCACGGCGGCCACACATGGCCTTCTCGCGGCGCGGCCTACTCGGCGCTGGCGTCGGATTGATCGCCGCGCCCTCGCTCGCCGCCATCGGCGCGGTCGGTGAGCGGCCCATTGTTTCGACCTCGGCCGGCAAGGTGCAGGGCATTACCGAGGGCGCCGTTTATGCGTTCAAGGGCATTCCCTATGGCGAGCCGACGGGCGGCGCCGCACGTTTCCTCCCGCCTGTCCCACGCAAGCCCTGGAGCGATGTGCGCGACGCCTCGCGCTACGGGCCGCGCTGCCCGCAGCATGGCTTTCTCGGCGGTCCCGACACGCCCACGCATTCGGAAGACTGCCTTGTCGCCAATGTCTGGACCGGCTCGCTGACCGGCAGCAAGCCGGTGATGGTCTGGGTCCATGGCGGCGGCTGGGAAGTCGGTGGCTCGGACGATCCCGTCAGCAATGGCGCCTGGCTGGCGCGCAATCATGACGTCGTGATGGTCTCGATCAACCATCGCCTCAACGTCCATGGCTATCTCAATCTCTCGGAAGCGGGTGATGAGCGTTATGCGCTCTCCGGCAATGCCGGCGCACTCGACATTGCGCTGGCCCTCGCCTGGGTGCGCGAGAATATCGGCCAGTTCGGTGGCGATGCCGACCGGGTGATGATCTTCGGCCATTCCGGCGGCGGCCGCAAAATCAATGCGATGATGACGATGCCATCGGCCTCGGGCCTGTTCCACCGCGCCATCTCGCAAAGCGGCCCCGGCATCCGGCTCGACTCGCGTGAGGTCTCGCTCGACCGCGCCGACCGCCTCCTACACAAGCTCGGCATCCGCAAAGGCGGGCTCCGCCGGCTGGCGGACGTGCCGACCCGCACGCTCACCGCCACCGGCATCGAGGTGCGCAACGAGACCGGCCAGTTCCGTCCCTTCGTGGATGGGTTGAGCGTGGTCCAGCACCCGTTCCTGCCGCACGCGCCGCTGCTCAGCGCCGACGTGCCGATGATGCTCGGCACCACGATCGAGGAAACGACGATATTCCTCGGCCATGTGCCTTCCTACGACACGATGAGCGATGCGCGGGTGCTGGAGGAATCGCTGCGCTTCTTCCCGTCTGGCGAGGCGCCCAAGGCCATCGAGACCTGGCGGGGCATGTTCCCAGACCATAGCAACACCCGGCTGTTCGCACGGCTGACCACCGACCGGTCCTATCTGCTCGACGCGACGATCCAGGCCGAAAGCAAGGCCGCGCTCGGGCGGGCACCGGCCTATCTCTATCTGGTCGACTGGCCGACTGACATTGGCAGTCTGCACGGGGTGTCGCCCCATGGCATTGAGCTGGCCTTCACCTTAGGCAATATCGAGGCACATTCCGGCGTCGGCACGGTGACGCCCGAAGCCGATGCCCTGCGTGCCGCCATGTCCGGCGCATGGACGTCCTTCGCCCGGACCGGCCGGCCGGACAATCCGCACATGCCGGTGTGGCTGCCCTACGAAACCTCGCTGCGGGCCACGATGCGCTTCGGCAAGACCGTTCGGCTCGAATCCGATCCGCTGGCCGCGCAGCGCAGCTACATGGCGCGCTTCGGCTCCGAGCAGCTCGGCGAACGCGAACCGCGCCCGCCCGGGCCTTGGATACGCTGATGAGGAGGGGCCGCTAATGAGTAGATCGCTAACGCCCGAGCGCCAGCCGCCCGCGCTCGATTTCGCCTTCGAGATCGAGATCGAGCTGACCAAGCGCTATCGCTACGGCCCCACCTTCTGGGGTGCCGAGCGCGGCTTTGTGGGCGTGGAAAGCGGCATCGTACGCGGCCCGCGCCTGAATGGGATCGTCGTCCCGCACAGCGGCGGCGACTGGCCGACCATCCGCACCGACCACACCGTCAAGTTCGAGGCGCGCTATCTGATCCAGGCGGATGACGGCACGATCATCGAGCTGCAGAACCGCGGCGTGCGGCATGGCAACAAGGATGTGCTGGCCCGGCTCCAGAATTACGAGGCCGTCGACCCGGCGGACTATTATGCCGGCGCCAGCCCGGTGTTCGATGCGCCGGAAGGCCCGCATGACTGGCTCTGCCGCACGATGTTCGTGGGCAAGATCGATCGCCGCGCCGACCGCGCGGTGTTCTCCTACTGGGCGGTGCTGTGATCGCGGCGCGATCCCTCACAGCTTTCAAGACCCTCGCTTTGGCGGGCCTGCTCGGCAGCGCCTCCGTTGCGCTCGCCGCCAATGGAACGCCGGCCTTTGCCGATCGCTGCGCAGCGGCCCGCGCCCTCCTGCCCGCCAACGTGACGCTCACCACACTCGAAACGGTGGCGCCCGCTTCGCACTGGCAGAGTCCCACCTCGCCGACATCGCCGCAAGGCGAAGCGGTGCGAGCGGACTTCTGCCGATTGGCCGGCAGGATCGACGGCGACATCGGCTTCGAGCTCTGGCTTCCCCGCGACTGGAATCGGCGCTTCCTCGGCACCGGCGTCGGCGGCGAGGCCGGCTATTATAATTATGCCGACATGGCGCGCGGCGTGGAGCAGGGCTTTGCCGCTGCCTCCAGCGATACCGGGCACCGCCAGGGCGAGCGCTGGATCGACGATGCCCGCAAGTCGGAAACATACGCTCATCTCGCATATCACCGGCTGACGCAGGTCTCTAAGGCGATCATCGATGGCTTTTACGGCGTGCCGGCCGCGCACGCCTATTTCCTCGGCTGCTCCGGCGGCGGACGGCAAGGCCTTCGTGAGCTACAGCTTTACCCCGGCGATTATGACGGTGCGCTCATCGGCGCGCCGGGTCTGGACGTGCCCCTGCTCGCCGCCCGGCTGCTGCATGTGCATCTGGCCCAGACGCAGAACGACGGCGTCGCGATCAGCGCGGCGGAATGGGATCTGGTCTCCCGCCGCGCCATTTCGCGCTGCGATGCGAATGACGGCGCGGTCGATGGCATTATCGACGATCCGCGCAGCTGCGCTTTCCGCGTCGAGGAGCTCGCCTGCAAGCCCGGCCAATCTACAGACTGCCTTGCGCCCGCCACCGTCAAAACCATCGCGAACATCGTTGCGCCGCTCACCGACAGCACCGGCAAGGCCCATGATTTCGGCCTGCTGCCCGGCATCACCGCCCGCCCCGGCGGCCTGCCACCGCTGCCGGTCCAGATGTTCGGCCATGCGCGTCACAGCGCAGGCCGGGGCGACGCCGGCTGGGACCCGGCAAGCTTCGATCTCGCCGCCGATCTCGCGGCCGCCCGCAAAAGCTTTGCAACCATGGATGCCCGCAGCGCCGACATGCGGACCTTCGCGGCGCGCGGGGGCAAGCTGATCCTCTATCATGGCTGGGCCGATGCATCCGTGCAGCCACTCTCCACGCTCGATCTCTTCGCGCGCATGGGCGCAGAGGCGGAGCAGGACCGCGACGCCTTCGCCCGGCTCTACATGGTCCCGGGCATGCAGCACTGCCGGGGCGGGGCCGGCACGGACCGCTTCGGCGGATCGGAAGACCGCAGCGCGACCGGCAAGCCCGAGAGCGACCTGCTCGCGGCGCTGGTGGCATGGGTGGAGCAGGGCACCGCGCCCGGCGCGATCCTCGCCCGGCATGCGGACGCGGACGGGACCGTGACGACGGCCCGCCCGCTCTGCGCCTGGCCCGCACAAGCATCACACTCCAAGGGCGCCGAGACCGGTCCAGGCGCCGATCTGCGCTGCGACAGCCATGCGCGGGGAGGCACGTAACGACACTCGCGACACCCTATGGCTCGTCGCCTGAGCGACTCTGCCGGAGGGTGCGCGCCAGACACTGAAGAAGGAGGGGAAGAAGGGGGAGCAGGGCCCGATCCGGTTCACGCAATCGCGCAGATACAGGCACGAAGCCAGACCGCATCGACCGGGCCACGCCAGTTTTCAGACGACGTAAAAAGACAAAATTCTGAGTCCAGACAGCCGATTTTTTCAAAATTCGAGTTGAGGGAGAGAGCCAATGATTTCCGAGTTTCTGAAAGGACGCGCGCGTGGCCATGTCCGCCTCGGTGGCATATCACGCATCACCCTGGCCGCCGCATTGTGCGTGCCCGCCAGCCTGTTCGCCACCGCGGCCGCCGCGCAGACGGATGCCGCCCCGCAAGAGAGCGGGAAGACGGAAGACATCATCGTCACCGCCCAGTTCCGCTCGCAGAATGTGCAATCGACGCCGATCGCCATCACCGCGCTGAGCGCGCAGCAGCTTGAGGCACGCGGCCAGACCAGCATCACTGAGATCGCCACCAAGGCGCCGAACGTGAACCTGCGCGAGAGCAATCCGCAGGGCCCGTCGCTGCAGGCCCATATTCGCGGCATCGGCCAGGCCGACTTCAGCCTCGCCTTCGAGCCGGGCGTGGGCGTGTATGTGAATGACGTCTATTATTCGACGCTCACCGGATCGGTGCTCGATCTGCTCGATCTGGAGCGGGTCGAAGTGCTACGCGGGCCGCAGGGCACACTGGCGGGCATGAACTCCATCGGTGGCGCCATCAAGCTCTACACCAAGAAGCCCGATGGCAATGACGGCGGCTTCGTGGAAGCGACCGTTGGCAGCCTCAATCGCGTGGACGTGCGCGCAGCGGCTAACTTCACCATCGTGCCGGATCGCCTGTTCGCCCGCATCTCGGGCGTGTCGCGCAATCAGGACGGTTATGTGAAGGTCTACGACTTCGCCTGCACCCATCCGCAACTGGACGCGGTCTACAACATTCCCTCGCAAGCCGATGGCCGCAAGTGCCAGCTCGGCACGGAGGGTGGCAAATCCTATGTCGCGGCGCGCGGCTCGCTGCGCTGGGTGCCGACCGAGGATCTGGAGATCAACATCAGTGGCGATATTACCCGCGACGATTCGGAGGCCGCGCCGCAGACGCTGATCTTTGTCGGCACTGCCAACGCGACAAGCTACACGCCGGGCACGACGGGGCTGAACCTCAGCCGCAACTATCCCATGTATTCCACGGCCCCCACAAACGGCCTCAACCTGTGGAATCCCACGACCGGCACCTCGCCGTTCGTGCCCTATTCGCCCTGGGGTGTGGCGGGGGACAGCTTCACCAAGAGCCCCTATGTCAATTACTCCACCTACTGCGATGCGCAGCCGGTGGATGGCTCCGCGCCCTATTGCTTCAAGTCGCAGAGCCGCGTGAATGGCTGGGGCGTCAGCGGCAACATCGATTACAGCTTCTCTGACAATCTCAAGCTGACCTCGATCACCGCCTATCGCAGCTTCACGGCCAACTGGGTGCAGGATTTCGATGCCACACCGCTCAGCAACGCGCTGATCGATTATGAAGCGACCAACTGGCAGTTCAGCCAGGAACTACGCCTTGCCTCCAGCCTGTTCGACAACAAGGTCGATCTGGTCGTGGGCGGCTTCTACATCAATCGCTTCGGCACCTATCGCGGCACGATCAACCAGGGTCTGTTGATCTTCACCGAATATGACGAAATCCCCGCCACCAACTGGGCGGCCTTTGCCAATGCCTCCTGGCGGATCACCGACAAGCTCGAGCTGAACGGCGGCATCCGCTATTCCGAGGAGGAAAAGACGTTCCGCTTCTTCCGGGGCGGTCGTCCGGGCGTGCAGGCCGGTAACCCGGCGCCTTATTTCCCCTGCACGGTCAATGGCGTGAACTATGGCGTCGTCCACGTTGCCTTCTGCGGACTGAATGGCGCTGAGGGCGATTACAAGGGCAACAATGTCGATTGGCGCGCCGTGCTGCAATATCAGTGGACGCCGGATATCATGACCTACGCAAGCGTCGCCACCGGCTTCAAGGGTGGCGGCATCAATCCCCGTCCTTATACACCGGCGCAGGCGGTTCCGTTCGACCCCGAGAACCTCAAGGCGTATGAAATCGGCTTCAAGTCGCGGTTCTTCGATCGGCGCGCGCAGCTAAACGTCTCGGCATTCGTCAACAAATATTCGGACTTCATCGCGAGTGTCTTCTCCCGCGTGACGACCGCACCGAATGCCGGCTGCCCGATTTCGCCCAACGACCTGACCTGCTCCTATTTCGTCAATGCAGGCAAGGCCACGCTCAAGGGTCTGGAAGCCGAACTGTCGCTCGAGCCGGTCGACAATCTGCTCATCGATGCATCGGCGGCGCTGTTGGACTTCAAGTACGATCAGCTGTCGGGCTGCTCGCCGGCCCTCACGCCGACGACCTGCACGGCACCGTCGGGCGGTCTGGGCGCCGGCCTGCGGTACGGCATGACGCTGCCCTATGCGCCCAAGCGCCAGATCAGCGTCGGCGCGCAATACAAGTTCGATCTCGGTTCCACCGGTTCGATCACGCCGCGCCTCGACTGGAGCTGGCGTTCGCGGCAACAGACCCTGACGGTGCAGAACAACGTGCTGTCCTATCTGCCCTCCTACGGCCTGCTCAACGGCCGCATCGCCTGGAACTCGGCTGATGACGACTGGCAGCTTGCCCTGCAGGTGACCAACATCACCAACAAGCTGTACTGGACCGGCATCGGCCCCAACAACAACTCGGGCACCGTGGCAGCCAATCCCGGCATGCCGCGCGAGTGGTCGCTGTCGCTCAAGCGCACCTTCTGACGAACCGGCAGGCGGCGGCGGGATGGCCATCATCCCGCCGCCGCCCCGGCCATTTCTCAAATCCCGATGAAGCCGGAGAGGCAGCAATGTTGAACAGCAGCAGCAAGGCCCTGATATCCCTCGCGCTCGGCGCGGCGCTGGCCACGGCGGCCCCAGCGACCACCTCCACCAGCGGCGGAGCCGGCCCCTATCGGGTGACGATGACCGACGAGATTGACGGCCTCGATCATCACACCGTCTATCAGCCGGCCAATCTGGCCGCGCTCAGGGACAAGAAGCTGCCTATCTTCATTTGGGCGAATGGCGGCTGCGCGGACAAGGGCAACGCCTATCGCTACATGCTCGATCACATTGCCGCGCATGGCTATCTCGTCGTGGCGCTGGGCAAGATCGGCCCCAAGGGCGAGGAGAATAATTTCGGGCGCTGGCCGCGGGAGTTCGGCATGCCGGCAACGCCGCCGCCGCTCGATGGCCCCACCGGCACGTTGCCGCACGAAATGAAGGCGGCGATCGACTGGGCAGTGGCGCAGAACAGCAAGGATGGCAGCCCGCTCAAGGGCCGGCTCGATACCAGCAAGATCGGCGTTTCCGGCCATAGTTGCGGCACGCTGCAGGCGCTGGCGATGTCCTCCACCGATCCGCGCGTCACGACCACGCTGATGCTCAATGGCGGCGTGTGGAACATCGGCACCGGCGGCCTGCCCGGCGCCCCCGAGATCACCAAGAAATCGCTCGAGACGATCCATGGAACCATCGCCTATATTCATGGCGAGAAGGACAGCGCCCTGCCCAACGGCACGGACGACTTCTCGCGCATCAGCGGCATCCCGGCGATGCTCGCAGTGCGCAAGGATGTCGCCCATTCCGGCACCTTCCTGCTCAAAAATGGCGGGGCTTATGGCACGGTGGCGCTGGCCTGGCTGGACTGGCAGCTCAAGGGCGATGCGCGCGCCGCGCGCTGGTTCGTCGGCGCGGATTGCACGCTCTGCACCGATCCGCGCTGGACGGTCCAACGCAAGAACTTCCCCTGAAGCCGCGCCGCAAATTGGCATTGCGCGCGACCGGGGTCCGGTGATTGCGAATTTACCGCCCACTCCCTAAGAGCCTGCGAAGCTGGGCTGCGCGGAGCGGGCGGGAAACGGCCTGCGCGGCAAGAAGGATGCGTGGTGATGGCAAAGGCCAGTGAAGCTCCCGAAATGACCGGCGCGATCGAGCGCGCGCTGCGGGCGCTCAAGTCGGTCGCCGAACATGGCGAGTTCACCCCGCGCGACCTCGCCGAGGATGTCGGCATCCCAACCAGCACCGCCTATCGCCTGCTCCAGTCGCTGGGCGCGATGAACTTCGTCGAAAAGTCGAGCCATGGCAGCTATCGCGTCGGCCGCGAGTTGGTGCGCCTCTCCTCCATGGTCGCCGCGCAATTCGATTATGGCGCCATTGCGAGGCCGTTCCTCGCCGACCTGTCGGATGCGTTTCAGGAGACCTGTGCCTTCGCCCTCTACCTGCCGAACGAGCATAGCTGCTCGATCATCGAGACGATCAACGCGCTCCACCCGCTGCAATATGTCGTGGAGACCTACAAGACGCGCGCGCTCGTCTGGGGCGCGCTCGGCCGCGCCATGCTGCCCTGGCTGGACGAGGCCGATGTGCGCATCGCCATCGAGCGGCAAGGCCCACCGCTGGAGGCAGGCACGCCGCCGATGACCTACGAGCTGCTGCAGACCGAGAACGAGCGCGTGCGCAAGCAGGGCTGTTTCGTGGCGACCAGCCCCAGCGCGCTTGGCACCAATGGCACGGCGGCGCCGGTATTCAATGCGCGCGGCCAGATCTTCGGCAGCCTTGGCGTCGCCATTCCCGCCGTGCGTTACGATGCCGAGATGCAGCCCAGCTTGAGCGCGGCCGTGATCAAGGCCGCGCGCGGCATGAGCGCGGCACTCGGCCATGGCGGAAGCCGACAGCGCAAGAGCCTCTGATCGATAGGGACATGACGGAGAGGCCTCGCTGCGGGACGGGGCTGCGGCCCCGCGCGCTCACGGCATTGCCGGGCTCGCCGTCACCCCGGCTCCATATCAGCAGACAGCAAAAAGCCCCGCCGGTCGTGCCAGCGGGGCCTTTTAAATACTTGGTCTGGTCAGGCGGGCTGTGGCGGCTTCAGGCGGCTTCCAGCTCGTCCTCATCGGCGGTCTGCACCGGGCCGCTGTCCTGGCCCTTGGCGCTCTCGTCGCGGTCGACCAGCTCGATGATCGCCATCTGCACGGCGTCCGACGCGCGGATGTCCGCCTTGATGATGCGGGTGTAGCCGCCGGCGCGATCCTTGTAGCGCTCGGCCAGCACGTCAAACAGCTTGGTGAGCTGCGCGTCGTCGAGCAGGCGGGCATGGGCCAGACGACGGTTGGAGAGGCCACCACGCTTGGCGAGCGTGATCAGCTTCTCGACATAAGGGCGCAGTTCCTTGGCCTTGGGCAGGGTGGTCTTGATCTGCTCGTGCTTGATGAGCGCGGCCGCCATGTTGCGGAACATCGCGGTGCGGTGAGCGGAAGTGCGCTGCAGCTTGCGGCCGCCATATCTGTGACGCATGAGTCCAGTCCTTCGTTCGTTATGGGGCCGTGCAAGGCACCCCGTACCAGGCGATGCATAACGGGCACCGCCAAAACCCGGCCTCCTGCAAGAAGGACTTGAAGCGCCGCCCTAAAGCGGGTTGCGCGCGAAGAGTCAAGGGGAAGCATTCTGTGCGTCAGCTGCGCAAATAGCGAATCCCGCGCGCAATCTCCTGACGCAAGGTCCTGTGAGCATGACAGGAGGTGCTACATGTCGTCTTGAAGAGATCGCACGCGACGGTTTGCTCGATCATGGCCCGCCTCTCGGCGCTCTCCCAGATATCTGCAATCGAAGCTTCGCGGACATTTCCGATCCGATTGAAGTTCCAGCAATGGATGACATCGCCGTTCGGGCGAATGTCGAGGCTACGTAGTCCCACCCTACATCGACCAACACCGTGACTGTTCGGACGACCCGAGAAATGATCAATCATCGCCAACAGCTTGTCTGCGCTCGTTTCAATCGGTGCACCGGCGACTTTGCGCCTAATCAGGATGCCGACCACCGCCTCTAGTTGACGTAAATCTTCCGGGGTGGCCGGATAAAGTGCTTGGACATCAGACTGGCGCCAGAGACGTACCGGGGAAAAGTCGACAAACACGCCAACTTGCGTTTCGGCCCAATCTACCAAGTTTGGCAACGAGGTCATCGTTTGCCTGGTAACCGTCGGTTTCAGCCGGATGAGGAACCGGCTGTGCGTCCGCGTCCTCTCAGCGACCAGCCGCTCGACGCCCGCACGCACTTTTCCGAATGATCCTGCAACCCCTCGTAAGGAATCATGTTCGGCCGAAAGGGCGCTATCTATCGAGACATCAATGTTGAGAGGCTTTGCGGCGACGATATCCTGTACCCGGGCTTCGCTGAGGCTGGAGCCATTCGTGATGACGCCCCAGTCGATTCTTTCCTCGTGACAAAATGAAACCAAATCGAAAAACCACGGGACGATCATCGGCTCGCCGCCGATAAATTGGACCGCACCGCCGGGTGTGAAATCCTTCAACGACCGAAGAGCGTGCTTCCAAGCTTCCAGCGGCATTTCGTCCGTGTAATGTTTCTGCCGCCAGTGCGCACAATAGACGCACCGATAATTGCATCGCTCGGTCAATGTCGCTTTGATGTCTGACGGGCGCGTGAAATTAATGCGCGATCGAAAAAACAATGCTTCGGTAAAGCTTCTACGCAACGCTTTGGCGCCAAGCCGGCTCAATGTTCCAATTTGCACAGGGCCTCACAGATTCGCTGGTGAAGTATGCAAATATCATTGAAATTTATAAACGTTGTATATTCAAAATAACACTTGCGCTGCACCTACATAGAAAAAGCCCCCACCTTGCGGCAGGGGCTTTTCTCATCATCCAAGCTGAACCGGGTCAAAGGTTCACTTTGGCCCGATGCTTTCAGCCCAAAAGCTCCTGCTCGAGCTTCTTGGCGATCTCTTCGATGTTCTCCGGCGGCCAGCCCGGGATGTCCATCCCGAGGCGCAGGCCCATGCTGGAGAGCACTTCCTTGATCTCGTTGAGGCTCTTGCGGCCGAAGTTCGGCGTGCGGAGCATCTCGGCCTCGGTCTTCTGAACGAGGTCGCCGATGTAGATGATGTTATCGTTCTTGAGGCAGTTGGCCGAACGGACCGAAAGCTCCAGCTCGTCCACCTTCTTGAGCAGATAGCGGTTGATCTGGTTCGCGTCGCCCTCGCCTTCGTCGGCTGCGGCACCGGCGCCTGCACCCGTGCTCGGGCCGGCGGTCGGCAGCGCATCCTCGAAGTGGACGAAGAGCTGCAACTGGTCCTGCAGGATGCGCGCGGCATAGGCCACGGCGTCCTCGGGGCTGACGGTGCCGTCCGTCTCGACCGTCAGGTTGAGCCGGTCATAGTCCAGCTCCTGGCCGATACGGGCGTTCTCGACCTTGTAGGCCACCTGGCGCACGGGCGAGTAGAGCGCATCCACCGGGATGAGGCCGATCGGCGCATCGGCCGGGCGGTTGTTCACGGCAGGCACATAGCCCTTTCCGGTGTCGACGGTCAGCTCCATGTTGAAGCTGGCGCCTTCGTCCAGATGGCAGATCACCAGATCGCTGTTCATCACGGCCATGTCGCCGGTCACCACGATGTCACCGGCGGTGACGGTCGTGGGCCCGGTGGCGCTGAGCTGAAGACGGCGGGGGCCTTCGCCCTCCATCTTGAGCGCGATCTGCTTCACGTTGAGGACGATGTCGGTCACGTCCTCACGCACACCGGCGAGGCTCGAGAATTCGTGAAGCACGTTCTCGATCTTGATCGCGGTGACGGCGGCGCCCTGCAACGAGGAGAGCAACACGCGGCGAAGCGCGTTGCCCAGCGTCAGGCCAAAGCCGCGCTCAAGCGGCTCGGCGACGAAGGTCGCGCGGCGTTTCGGGTCGCCCCCGGCCTTGATCTCGAGGCCATTGGGCTTCTTCAATTCCTGCCAGTTCCGGATGTTGACAGTCATGTATTTCCCCTGGGAGTTGGGCGGAGGACGGTGGAGTGCAGCTGCGATCCGGCCCCGGCCTTAGAAGGAATGGTCGGGCAGGGATGGGGTTTCCGCAAAGAAACCCCCGCCCTGCTCGTCGGGCCGAATCAGACGCGGCGGCGCTTGCTCGGCCGCACGCCATTGTGCGGGATCGGCGTGACGTCACGGATGGACGTGATGGTAAAACCGACGGCCTGCAGCGCGCGCAGAGCCGATTCGCGGCCCGAACCGGGGCCTTTGACTTCCACCTCGAGGGTGCGCACGCCATGCTCGGCGGCCTTGCGGCCGGCGTCTTCGGCGCAGACCTGCGCGGCATAAGGCGTCGACTTGCGGCTGCCCTTGAAGCCCATCATGCCGGCGCTGGACCAGCTGATCGCATTACCCTGCGCATCGGTGATGGTGATCATGGTATTGTTGAAGCTGGCGTTCACATGCGCGACGCCTGCCGAGATATTCTTGCGCTCGCGCCTGCGAAGCCGCTGGGGTTCCCGTGCCATCTGACTAACTTTCCTACTCGAAACTGGTTGAACCGGTGCCTGCGCCTGTTTCGCAATTTCTGCGTCGCACACACCCTGCCATGCCTGTCCGCGCCGGGAGCATCGTCCCTTTGCCGGTCCCCATGCCGATCACCCATCCCGCCCCGGGAGCCGAGTGATCGGCAGGCCCGTCGAAAGAGGCGATCCCATGCGGGACCAGGACCTGAGCGCTTGCACACTGCCGGGGCGGGGAGCGAGGAACCGGATGATCCGGTGGTCGCGCCTTGCCCCTGCACGTCCCTGCCCTTGCGAGCCTTGCCGGGTCTGGCGCGCCTCCATTGGGGCGGGCCTGCTACGGCGGAGGACGTCTGGTCCGGACTGTTCTGGCGGGTGCGGATGCGATGTTTCAGCACATGCGCCCGGCGGAACAGAAGAAGCCGGATCGCTCCGGCGCCGGGCGGCTCGCGATGGCATGGCCGCAGCCCTGCCAGCATCGCGCCATCCGGCCTTGCGTTACTTCTTCTTGCCGGCGATCGGCTTGGCCTTGCCCTTGCGGGTGCGCGCATTGGTGTGCGTGCGCTGGCCACGGACCGGCAGCCCCTTGCGATGACGCAGGCCGCGATAGCAGGCCAGATCCATCAGGCGCTTGATGTTCATCGCGGTTTCGCGACGCAGATCGCCCTCGACCGTCAGGTCGGCGTCGATCGTTTCACGGATCTGCAGCACTTCCGCGTCGGTCAGGTCCTGAACCCGGCGGCTGTGATCGATGCCGAGCTTGTCGGCGATGCCCACGGCGGTCCGGGGACCGATGCCATGGATGTAGGTCAGCGCGATGATCACGCGCTTGTTGGTCGGGATGTTGACCCCCGCAATACGTGCCATATATCCTCCTGCTCCACAGGATGCTCTGGCGGGCACCCTATCTCGTAGCGTTGAACCCGGACGCGCAAAGCACGGCGAGCGCTCGCTCGCGCTGCCGTTGACCTTGTCGCATTGGGAACGGCGGTCGTTACTGCAACGCTCGTGCCCTGTCAACGGCAGGCCGGAACGGACCGCCTCTTTAACAGTATCAAAACCCCTACCGGGTTCTTATGAGCCTTCCAGCCCGCCGCCCTGTCGCCCGTTTCCGAATCAGAGCCCCTTTTTCATGTCCCAAAGCGCTCCCACATCCTCGGTGACCACGCGACTCGTGAAGGGGGCCGGCTGGGTGATGACGTCGCAGGTCATCATCAACTTAGTCTCCTTCGCCTCGTCGATCGTGCTGGCGCGCCTGCTGATGCCGGAAGACTTCGGCCTGGTCGCCATTGCACTGGGGGTCAGCGCGGTCGTAACGGCCTTGACCTCCATGCCGCTGTCCGAGGCGCTCATCCAGATCAACGATATCGAGGACGATCACTTCCACAGCGCGTTCACGCTGGGTTTCATTCGTGCGATGATGCTCACGCTGCTGCTGGCCGGGGCAGCCTGGCCGGTCGCGGCCATGTATGACGACAGTCGTCTCGCGCCGATCATGCTTGCGCTTGCGGGGCAGGCCTTCATCAGCGGCTTCTACAGTGCCCGCTGGCCGATGATCCAGAAGCAGCTCTCCTTCGCACCGGACGCGATCGCGGGGGTCGTAACGCGCGTGGCGGCCGTCACTGCTTCGGTCGTGATCGCCTATCTGTACCAGACCTATTGGGCGATCGTGATCCCGATCGTGTTGATGCAGTTCCTGAGCGTAGTGGTCACGCATCTCTATGCGCCCTATCTGCCGCGCCTCAGGCTCTCGAAGGTGCGCGAGATCTGGTCCTTCTCGATCTGGATGACCTTCAGTTCCGTGCTGACGACCGTCAACGCGCGCATCGACAGTCTCGTGCTGGGCGGTGTTCTGGGGCAGCGCGAAGTCGGATTTTACAGCTATGCCGATGAGAAGGCGCGGATGCCCACGCGCGAGCTCTCAACGCCGCTCATCCGGCTGCTGTTTCCCGGTCTCACCGCGGTTCGGCATGATCCCGCCCGGCTCGCCGCAGCCTATCAGCGCACGCTGACCGTCATTTTCGCGGTTTGCGTGCCGGCCGGCGCCGGCTTCGGTCTGGTTGCCGACATGTTCGTTCATGTGTTGCTCGGCCCGAAATGGATCGAGATCATCCCGATCATGCAAGTGCTGGCCTTTACCTTCGCGTTCGAGAATCTGGTCACCGCTACCGCGCCGCTCGCGATGGCAATGGGCGCGACCCGCGCGCTGTTCGTTCGCGATCTCATGACCTTTGCATTCCGCGTGCCGCTTATCATCACCGGGCTTCTGCTGTTCGGCATAACGGGGCTGCTCGGGGCGCGCGTGCTGTCCACCCTTGCCTCTGTCCTGCTCAACATGCTGCTCGCCAAGCAGATCGTGCATGTCAGCATCCGCCGTCAGTTTCTCGGCTGCGCGCGCACCTTTGTCGCCGTGGGCGGCATGTGCGCAGGAGTGATCGCCTTCAAGATGGCCTTGCCCACCCATGTCGCGCACAGCGTGTCCGGCCTGCTGGCGACGATTGCGGTGGGCGGGGTGGCTTATATCGCCTGCCATCTGGGCGTGTGGATCCTGCGCGGACGGCCCGCCGGGCCGGAAACGGATCTGATCGCCATCTTCAGCGGCGTCCTGCGCAAGCTGGGACGGTTCAAAAGGCCCCAGCCAGGACTATCCGAGCAATAAAAGGCAGGCTTAGCCGGCCGAGGCGGCCCCTGCCGTCAATCGCTGCAGTAGCGTTTCGAGCTTGGGGCCATCAAGATGTCTCTTGATCGCAGCGAAGGCACGCTCGGCAATGGCCCGGCATTCGTCGGGCCGCTTGAGCAAGTCCGCAACGACATCCTCCAGGTCCGACAAATCCCAACGCACCGGCACATAGGTTTCCCCGGCCCGGTAGATGTCGCAGAAGGTTTCCAGATGGCTCATGTCGGGCTTCACCAGCACGGCGCCGGTCAGCACCGCCTCCAGATCGCGCCAGCAGATCTCGCCAAAACCGAACGGGCTGAAGCACAGCTGGGACTGGTCCATCTCGCTCATGAACGCAGCCCGATCGACCCGGCCCTGCCACGCCACCTGATGGCGCGCAGCGAGGGCTCGCACGGCCTGCTCGGCCTCGCGGCGCATGATTACATACCAATGGGTGCGCTCACCCGCGTCCACCCGCCCCTCGGCGTGCAACTGCGCAGGTGCGAGCGCGAAGCGCGCATGAACGTCGATGGGGCGGGGACCGCTGGGGATCGCCTGACGCTGTTCGAACGCCTTGAGCAGCACTGGCGCGGTCGCAAAAGCCGGCGCCAGCACGAGCCGGTCGACGATGTCCGGCCGACAGCGCCAGTTTGGCTCGTCCACAATCAGCCCCGCCTTGTTGCCGTAATAAGCCGCGAGGTTGGTGTGCGCTGCTTGGGCGACGCGATAATGATCGCGTTCCAGCATCAGTGATTTCTTGGCATAGAGATCGACATAATCCGCGACCCGGTCGGCAAAGCGGACATCGGTCGGCGCGAACCAGTCGAGATAGGTGATGGGCGCGTGCGGATTGGCGGACTTGACCCGCTCCAACACGCGCTCGAGCTCGCCATCCGGCAACACATAAAAGGATTGGATCAGGATGGCAGACGCATCCTTGATCAGATGCTCCGCATTTTCCGCCGGATAAGGCACGGCGCGGAACGCATAGCCCTGTCGGGCAAAGCGATCCGCGTCATGATAGAAAGGGTAGATTTGCGGCCAGGCGATCTGATCATCGGCATAGATGAACAGAATCCGCGTCTGGGCCTGGCGAGGGAAGCGGCGCGCGAGATGGGACCGGATGACAGGCTTCACCGGATCGTAGCGGCGCCTTCCGTCATCCAGAAGGCTTATCACCCGCGCTTCGATCCCCGTCACCACTATCGCTCCGTCCTATTTGCGCCCAGCGCACCAGCCTCGTTTGCGAACGAGGGGAGGATCAGCGATCGAGAATGGTCACAATCGCGTTCGACACCTCATCGATATCCGCCATGCCGTCAACCCGGCTGACGATGTTGCGTTCCTCATAGATTGGCAGGATCGGCGCTGTTTTCGCGCGATACTCGGCCATGCGGGTGCGCACCGTTTCCTCATTGTCATCGGGCCGCCGCTTGAACTCGGTGCTCCCGCACCGATCGCAAACGCCCTCGATCTTCGGTGTCTTATACCGATCATGATAGCCTTCACCGCAGCTTGCGCAAGTGAAGCGGCCGGTGATCCGGTCGACCAGTGCATCCTCGTCGACCGCCAGTTCAATGACATGATCGAGCTGACGGTTGCGCGCGCCCAGCAGCACGTCCAGGCTCTCGGCTTGGGCCGCCGTGCGCGGATAGCCATCGAAGATCACGCCGACATCCGGTGCGAGCTGGTCCAGCGCTTCGCCGATGATTCCCGAGACGATCTCGTCCGAGACGAGCTCGCCGGCATCCATCACCGCCTTCGCCTTGAGACCTACCGGGGTGCCGGCCTTCACCGCCGCCCGCAGCATGTCGCCGGTCGAGAGCTGAACCATGCCACGCGCAGCGACCAGACGCTGCGCCTGAGTGCCCTTGCCGGCGCCGGGCGGTCCCAGCAGGATGATGTTCATGTCACTCCCCCAAAATTCACAAGAAGGATAAGCCTGCGGCCGGGTTGCCCCGGCCGGCTCAGCGCATCCGGCCCTTCAGACGCGCCTTCTTGATGAGGTCGCGATACTGGTGGGCGATGAGATGGCTCTGGATCTGCGTCACGGTATCCACGGTCACGTTGACGACGATGAGCAGGCTCGTGCCGCCGAGATAGAACGGAATCCCGGCACGGGCGATGGCGAACTCGGGGATCAGGCAGACCAGCGCCAGATAGATGGCACCGATCACCGTGATCCGCGTCAGCACGTAATCGAGATAGTTCTCGGTGTTCTTGCCGGGACGGATGCCCGGAATGAAACCGCCGTTGCGCTTGAGATTCTCCGCAGTCTCTTCCGGGTTGAAGACCACCGCGGTGTAGAAGAAGCAGAAGAAGATGATGCCTGCGCCATAGAGCGCCATGTAGAGCGGCGTGCCGTGCGACAGATACTGGTTGATCGACAGCACGAAGTCGCCCCACGCGCCGGTCGATGCATTGGCACCCGCGCCGGAGAACTGCGTGATGGTGAGCGGCAGCAGCAGCAGCGACGAGGCGAAGATCGGCGGGATCACACCGGCGGTGTTGATCTTCAGCGGCAGGTGGCTGCGGTCCGCCTGCATCACGCCCTGCTTGGTCTGGCGCTTGGGATACTGGATCAGCACGCGGCGCTGGGCGCGCTCGACGAAGCAGATGCCCGCGATGAGGCCGAGGCCGACGATGATGATGCCAAGGATGACCAGACCCGAGATCGAGCCGGTACGGCCCGATTCGAAGAGGTTGGTGAGCGTCACCGGCAACTGTGCGACGATGCCGGCCATGATGATCAGCGAGATGCCGTTGCCGATGCCGCGGCTGGTGATCTGCTCACCCAGCCACAGCAGGAACATCGTGCCGCCGATCAGCGAGATGACCGCGCTGATGCGGAACAACATGCCGGGGTCGACCACGGCCTGCAGCCCGGATTGCGCGCCATAGGCTTCGAGCCCGACGGCAATGAAATAGCCCTGGATCGCCGTGAGGCCGACCGTGCCATAGCGGGTATACTGATTGAGCTTCTTGCGGCCGGCTTCGCCTTCCTTCTTGATCGCAGCCAGCTTGGGCGAGAGCGACGAGCCGAGCTGCACGACGATGGAGGCGGTAATATAGGGCATGATGCCGAGCGCGATGAGGCTCATGCGCTGCAGGCTGCCGCCGGAGAAGGTATTGAAGATGTCGAGAATGCCGCCCTGCGTCTGTTGATAGAGCTGGGCCAGCACGGTCGGATCGACACCGGGGAGCGGGACGAACGAGAAAAAGCGGAAGACGATGAGCGCACCCACCGTGAACCAGATCCGCTTCTTGAGTTCTGTTGCCTGGCCGAAGTTAGCGAGGCTCAGATTGGCTGCCATTTGGTCGGCGCGTGATGCCATGATCGCTTGCAATCCCGAAAATGATGCTCGCCCAGGATTTGGGGGACGAACAGCCTTATCCCTTAGACGTCTGACCGGCGCCTGTCGAATAGCGGTGCCTGACCATATGATGGCATATGCAAGCGACCCCACCCGCCCATATCGGCGGGAGGGGTCGGCTATGCAAGCTCACAGTCAGGCCTGTCTCCCGATCAAGGAGATTATGCGGCCTCGGCCGGTGCAGCCTTGGCGAGAATCTCGACCTTGCCGCCAGCCTTTTCGACCGCCTCGATGGCAGCGCTGGAGGCGCCGGCCACGGCGAAGTTCGCCTTGGTGGTCAGTTCGCCCTTGGCGAGCAGACGCACGCCATGCTTGCCGCCGCGCGAAATGCCGGCCGCGCGCAGCGCCGCCTGGTCGATGGTCGCGGCCGCGTCGAGCTTGCCGGCGTCGATCGCCTTCTGGACCATGCCGAGGTTCACGACCGCATAGTCCTTGCGGAAGATGTTGTTGAAGCCGCGCTTCGGCAGACGCATGTGGAGCGGCATCTGGCCGCCCTCGAAACCGTTAATGGCGACGCCCGAACGTGCCTTGGCACCCTTCTGGCCGCGACCGGCAGTCTTGCCCTTGCCCGAGCCGATACCACGGCCGACGCGCATCCGGCCCTTGCGGGAGCCGGCATTATCCTTGAGTTCATTCAGCTTCATAAGTGCACTCGCTTTCGCTGTTGTCGCGCTGGTGGAAAGTGCGGCCCATAGCCGCCGCACTTTGCTTTGTCACCCCATAGAATCTGTCTCGGCCGATCTCCGTCCTTCGCGTCCTGCACACGGCTCGGCGCTATCGGCGTGACAAGCCTCATGGTTAAGCGGAACCCCGGCATTCACAAATTTTGCAAGTGCGAAGGCTCGAAAAGTCATTCGCTGTAGGGCTTTACATGGTTAACGCTCGTGATCAGTCGCGCCCGAGCGCGCCCGGCTCCATTGACGAGTTGCGCATTATCGCGACCGTTCTCCTCGTCGCCTTCCATGTCGTGGGGCAGACCGACAGCGGGCTGCGAATCGAGGACGGGCACCCCGCGCGGTTCATCGTCGATCTGGGCGCCAGCTTCCGGATGCCGGCCTTCGCCTTCGTCGCCGGCTTCATCTACTGCCTGCGTCCGCCCACGCGAGGGCATATGCGCGACTTTCTGCGCGGCAAGGCGCGGCGGATCGCGCTCCCTGGCCTGATCGCTGCCGTCCTGTTCGGATCGGTTGCCTACATGCAAGGCTCGCGATTCGGCATCCCGCCCGAAGCCCTGTGGGGGCTGGCCATCTTCCCCTATGCGCACTTCTGGTTTTTGCAGGCGATCCTCGCGCTGTTCATCGTCGTCGGCCTGATCGACATCGCACTCGATCATCGCGGGCAGTGGCCAATGTTCGCCGGCGCCTTGCTGCTTGCCTTGTGGCCCCCGCCCATCCCGACACTTTTCGCACTGCCGCAAGCGATCGTTCTGGCGCCCTTCTTCATCTTCGGCATGTGCGTCTATCGAAGCTGGGCGTGGATCGCGCAGCATGGGCGGCTGATCGTCCCGCTGGCCGCCGTGGCTGCATTGCTTGCCTTCAGTGGCGCCTTCTATGATTATCTGATGCTCGGCGTCTCTCCGAACACGAGCATTGCCTCATCGCTGCTGCTGGGCATGTCGGTCAGCCTGCTCATTCTGCTGCGCTGGCCGCACCACCCCTATGCACGCAAGGTTGGGCAGTTCAGCTTTACCATCTATCTCTATCATGTGTTCGCCACCGCCGGCGCGCGGATGGCGCTCCACACAGTCGGTATCGACGCGCTCGCGATTCATCTGCCGGTCGGCATTCTCGCGGGGCTGCTCGGCCCGGTCGCCCTGCATCTCATTCTGCTCAAGACGCCCGTTGTCGGCCCACTGGCCCTGGGCATCCGGACCAAGGCGCCCGCGCCCCGCAGCGCTCCGGCCCCGCATGTCAAAGCGCGTGCACCTGCATCCGCTCTGGCTCTTCCGGCAACATCATCCCGCCCGGCCGTCCCGCGCGGCCATTGAGCCGCCTTCCCGAGTACGCGTTCGGCATTACCTACAAACGAAAACGGAGCGCGTAACCCTCAAGGCTACGCGCTCCGTTTTCAATGTCGGTCGTAAAAGGCTTCAGCCTTCGACGATCTGCACCATGTGCGGCAGCTTGCGGATCGCGCCGCGCACTTCCGGCGTGTCCTCGAGCTCGACGACACGGTTCATCTTGCCCAGGCCGAGGCCGATCAGGATCTTCTCCTGAGAGGCCGGACGGCGGATCGGGGAACCGATCTGCTTCAGCTTGATCTTCGCCATGTCAGTTACTCCGCAATCGCTTCGGCGTCAGCCGCAGCGACCTCGGCAGAGGCGCCACCGCGACGAAGCAGGTCAGCGACCTTCTTGCCGCGACGCTGAGCGACCGACTTGGGGCTGGTCTGCTCGGTGAGAGCCGCGAACGTCGCCCGGATCATGTTGTACGGGTTCGACGTGCCGACCGACTTGGTCACCACGTCGGCCACACCAAGGCTCTCGAACACAGCGCGCATCGGACCGCCGGCGATGATGCCGGTGCCTGCCGGCGCGGTACGAACGGTCACCTTGCCGGCGCCGAAGTGCCCGCGACCATCATGGTGCAGCGTGCGGCCTTCCTTGAGCGGAACGCGAACCATTGCCTTCTTGGCAGCGGCGGTCGCCTTGCTGATCGCCTCAGGAACCTCACGAGCCTTGCCATGGCCGAAGCCGGCACGACCCTTGCCGTCACCCACAACCACGAGTGCAGCAAAGCCGAAGCGCTTGCCGCCCTTCACGGTCTTCGAGACGCGGTTGATGTGGACGAGCTTCTCGACGAATTCCTCGCCATTGTCGTCCTCACCGCCACGACCGCGACGGTCGTCACGACGGCCACGGCCGCCACGATCCCGATCGCCACCGCTGCGGCCGCCACGGCCACGGCGCTGTTGCTGCTGCGGCTCGGCGGCCACACCCGACACGTCCTGGGGCGTGGTCTCGGGCGCGAGAACAGCCTCGGGCTGATTGCCCTCACCGGTGGTGTTTTCGTCTGCCATCATCAGAACTCCAGTCCGCCTTCACGAGCGGCATCGGCCAGCGCTTTCACGCGACCATGAAAGAGGAAGCCACCACGATCGAACACGACCTTGGTAACGCCGGCCTTGGCAGCAGCCTCGGCCACGCGCTTGCCGACATCGGCTGCAGCCGATGAAGTGGCGCCGGTCTTGCCACGCACGTCCTTGTCCAGGGTCGACGCTGCGGCCAGGGTCTTGCCCTGCGTGTCGTCGATGACCTGCGCATAGATATGCCGGCCGGAACGGTGCACGGACAGACGGGGCTTGCCACCCGCCCGCGCCTTGATCGCGGTACGCACGCGCCGGGCGCGACGATCGAAGAGAGAGAGTTTCGCCATGGCTTACTTCTTCTTGCCTTCTTTGCGGAAGATAAACTCGCCGCGATACTTGATACCCTTGCCCTTATAGGGCTCCGGCTTGCGCCAGCGACGGATTTCCGCCGCGACCTGGCCGACCTGCTGCTTGTCGATCCCGCTGATTTCCACCGTGGTGTTATCGGGGGTCTTAATCTCGATGCCGGCCGGAACCGGGAAATCGACATCATGGCTGTAGCCGAGCTGCAGCTTCAGGTTCTTGCCCTGGGCCGTGGCACGATAGCCGACGCCGGTGATCTCGAGCACCTTGGTGTAACCCTCGGTCACGCCCGTGACCAGGTTCTGCACCAGCGTGCGCTGCATGCCCCAGAATGCTCGAGCCGCCTTGGTCGCGTTGGCCGGCTTGATCGAAATCGCACCGTCTTCCAGCTCATAGCTGATCTCGTCGCGCATCTGGAGCGCCAGCGTGCCCTTGGGGCCCTTCACGGAAAGCTGACCGTTCTCGATGGTGGCCGTCACCCCGCTGGGGATCGTGACCGGCTTTTTGCCGATGCGGCTCATCAGAACACCTCCGCCAGCACTTCGCCGCCGACATTCTGTGCGCGCGCTTCGGCATCCGAAAGCACGCCACGGGGCGTCGAGACGATGGTGATACCGAGGCCATTGCGTACCACCGGAAGCTCCTTGGAGCCCGAATAGACGCGACGGCCAGGCTTGGAAACGCGCGCGACGTGCTTGATCGCCGGCTCGCCTTCAAAATATTTCAGCTCGATGCGCAGGCCATCATGGCCAGCCACCTGCTCTTCGGAATAGCCGCGGATGTAACCCTCGCGCTGAAGCACGTCGAGCACACGCGCACGCAGCTTGGACGCGGGCGAAACCACGCTGTCCTTGCGTGCCCGCTGGCCGTTGCGGATGCGGGTGAGCAGGTCACCCAGGGGATCGGTCAGTGCCATCTCTTAATCCTTACCAGCTCGACTTGGTGACGCCGGGGATCAGGCCCTTGTTGGCCAGATCGCGCAGCTGAACACGGCAAAGCCGGAACTTGCGATAGTAAGCGCGGGGACGACCGGTCAGCTCGCAACGGTTGCGCACCCGGGTCGGGTTGCCGTTGCGGGGGATCTCGGCCAGCTTGAGACGCGCGATCAGACGCTCGCTGTCATCAAGCGACGTGTCATTCGCCACTGCCTTGAGACGGGCATATTTGCCGGCGTACTTCTTCACCAGCTTCTTGCGCCGTTCGTTCTTGTTGATCGAACTCAGTTTCGCCATGGACTTAAGCTCTCTTCCTTAGAAATTGGATCCGGCCACGCTCACGCAGCCTCTTTTTCCGCCTCGGCGGGGAACGGGAAACCGAAAAGACGCAGCAGTTCGCGCGCTTCTTCGTCCGTGCGGGCCGTGGTGGTCACGATGATGTCCATGCCACGCACCTTGTCGACGCGGTCATAGCTGATCTCGGGGAAGATGATCTGCTCCTTGATGCCGAAGGCATAGTTGCCACGGCCGTCGAAGCTCTTCGGGTTGAGACCACGGAAGTCGCGGATGCGGGGCATCGCGATCGTCACCAGACGATCGAGAAACTCGTACATGCGCTCGCGACGCAGGGTCACCTTCGCACCGATGGGCATGCCTTCACGCAGCTTAAACTGCGCGATCGACTTCTTCGCCTTGGTGATGACCGGCTTCTGGCCGGCAATCAGTTCCATTTCCTCGGCGGCCTGGGTGACCTTCTTCTTGTCCTGGGTCGCCTCGCCCACGCCCATGTTGAGCGTGATCTTCTCGATCCGGGGGATTTCCATGTGGTTCTTGTAACCGAACTTCTCGCTCAGCGCCTTGACGATGGTCTCGTCATACAGCTTGCGCGAGCGCGGGATGTACTTGTCAGCCATCAGATGACCTCCCCAGTCTTAACCGCGACGCGGACCTTCTTGCCGTCACGGTCCTCGAAGCGGACGCGCGTGGCCTTGCCGTCGACAGCCAGTGCAACATTGGAAATGTGCAGCGGCGCCGGCTTGCGATCGATGCCGCCCTGCGGATTTGCCTGGTCGGGCTTGCGGTGGCGGGCGTGAACGTTGATGCCGTCGACCAGCACCTTGTCATCCTTGGGCATCACCTGGAGGACGGAACCGGTACGGCCCTTGTCCTTGCCGGCGAGCACGACGACCGTGTCACCCTTCTTGATACGTGCAGCGCTCATCACAGCACCTCGGGAGCAAGCGAAATGATCTTCATGAAGTTCTTCGCGCGCAGCTCGCGGACCACGGGGCCAAAGATACGCGTGCCGATCGGCTCCGCATTCTTGTTGACCAGCACGGCCGCATTGCCGTCGAAGCGAATGACGCTGCCGTCGGGACGACGAACGTCCTTGGCGGTGCGCACGATCACGGCGCGGTGAACGTCACCCTTCTTCACGCGGCCACGGGGGGCGGCGTCCTTCACGGAGACGACGATGATGTCGCCAACGCTGGCAAAACGACGCTTCGAGCCGCCGAGCACCTTGATGCACTGGACGCGCTTGGCGCCGCTGTTGTCAGCGACATCAAGATTGGATTGCATCTGGATCATCGATCCGGTTCCTTCTCAATTGGCCTGCCGGGACACAGCCTATGTCTGGCCCGGTGGTTCCGTTAAATCCTTGAGACCTGCTCAGGCTGCTGCGTCTGCAGCAACCTGCTCGGGAGACTTGTGGGTGTCGACCCGCGCGATGACCTTCCAGGTCTTCAGCTTCGAGATCGGCGCCGTCTCCTCGATACGGACGGTCTCACCCTCGTGATACTCATTGGCATCGTCGTGGGCGTGATACTTCTTCGAGCGACGGATGATCTTGCCGTAGAGCGGGTGCTTCACCTTGCGCTCCACCTTGACGACGACCGTCTTGTCACCCTTGTCGGAAACCACCGTTCCCGTCAGCACGCGCTTGGGCATGGGCCTGTTTCCTTCTTACTTCGCGGACGAGCGCGAACGCTCGGCCTGGAGGGTTTTGATCCGCGCGATGTCGCGACGCACTTCGCGCACGCGGCTCGGCTTCTCAAGCTGGTTGGTCGCAGCCTGAAAGCGCAGGTTGAACTGCTCGCGCTTCAGCTCGCCCAGATCGGTCGAAAGCTGATCGTCGCTCTTCGCCTTGAGGTCAGAAATCTTGGTCATGACCATCATGCTCCCAGATGCGAGGTGTCGCCGAGACGCGCCACCACCTTCGTCTTGATCGGCAGCTTCATCGCTGCGCGGCTGAATGCTTCCGCAGCCAGCGGACCGGGCACACCGTCCAGCTCGAACAGGATGCGGCCGGGCTTTACGCGCGCCGCCCAATATTCGATCGAACCCTTGCCCTTACCCTGACGGACTTCGGCAGGCTTCTTGGACACCGGCACGTCCGGGAAGACGCGGATCCAGAGACGGCCCTGACGACGGATGTGACGCGTGATCGCGCGGCGAGCCGCCTCGATCTGACGCGCTGTCACCCGCTCCGGTTCCAGAGCCTTGAGGCCGTAGGATCCGAAATTGAGGTCCGTTCCACCCTTGGCGTCGCCCTTGATGCGACCCTTGAAGGTCTTGCGGAACTTGGTTTTCTTCGGCTGTAGCATGATGCTTTACCTTGCTCTCAATTCTCAGCGAGCCGGACGCACACCGGAGGTCTGAGCCTCCAGCATGAGACGGTCGGTCGCCATCGGATCGTGGCCGAGGATCTCGCCCTTGAAGATCCAGACCTTGATGCCGCAAACGCCATAGGCCGTGTGGGCCTCGGCTTCTGCATAATCGACGTTCGCACGCAGCGTGTGCAGCGGAACGCGACCTTCGCGATACCACTCGACACGGGCGATCTCCGCGCCGCCCAGACGGCCGCCGCAGGTGATCTTGATGCCCTCGGCGCCGAGACGAAGTGCGCTCTGCACGGCGCGCTTCATGGCGCGACGGAAAGCGATACGACGCTCGAGCTGATCGGCAACGCCCTGGGCAACGAGCTTGGAGTCGATTTCCGGCTTGCGGATCTCGACGATGTTCAGGCTCACGTCGCTGGACGTCATCGCGCTCAGCTTCTTGCGCAGCTTCTCGATGTCCGCGCCCTTCTTGCCGATGATGACACCGGGACGGGCTGCATAGATCGACACGCGGCACAGCTTGGCCGGACGCTCGATAACCACCTTGGAGATCGCGGCCTGGGGCAGCGTCTTCATGACATACTTGCGGATCTTGAGATCCTCAAGCAGCAGGCGGCCATAATCCTGGCCTTCCGCGAACCAGCGGCTGTCCCAGGTGCGGTTGATCTGCAGGCGCAGACCGATGGGATTGCTCTTGTGACCCATGGATCAGGCCTCCTCTTCCGCAGCTTCACGCACGACGATGCGCACGCGGCTGAAGGGCTTCAGGATGCGGGTGGACTTGCCGCGACCACGCGCATGGAAGCGCTTCATGGTGAACGACTTGCCGACACTCGCCTCGGCGACGACGAGCGCGTCGACGTCGAGATTGTGGTTGTTCTCCGCATTGGCGACCGCACTGGCGAGCACCTTGCGAACATCGACCGCCATCGCGCGCTTGGAGAACGCGAGCACGTTCATCGCGTCCTCGACCTTGCGGCCACGGATGAGCGCGGCGACCAGGTTCAGCTTCTGGGCCGAACCGCGGATTTGCGTGCCAACGGCCAGCGCCTCATTGTCCGAGACGCGGCGGGGAGCTTTTGCCTTGCCCATCAGCGCTTGCCCTTCTTGTCAGCGGCGTGGCCGGGGAAGTAGCGCGTCGGCGCGAATTCACCCAGCTTGTGACCGACCATGTCTTCGTTCACCGAAACGGGAACGTGCTTGCGACCATTGTAGACGTTGAACGTCAGGCCAACGAACTGCGGCAGGATGGTGGAGCGGCGCGACCAGGTCTTGATCGGACCGCCATGGCCGTTGTTCTCCTGCGCGGTTTCTGCCTTCTTGAGCAGATGCAGGTCCACGAAGGGACCCTTCCAGACGGAGCGAGCCATCGCTTACCTCTTCTTCTTGGCGTGACGCGACCGGATGATCATCTTGTCGGTCGACTTGTTGTGACGGGTACGAGCACCCTTGGTCGGCTTGCCCCACGGGGTAACCGGATGACGGCCGCCCGAGGTCCGGCCTTCACCACCGCCGTGCGGGTGGTCGACCGGGTTCTTGGCGACGCCGCGGGTGAGCGGGCGACGGCCGAGCCAGCGGCTGCGGCCGGCCTTGGCGAGGTTCTGGTTCTGGTTGTCGGGGTTCGACACCGCACCGATGGTCGCCATGCAGTCCGAGCGGATGTAGCGCTGCTCACCCGAGCCGAGACGGACGATGACCATGCCGCGATCGCGACCGACGAGCTGGGCATAGGTGCCCGCGCTGCGTGCGATCTGAGCGCCCTTGCCCGGCTTCATCTCGATGTTGTGGATGATCGTGCCGACCGGCATCTGACCCAGTTCCATCGCGTTGCCCGGCTTCACGTCGGTCTTCTTGCCTGCGATCACCTTGTCGCCGACAGCCAGACGCTGCGGGGCGATGATGTAGGCCTGCTCGCCATCGGCATAGCTGACCAGCGCAATGAACGCCGTGCGGTTGGGGTCATATTCCAGACGCTCCACCGTGCCTTCGACGTCCCACTTGCGACGCTTGAAGTCGATGATGCGATAGCGCTGCTTGTGACCGCCGGCGATACCGCGCGAAGTCACATGGCCCTTGTTGTTGCGGCCACCGGTCTTGCGCTTGCCTTCGGTCAGCGCCTTGACGGGCTTGCCCTTGTGGAGGCCGGACCGGTCGACGAGGATCAGGCCACGCTGGGCCGGGCTCGTCGGGTTATAATGCTTGAGTGCCATTGTTCAGTCCGCCCTCAAATGCCCGTGGTGATGTCGATCGACTGGCCTTCGGCCAGGGTCACGACAGCCTTCTTCACGTCCGAGCGCGTGTAGGGCTTGCCCTTCCAGCGCTTGGTCTTGCCCTTCTGGACGATCGTGTTGACCGACTTGACGCTGACATTGAACAGCGCCTCGACAGCGGCCTTGATCTCGGGCTTCGAAGCGTCACGCGCGACCTTGAACACAACCGCGTTGTGCTCGGAGACCAGCGTCGCCTTTTCGGTGATGTGCGGGGCGACAATCACGTCGTAATGACGCGTGGCCACCGCTGCTGCCTGCTTCTTAGCCATTGAAGCGCGCCTCCAGCTGCTCGACCGCGGCACGGGTCAGCACCAGGCTGTCCGCACGCAGGATATCGTAGACATTGGCACCGATGGCGGGGAGCACATTGACACCGACGAGATTGGACGAGGCCTTGGCGAAGGAGAGGTTGGTCGCCTCGCCGTCGATGAACAGCACCTTGCCGAGGTTGAGCTTGGCCAGCTGACCCGCCAGTTCCTTGGTCTTGCCGTCCTTGACGTCCAGATTGTCCAGAACCGTGAGCGAGCCGCCCTTGGCCTTGGCCGAAAGCGCCATCTTGAGGCCCAGTGCACGCACCTTCTTGTTGAGCGAATGCCCGAAGGTACGGGCGCGCTGACCGTGCGCCTTACCACCACCGATGAAGATCGGGGCGCGGCGATCGCCGTGACGAGCCGTACCGCCGCCCTTCTGGCGACCGAACTTCTTGCCCGTGCGGGCAACGTCAGAACGCTCGCGCGTCGCCGAGGCCGGGGCACGGCGCTTTTCAAGCTGCCAGGTGACGACACGGTGCAGAATGTCCGCGCGCGGCTCGAGGCCGAACACTTCGTCATTCAGCTCGACATCGCCGGAGGCCTTGCCGCCGTCCAGAGTGAGAACCTTGATCTTCATGACTTAGCCCTCCTGGCCTTCAGTGGCCTCGGGCGCCGCGACGTCCTGCGCAGGCGTATCGGCCGGAGCCTCGGCGTTATTGTTCGCAGCCGACTTGATGCTGGCCGGGTACGGCACGTCAGCCGGACGATCGACCTTCACGGCGTCCTTGACGAGAAGCCAGGCGCCCTTCGAGCCGGGCACGCTGCCCTTCACGAACAGCAGGCCGCGCTCGACGTCCGTGCGGACGATCTCGAGGTTCTGCTGGGTGCGCTGACGGTCGCCCATGTGGCCGGCCATCTTCTTGTTCTTGAACACGCGGCCCGGATCCTGACGGTTACCCGTCGAACCATGGGCACGGTGGCTGATCGACACGCCGTGCGTGGCGCGCATACCGCCGAAGCCCCAGCGCTTCATGGCGCCGGCAAAGCCCTTGCCCTGCGTCTGACCCGTCACGTCGACGAGCTGACCAGCGATGAAGTGATCGGCAGCGATTTCCGCGCCGACATCGAGCAGGGCGTCCTCGGCCACGCGGAACTCGACGACCTGCGCCTTGGGTTCCACCTGAGCCTTGGCAAAGTGCTCGCGCTGCGGCTTGGCAACATTCTTCGCCTTCGCAACGCCGGCACCCAGCTGCACGGCTACATAGCCGTCCTTATCCATTTCGCGACGGGCAATGACCTGGTTGCCTTCGAGCGCCAGGACGGTGACGGGCACATGGCGGCCATCATCCTGGAACAGGCGGGTCATACCCACTTTCTTCGCGATCACGCCGGTACGCATGATCCAATCCTCCAATAGAGGCCCCTGCATGATGCGGGGGCTTATCCAACGAAAAAACCGCCAGGGCCCTAAGACCCAGGCAGCCAACCCGATTTTGCGATGCGTTCCCCCGTCCGGGCTGGATGCTTCCGGACCCTCGACAAACGAGGCGGAAACGACGGAGGACGCTGCCCGGCCGAAGCCGGCGGTATCCAAATGTCCTGCAAGGCGACCCGAAGGCCGCCCCGCTACGGCCATCAGGCCAGTTTGATCTCGACGTTCACGCCGGCAGCCAGATCGAGCTTCATCAGCGCATCGACGGTCTGCGGGGTCGGCTGCACGATATCAAGCATGCGCTTGTAGGTGCGGACCTCGAACTGTTCACGGCTCTTCTTATCGATGTGCGGCCCACGGTTGACCGTGAACTTCTCGATGCGGGTCGGCAGCGGAATGGGACCGCGAATAAGAGCACCCGTACGACGAGCGGTATCGGCGATGTCGCCGGTCGCCTGATCCAGCACGCGATGATCGAATGCCTTGAGACGAATACGGATATTCTGCGTTTCCATGTCCACTAACCGATGTGAAAGAGCCAAAACAAAACCGCTTCACCCTGATGGCCCCGGTGCCATTCTGGCACTCACGAGCCCGCGCGAAGCGGCGAAAAAAGCAGGCCGCTCGAATCACCTGATCCGAGCGGCTCGCTGCCTATATTACTTCGAGATCGTCGCGACAACCCCAGAACCGACCGTGCGGCCACCTTCGCGAATAGCGAAGCGGAGGCCCGGGTCCATCGCGATCGGCGCGATGAGCTTGACGGCCAGCTTCACGTTGTCGCCAGGCATGACCATCTCGGTGCCCTCGGGGAGGACGACCTCGCCGGTCACGTCCGTCGTGCGGAAGTAGAACTGCGGACGATAGTTGGCGAAGAACGGCGTGTGACGGCCACCTTCGTCCTTCGACAGCACATACACCTCGGCTTCGAACTCGGTGTGCGGCGTGACCGAACCCGGCTTGGCCAGAACCTGACCACGCTCGACTTCTTCACGGCCAACGCCACGGATCAGCGCGCCGATGTTGTCGCCGGCTTCACCCTGGTCGAGCAGCTTGCGGAACATTTCCACGCCGGTGACGGTCGTCTTCTTGGTGGGCTTGAGGCCGATGATCTCGACTTCCTCGCCAACCTTCACAACGCCGGTCTCGACGCGGCCGGTCACCACGGTGCCGCGACCCGAGATCGAGAACACGTCTTCGATCGGCATCAGGAACGGACGGTCAACCGGACGGGCCGGCTGCGGGATGTAGGCGTCGACGGCATCCATGAGCGCCTTGATCGAATCCTTGCCGATCGCGTCGTCACGGCCTTCGAGAGCGGCCAGAGCCGAACCCTTGACGATGGGGATGTCGTCGCCCGGGAAGTCGTAGCTGGAGAGCAGCTCGCGCACTTCCAGCTCGACGAGCTCGAGGAGCTCCTCGTCGTCGACCTGGTCGACCTTGTTCATGTACACGACGAGCGCCGGCACGCCGACCTGACGGGCGAGCAGGATGTGCTCGCGGGTCTGCGGCATCGGGCCGTCAGCAGCGTTCACCACGAGGATCGCGCCGTCCATCTGGGCGGCACCGGTGATCATGTTCTTCACATAGTCAGCGTGGCCCGGGCAGTCGACGTGCGCATAGTGACGGGCGCCGGTCTCGTACTCGACGTGTGCGGTCGAGATCGTGATGCCGCGCTCGCGCTCCTCGGGAGCCTTGTCGATGTTGGCATAGTCCGTGAACGTGGCGCCACCGGTTTCGGCCAGCACCTTGGTGATGGCGGCGGTCAGCGTGGTCTTGCCATGGTCGACGTGACCGATGGTGCCGATATTGCAGTGCGGCTTGTTCCGCTCGAATTTAGCCTTAGCCATTTCCTACCTCTTTTCGCTCAATAGCTTGGGTTCAACCGCTCGGGGAAGCCTCGCGAAGGCGCCCCCATAACAGCAAATTTACATAAATCCAGATGAAAGTGCCGGCTTAGGCCAGCTTCGCCTTCACCTCGTCCGCGACGTTCTGCGGCACCTCGTCATAGTGCGAGAACTGCATGGAGTAGTTTGCGCGGCCCTGGGTGAACGAGCGGAGCGAGTTCACATAGCCGAACATGTTGGCCAGCGGGACCATCGCCTCGACAACCTGCGCATTACCGCGGCTGTCGGTGCCCTGGATCTGGCCACGACGCGAGTTCATGTCGCCGATGACGTCACCCAGGTATTCCTCAGGCGTCACCACCTCGACCTTCATCACCGGCTCGAGCAGCGTGATGCCGGCCTTCTGCGCGACTTCACGCATCGCACCGCGACCGGTGATTTCGAATGCCAGCGCCGACGAGTCGACGTCGTGATAGGCGCCGTCATACAGGTTGATCTCGAAGTCGATGATCGGGAAGCCGATGAGCGAACCCGTGGCCGCTGTCTCGCGCATACCCTTCTCGATCGCCGGGATATATTCCTTGGGAATATTACCGCCCTTGATCTCGTCCTTGAAGATGATGCCCGCACCGCGCTCGCCCGGCGTGACCTTCACCTTGATGCGGCCGAACTGGCCGGTGCCGCCCGACTGCTTCTTGTGGGTGTAGTCGACGTCGACAGCCTTCTTGAGATACTCGCGATAGGCCACCTGCGGCGCACCGACATTCGCCTCGACCTTGAACTCGCGCTTCATACGATCGACCAGGATTTCGAGGTGAAGCTCGCCCATGCCCTTGATGATGGTCTGGCCCGATTCGTGATCGGTCGAAACGCGGAAGGACGGATCCTCGGCGGCCAGGCGGTTGAGCGCGACGCCCATCTTTTCCTGGTCGGCCTTGGTCTTGGGTTCCACGGACAGCTCGATGACCGGCTCGGGGAATTCCATGCGTTCCAGGATGATCGGCTGACGCTCGGCGCACAGCGTGTCACCGGTCGTCGTTTCCTTCATGCCGGCCAGCGCGACGATATCGCCGGCATAAGCCGTATCGATGTCCTCACGGCTGTTCGCATGCATCAGGAGCATACGGCCGATCTTTTCCTTCTTGTCCTTCACGGAGTTCAGATAGGTGCCCTTGCTCAGCGTGCCGGAATAGACGCGCAGGAAGGTGAGCGAGCCGACGAACGGATCGTTCATGATCTTGAACGCGAGACCCGAGAACGGCGCCTCGTCGCTGGTCGCGCGGCTGTCCGGCTCTTCCGTGTCGGGGTTGATGCCCTGCACGTCCTCGATGTCCAGCGGGCTGGGCAGATAGTCGACGACCGCGTCCAACAGCGCCTGCACGCCCTTGTTCTTGAAGGCCGAGCCGCACAGCACCGGCACGAAGCTCTGGTTCAGCGTGCCCTTGCGGATCAGCTTCTTGAGCGTCGCGACGTCAGGCTCGGTGCCCTCGAGATAGGCTTCCATCGCGGCATCGTCCTGCTCGACGGCCAGTTCGACCAGCTTCTCGCGATATTCGGCAGCCTTGTCGGCGAGGTCGGCCGGAATTTCTTCATAGAAGAATTCGGCGCCGAGATTCTCATCCTTCCAGATGATCGCGCGGTTGTTCACGAGGTCGACGAGACCCTTGAAGTCCGATTCCGCGCCGATGGGCAGATACAGGACGGCCGGGGTCGCGCCCAGGCGATCGATGATCGTCTGCACGCAATAATAGAAATTGGCGCCCGTGCGGTCGAGCTTGTTGATGAAGCACATCCGGGGCACGCCGTACTTGTCGGCTTGACGCCACACCGTCTCCGACTGCGGCTCCACGCCGGCAACGCCGTCGAACGCGGCGACCGCGCCGTCGAGCACGCGCAGCGAACGCTCCACCTCAATGGTGAAGTCCACGTGGCCGGGGGTGTCGATGATGTTCAGGCGATGCTCGGGGCCCTTGCCCTCATCGGCTTTCCACAGGCAGGTCGTCGCAGCCGACGTGATCGTGATGCCGCGCTCCTGCTCCTGCTCCATCCAGTCCATCGTGGCGGCGCCGTCGTGCACTTCGCCGATCTTGTAGGACTTGCCGGTGTAATAGAGGATGCGCTCGGTTGTCGTCGTCTTGCCGGCGTCGATGTGCGCCATAATGCCGAAATTGCGGTAACGCTCGAGCGGGTGGCTGCGGGCCATGATCTTTACTCCATTGCCCGCGTGCGGCGGGGCTGCGGTCTGAAAGGTTCCTCTCCGTTCGGGTTGGCTCGGCGGGGACCCGTTTCTCCCCTCACGGAAGAACAGCCCTTCGACAGGCCCGAGCGAACGGTGGTGCAGGAAGCCGGGACAGTCCTGTGACTGCCCCGGCTTCCAATATAGTGCTTACCAGCGGTAATGCGAGAAGGCGCGGTTGGCTTCGGCCATCCGGTGCGTGTCTTCACGCTTCTTCACGGCATTGCCACGGTTGTTCGCGGCGTCCAGAAGCTCGCCGGAGAGGCGGGCCGCCATCGTGGTCTCGCTGCGGCTGCGCGCCGCATTGATGAGCCAGCGAATGGCCAGCGCCTGGGCGCGCTCGGGACGGACTTCCACCGGCACCTGATAGGTCGCACCGCCAACACGGCGGCTGCGGACCTCGATGCCCGGCTTCACATTGTTGAGGGCGTCATGAAAGACCGAGATCGGATCCTTCTTGGCGCGGGTTTCAACGGTGGCCAGTGCGCCATAAACAATCTGCTCAGCGACGGCCTTCTTGCCGTCATACATGACGCTGTTCATGAACTTGGACAGAACCTGATCGCCATACTGGGGATCGGGCAGGATGACGCGCTTTTCGGGGCGACGACGACGTGACATATCTCTGTTCTCCCCTGCTTACTTCGGACGCTTCGCGCCGTACTTGGAACGGCTCTGCTTGCGGTCCTTGACGCCCTGGGTATCCAGAACGCCGCGAAGAACGTGATAGCGCACACCGGGAAGGTCGCGCACACGGCCGCCACGGATCAGCACGACGCTGTGCTCCTGGAGGTTGTGGCCTTCGCCCGGAATGTAGCTGATGACCTCACGGCTGTTGGTGAGGCGCACCTTGCAGACCTTGCGGAGAGCCGAGTTCGGCTTCTTCGGGGTCACGGTGTAGACACGGGTGCAGACGCCGCGCTTCTGCGGGTTCTGCTCCATCGCAGGGACCTTGCTCTTGGCCTTCTGCGGCTCGCGGCCCTTGCGGACCAGCTGGTTGATCGTTGGCATGAAGCCCTTCACCTTTTTTCAGTTACTCTGCCATCTGCATGTCCTGGGCCGGCCGATGGCCAGCCGGGGCTGACCTCCAAACGACAAGAGACCCGGCGGTCGGTAAAGACCCCCTGGCCCCGCAAGAGCATAGGCAATGTTCAAGCTCTGTATGACCCAGCGGACGAGCGACCGAATCCTAGTGAAAGCACAGGTTGCGGGCCGCGAGGCAGGCGGGCCTATACAGAGAGGCCGCCAACCGGTCAAGCATGGCTCACCCCAAGGGGCACGCGTGGCGGCGAGGCGTTTTGAAATGCCGCCTTGCCTCTTTCGGCCTGCGCGCGCACATCCCAATCACCCGGCCCAATCACCCCGGCCCAATACCCTGGCAGCAAAGGCGAGAGCTGATGACCCTGACCATGCACGCGATCACCGCTCCCCTCCTCGTCAACAGCTTGACCAACATGGAGAGGTGGCTCGCGCGCCCGGATGTGCGCGCTGCCGAGGCCGATCTGCTCGGCGCTCGCCTGATCGAGGATATGCGCCCGCTCACGGCGCAATATCAGATGGCGTCGGACAGCGCCAAGAACGGCATCGCCCGTCTCGCCGGCATCGAGCCGCCCGCCATGCCGGACACCGAGGCGAGCCTCGATGCCCTGCAGGAGCGGTGCGCAAAGACCATCGCCTTCGTCCAGAGCGTCACGCCCGCACAACTGGACGGCAGCGAGGACCGCGAGATCGTGCTGCGCTTCCCGAACGGTCAGGGATACCGGTTCCACGGGCGGGATTATGTCACCGGCTTCATGCTGCCCAATTTCCTGTTCCATGCGACCATGGCCTATGCGCTGCTGCGGGCACGTGGGATCGCGATCGGCAAGCCGGATTTCCTGGCCCATCTCGGCGCGCCGGTCGCGCTCGCCGACCCGGCATGAGCTGACGGCGGCCCATCCCGCGCGGCATCGGCCGCTCCGGCATGGTTCGCCCTTTGCGCGACCGGCAGAGTCGGCTAGAGCCCGGCCCCATGAGCGAGACAGTGTCCTTTGGCTATCGTGAGGTAGCCCCCGAGGAAAAGACGAAGCTGGTCGGCGACGTCTTCTCCAATGTCGCCCGCAACTACGACATCATGAACGATGCGATGTCCGGCGGTATGCATCGGCTGTGGAAGGACCAGTTCGTCCGCCGCGTGAAGCCGCGCAAGGACGAGGCGATTCTCGACATGGCCGGCGGCACCGGCGACATCGCCTTCCGCATGGCCAAGCATGGCGCGCACGTGACGGTGAGCGACATCAACGAGGATATGCTCGCCGTGGGCATGACGCGGGCGCAGAAGCGCGGCATCGAGGGCCTGGTCTGGCAGCCGCAAAATGCCGAGCAGCTGGTCTTCGGCGATCGCAGCTTCGATGCCTACACCATCGCGTTCGGCATCCGTAATGTGACCGATATCCCGGCCGCGCTGCGCGAGGCGCATCGCGTGCTCAAATATGGCGGGCGCTTTTTCTGCCTGGAATTTTCCAGCACCACCTGGCCGGGCTTCGGCGATGTGTATGACGCCTATTCGCACAAGCTAGTGCCCAAGCTGGGCAAGATGATCGCCGGCGATGCGGAGAGCTACCGCTATCTCATCGAATCCATCCGCCGCTTCCCGGACATGCCGAAGTTCAAGGGCATGATCGAGGAGGCGGGCTTCGTGCAGGCGAAGGCCGAGCCGATCATGGGCGGCCTCGTCGCCATTCATTCTGGATGGAAGGCATGAGGCTGGTACAGGCTCCACCAACTCACCGAGCATGCAGGGCTGAGCGGTGACGGCTCACATCACGCACCTTTGGCGTCTAGGCAAATGGGGCCTCACTCTTGCCCGGCATGGCGCGCTCCGCGGCATCGCACGAGATCCCAACACTCCGCCGTCGATCCGCCGCTTTGCCCGCATAACGAGCATCGTTACTGGTGCCCCGCAGATACCGCGATATGGCGAGGCGTTTCAGACCATTGGCCCGGCGGCGATCAAGCTCGGCCAATCGCTGGCGACGCGGCCCGATCTGGTCGGCGACGATGCCGCCCGTGACCTGCTTTCGCTGCAGGATGCCCTGCCGCCCGTACCCTTCTCCGCGATTCGCGCCGAGATCGAGGCAAGCTTCGGGCGACCGCTCGACTCGATCTACGCCAGCGTCGATGAGCAGGCCGTCGGCGCTGCCTCCATCGCGCAGGTGCATCGTGCCGTGACGACGGACGGCCGCGCGGTCGCTATCAAGGTGCTGCGCCCCGGCATTCGCGAGCGGTTCAACCGCGACATCGACACTTATGAATGGGCTGCGGCGCATCTGGAGCAACTGGGCGGCGAAGCCTCCCGCCTCCGCCCGCGTCTGGTCGTCGCCAATCTCAAGCGCTGGACAGCGCGCGAACTGGACCTGCGCCGCGAGGCAGCCTCTGCATCGGAGCTGGCGGAGGCCATGTCCGCCGTGCCCCGCTATCGCATCCCACAGATCGACTGGGATCGCACCAACGGCCGGGTGATGACCCTCGAATGGATCGACGGGATCAAGATCAGCGACCGCGCGGCGCTGGTCGCGGCCGGGCATGACCTGAGCGATCTGGCGGCGCGGCTGGTCAACACCTTCCTGCGCCAAGCCATCGCGGACGGATTCTTCCATGCCGACATGCACCAGGGCAATCTGTTCGTGCAGGCCGACGGCACCATCGTTGCCATCGACTTCGGCATCATGGGGCGGATCGACCGGCGCGCGCGGCTATGGCTGGCCGAGATCCTCTATGGTCTTATCACCGGTAACTATCGCCGCGTGGCGGAAATCCATTTCGAGGCGCAATATGTGCCGGCCCACCACAATGTCGCCGAGTTCGCGACCGCCCTGCGTGCCGTGGGCGAACCGATGCGCGGCAAGCCGGTCAGTGAACTCTCCGTCGGCCAGATGCTGGACGGCCTGTTCGCCATCACCCGCGATTTCGACATGCAGACCCAGCCCCATCTGCTGCTGCTGCAAAAGACGATGGTCATGGTCGAAGGCGTGGCGACCATGCTCGACCCGACGATCAACATGTGGGACGTCTCCGGCCCCTATGTGAAAAGCTGGCTGCGCGACGAACTCGGGCCCGAAGCCAAGCTCGCCGATTCGATCCACGAAACGGTGGACACAATCCGCCGCCTGCCCGGCCTCGTCCGGCGGCTGGAGGAAGCCTATCCCGAGCCGGGCGGCGCCCCGCCTCCGCCGCCCTTGCCGGCGGTGAAGCTGGTGCAGGTGAAGGTCGGCTGGTTCTGGCGCTATGCGGGCGTGGCAATTCTCGCAGCAGCGGCCGGCGCGGGTGCCATGGCGCTCCTTGGCTGACATCCCGCCCCTGCCGAGCCGCTAGCCGGACCGGCGCCCAGCCGCTATGGAACCATCATGACCCAGCGGATCCTCCTCATCGTCTCCGGCGGGATCGCCGCCTACAAGGCGCTGGAACTGGTGCGCCTGCTCAAGGGCAAGGGCCTCGCCGTGCGCGCCGTACTGACCGACGCTGCCACCCAGTTCGTGACGCCGCTCTCCTTCGGCGTGCTCACCGAGGATCATGTTTATGGCGACATGTTCGATCTCAAGGAGGAGCGCGAGATCGGCCATATCCAGCTCAGCCGCGAGGCCGACCTGATCGTCGTCGCGCCGGCAACCGCCAACATCCTCGCCAAGATGGCATCGGGCATCGCTGACGATCTCGCCACGACCGTGCTGCTCGCCACCGACAAGCCGGTGCTCGCCGTGCCCGCGATGAATGTGCGGATGTGGCACCACAAGGCCACCCAGCGAAACCTCGACACGCTGCGCGGCGATGGCATCCATGTGATGGAGCCTGACGTTGGCGCCATGGCCTGCAACGAGTGGGGCAAGGGTCGCCTGCCCGAGCCGGCCGCCATCGTGCAGGAAATCGAGCGGCTGCTGGCAGAGGCGCCGTCACCGGCCGCGCTGCTGACCGACACCAGCCGCACGATCCACGCGCCCGACCTCAGCCACGCCAATCTGCTCGGCCGCCATGTGCTGGTCACCGCCGGCCCCACACATGAGCCGATCGACCCGGTGCGCTACATCGCTAATCGATCCTCCGGGCAGCAGGGCTTTGCGATTGCCGCCGCCGCCGCACAGGCGGGCGCGCGCGTGACGCTCGTCGCCGGACCGGTCAGCCTGCCCACGCCGCGTGGCGTCACCCGCGTCGACGTGCAGACCGCGCGGGAGATGCAGGCCGCCGTGGAGGCTGCGCTGCCGGCCGATATTGCCATATTGGTCGCAGCAGTGGCCGATTGGCGCGCCGCCGACGAGGCCGGCCAGAAGATCAAGAAGGATGGCTCGGGCACGCCTGCCCCGCTCGCGCTGGCCGAGAATCCCGATATCCTCGCGACATTGGCGCGCCACGTCCAGCGCCCCGCCCTGCTCGTCGGCTTCGCGGCCGAGACCGAAACTGTCGTCGACCACGCTATCGCCAAGCGCCAGCGCAAGGGCGCGGACTGGATCGTCGCCAATGACGTGTCCGGCGATGTCATGGGCGGATCGCATAACAGCGTCCATCTGGTCACGGCGCAGGGCGTCGAAGACTGGCCGGACATGCCCAAAGCCCTTGTCGCCACGCGGCTGATTGAAAGGATTTCCGATGAACTGTCCGCTCGTTGACATTGCGGTGAAGCGCCTGCCCCATGGCGAAGACCTGCCATTGCCCAGCTATGCCACCGCCGGCGCGGCCGGCATGGACGTGGTCTCCGCCGAGAATGTAACGCTGCCGAGCATGGCCCGCCATGCGGTGGCCACCGGCCTCGCCCTCGCCATTCCCGAGGGGTTCGAGGTGCAGGTGCGCCCCCGGTCCGGGCTGGCGCTCAAGCATGGAATCACGCTGCCGAACACGCCCGGCACGATCGACAGCGATTATCGCGGCGAATTGAAGGTGATCCTGGTCAACCTTGGCGAGGATGATTTCGAGATCAAGCGCGGCGACAGGATCGCCCAGTTGATCGTGGCGCCGGTGCAGGTCGCGCGCATGGTCGAGGTCGCGACGCTCGATGATACGGCGCGCGGTGCGGGCGGTTTCGGCTCCACCGGCGTCCGCACGGTCTGACCTACACGCACTGATGGACTTCACCGACGATCAGCTTGAGCGATATGCCCGCCACATCGTGCTGCGCGAGATCGGCGGCGCAGGGCAGGCAAGGCTGACCGGCGCGCATGTCGCGATCATCGGGGCGGGCGGCATCGGCTGCCCGGCCATCGCCTATCTGGCTGCGGCCGGCATCGGCACCCTGCGGATCATCGATCATGATACGGTGAGCCTCTCCAACCTGCAGCGGCAGATCCTGTTCGAGAGCAACGACATCGGTCGTCCGAAGGCGGAAGCCGCGCGTGACGCGGTGCGCCGGCTCAACCCGGATTGTTACGCCATCCCGATCAACACTGCGCTGGATGCCGACAATGCGGAGACGCTGCTGCGCGATGCCGACATCATTCTGGATGGCTGCGACAATTTCGAAACGCGCCTCGCCGTCTCGGACGCCGCGACCCGGCTGCGCATTCCGCTGGTAAGCGCCGCTGTCGGCCAGTTCGAGGGGCAGATCGGTGTCTGGCGGGGATGGGAGGCCGGCCAGCCCTGCTATCGTTGCCTGGTCGGGGAAACCCGCACCGACCCCGCCCGCACCTGCGCCGAGGAAGGCATTGTCGGGGCGTTGACCGGCATCATCGGATCGATGGCGGCGCTGGAGGTCATTCGCGCCCTCGTGCCCTTCGGTGAAACAGCGACCGGCAAGCTCATTGTCTTCGATCTGCTGGCCCGTCGCCTGCGGACCATGGCCATTCCGCCGGACCCGGCCTGCAAGGCCGCGCTGGCCTGCGCATGAGCGCGCGGCCGCCTCTCGCTCTCGTCGTCGTCAGCGCCGATCCGGCCCGATTGCGCGCGGCCCTGTCGCTCGCGCGGGCAGAGGTCGCCCTGGGAAGTGCGGCCCGCATCTTCCTGCAAGGCGAGGCGGCTGCCCTGTTGCGCACCCCGATCCGCGCACCGCAGGACGCCGCCTGGACTGCAGCTGGGGAGCCGACGCTCGCGCAATTGCTGGATGATGCGCTGGATGAAGGCGTGGCGATCAGCCTCTGCCAGAGCGGCCTTGCCATGGCGGGCGTGGCGGCGGACAGCCTTGACTCCCGTATCGAGATCACTGGCCCCATTGCCTTTCTCGCGGCGGCTGGGCCCGACATCCGCCTGCTGACGCTCTGACCATGAGCCTTGCTCTATCTCCATCGCTGCTCGGGCTTCTCGCCGCTCTCGCCGCCGGCCTTCTGATCGGCCTCGAACGAGGCTGGACTCAGCGCGACAAGCAGGCCGGGCAACGGGTGGCGGGGTTCCGCACCTTCGCTTTGATCGGCTTTGCCGGTGGCCTGTCTGCGCTCCTGCCGGAGATGATCGCCGCGATCATGGCGCTTGGCGTGGTCGGCGCGCTGCTCATCGGTTTCGGCCAGGCGATTCGCGACGACCAGCTTTCCGCCACCACGATTGTCGCGGCGCTCCTGACCTTTGCCATTGGCTATGCCGCAGTGGCGCTATCGGCAGCCATCGCTCTGGCGGCGGCGGGCGCGGCCTTCGTGCTGCTGAGCGCCCGCCACTCGATGCACGCCCTGCTGCGCGGGCTGACGGAAGGCGAGATTGAGGGCGTTGCCCGCTTCGCGCTGGTCGCCCTCGTCGTCCTGCCGCTGCTGCCCGATGCCAATTATGGCCCCTATGATGCCTGGAACCCCCGCCAGATCTGGATGGTGGTGGTGCTGGTCGCCGGGCTCTCCTTCGCTGGCTATGTCGTCGCGCGCCGGTTCGGCAGCAGCCGGGGCGTATTGATGATGGCGCTGACCGGCGCCATCGTCTCGTCCACGGCGGTGACGGCCTGGTACGCCCGCCGCCTGCGCACCGAGCCGGAATTACGCGGCGTGCTGACCGCTGGCATCGCCATCGCCACCATCGTCATGTTCGTGCGCGTGCAGGTGTTGACTGCCATCCTCGTGCCCCGCGCCCTGCCCACGCTCGCGCTGGTGCTGGCGCCGGCGCTGGTCGTCTCTGCCATCATGGCCCTGCTCGTCTGGCGCCGCGACGATTCGCCGGATGGGGCACCGGTGAAGCTCGGCAATCCCTTTGATTTTGGCCCGGCGCTGATGCTGGCGGGCTTCGTCGCGGTCTTCTCGCTGGTCGCGCGCTGGGCGCTGGATGTCTGGGGCGACGAAGGCATCGCGGTTGTCATCGGCCTCACCGGCTTCATGGATGTGGACGCGGCGGTGCTCACCCTTGCCGGCCTGCCCGCACAAACGCTCGACAATGCCACGGCGGGCTTCATCCTCGCCGCGCCGGTCTTCGCCAATACCGCCGTCAAAGGCGTGATGGCGCTTGTACTGGCCGGGGGACGCAATGGCATCGTCGCATCCGCCCCGCTCTTTGCGTCCCTGCTCGCCTCGCTGGCGGGCGCTGCCCTGTTCTGGCTGGGCTGACCGCGGCGCGCCTGCAACGGCGCGGCACCGATGCCACAAGCGGACGCGCGGGGGCATGACAGCCTGCGTTTATCCTGATACCGCCTGCCCCACCTGAACCCATCCACCCTCAATGGACAGATTTCGCATGTTGGACTTCACGACCCAGCCGCTCGCCACCCCCACCTCGCCCGAGGACCGTGTTGCCGCCATGGCCACGCTCGGTTTCGGCACGCTCTTCACCGATCATATGGTGACGATCCGCTATACCGAGGGACAGGGTTGGCATGATGCCGTACTGGGTCCGCGCCAGCCCATCCCGCTCGATCCGGCAGCCGCCGTGCTCCATTATGCGCAGGAGATTTTCGAGGGGCTCAAGGCCTATCGCCTGCCCGACGGGTCCATCGCAAGCTTCCGCCCGGAGGCCAACGCCGCCCGCTTCAACCAGAGCGCGACCCGCCTCGCCATGCCCCATCTGCCGGAGGATCTCTTCATCGAGAGCATCCGCAAGCTGGTCGCGGCGGACATCGACTGGGTGCCGGATGCGGACAAGGGCAGCCTGTACCTGCGCCCCTTCATGTTCGCCAGCGAGGCCTTCCTCGGCGTCCGCCCGGCGCGCGAATATGTCTATTGCGTGATCGCGTCCCCGGTCGGCGGATATTTCAAGAGCGGCAAGTCGGCCGTGACGCTGTGGGTCAGCCATGATTATGTCCGCGCGGTCCCCGGGGGCACCGGTGCTGCCAAGTGCGGCGGCAATTATGCCGCGAGCCTGCAGCCGCAATCCGTCGGCATCGAGCATGGCTGCGACCAGGTGCTGTTCCTCGACGCGGTCGAGCGCAAATGGATCGAGGAACTGGGCGGCATGAACATCATGTTCGTGTTCAATGAAGGCACGATCATCACCCCGCCGCTCAACGGTTCGATCCTGCCCGGCGTCACCCGCGATTCGCTGAGGCTCGTCGCAGAGGATGCCGGCTACACGGTGAAGGAAGAGCCCTACAGTTTCGAGCAGTGGATGGCCGACGCCAAGAGCGGCAAGCTGAAGGAAGCGTTCGCCTGCGGAACCGCTGCCGTCATCACGCCCATCGGCGAGGTGCGCTCGACCCAAGGCGATTTCATCATCGGCAATGGCAATGGCGGCGAGGTGGCCCGCGCGCTGCGCGAGGCGCTGGTCGGCGTGCAACTCGGCCAGAAGCCGGACCAGCATGGCTGGATGACCCGCCTGGCCTAAGCGGGTTGGCCTGAACGGGCCGGCAGACGGCCGGGAACGGAGCGGGTCATTCTGCATAAGGATATGAACCAGTCTATCTGAAGGAGCAGACCCGATGACCTTGCGCCAGACCGGCATCGACAGTGTCGACATGATCATCCTGCCGCCCGTGCGGGATCTGGGCGACGGCTTTCAGGTCCGGCGCGCGCTGCCATCGGCCCATCGCCGGATGGTCGGCCCCTTCGTGTTCTTCGACCAATTCGGCCCGACGACCTTTTCTGCCGGTGAGGGCCTGGACGTCCGCCCCCATCCGCACATCGGCCTCGCCACGGTGACCTATGTGCTGGAGGGCGAAATCCTCCACCGCGATTCGCTGGGCAAGGTGCAGCCAATCCGTCCCGGCGCCGTCAACTGGATGACGGCGGGCCGCGGCATCGTCCATTCCGAGCGCAGCGCCGATGATACCCGCGCCGCAGGCGGGCCGTTGTTCGGCCTCCAGACCTGGGTCGCGTTGCCGCAAGCGAAGGAAGAGGTCGATCCGGCTTTCTTCCATCACCCCGCCGACACGATTCCCGAAACGGAGGCGGAGGGCGTGCGCATCCGCGTCGTCGCGGGGAGCAGCGACGGGCTGACCTCGCCGGTGCAGGCCTTCTCGGACATGCTCTACGCCGACGTCACGCTCCAGGACGGCGCGCGCTACCGGCTGCGTACCGACCATATCGAACGGGCAGTCTATGTCATCTCGGGCGGGCTGGCGGTGGAAGGCCAGAGCGGCGGTTTCAACACCGGCGAACTGGTGATCTTCAAGCCGGACAGCGAGATCGTCCTGCGCGCCAATGGCCCGACCCGCATCATGCTGGTCGGCGGCGAGCCATTGGATGGGCCACGGCACATCTACTGGAACTTCGTGTCCAGCTCCCGCGATCGCATCGAACAGGCCAAGGACGACTGGCGGCAGGGCCGATTCGACATCGTGCCCGGCGAGCGCGAGTTCATTCCGCTGCCCGACTAGGCCTGAACGATTTCAGGCCGGGCGGAGGCCTTCAATCCCGATCCATTTCCTGGATCGCCCGCTCCCGATCGAGCTGGACTTCGGCATTGTGCGTCAGCGCATCGAATGTCGTCAGGAAGCTGTCGAGCTGGTCGGCAGGGATGCCCTGAAACAGGAACTCGCTGCGCCGAACCGCTGTCTCCTCAATGATCTGGCTCACCGCGCGTCCCTTCTCGGTCGGACCGAAGAAGCCGTGGCGGCGTCCCGGGCGTCCGGTCCGCTCGATCAGGCCGATCTCGATGAGATGATTGACGGTGCGGCCCGCCTGGCTCTGGTCGCGCGCCAATGCCAGCACCAGCTGGGGCCAGCTGATCGGCGGATTGCGGCAGATTTCCGCCATGACCCAGGTCTCGAAATTCGACAGGCTGGTCTGGCGCTTATGGGCAAGGGCACCGCCGCGCAGCATGTAGGAGCACAGAGTGACGAACGGCGGCAACACGCGTGAGCGGTCCGCCGCGACACCGTTTTCGTCCGGCAGGCCTTCATCGACGAGATCCTGAAATGCCACGGTCTCGGGCCGCTGATTGCTTGCCGCCTGCTTTCGCTCCTGCTCGAACAGGGCGATGGCGCGGGTCAGCAGCATGTCCAGCACTCCGGAGAGCGTCTGAAGCTCCTCGTCGCTGATGCCGAAGGTGAGCTCCCGATTGCGCAGCTCGGCATGGCGCTGCAGGCGATCCGCCAGCTGCTTGCCGCTCGGGCTAAGCCGGATGGGGCTGCGGATGCCGCTGCGCAGCAGCAGGGCGACCTCGCCCATGCGCTTGATCGCACGGCTGATCTGCGCCTTGTCGACACCGCAGGCCAGGGAAATCTGCGCGAGGGTCATGCCGCCCTGGACATGAAGGAGCAGCAGGATCCGCCGGTCCAGCTCGTTGATATGCGCCGTGCGGGCGAAGGAGATATTCGCGCTCTCCCGGGCATTGCGCAGAAAGACCCAGAGCTTGGACTGGAACCGGGCCTGACGCTCGTCCCGCGGCCCGGGCGCCGGTGACGAGGCATCGACGTCGATGCCGTCGAGCAGGACATCCAGCTGGCGATCGAAGGAACTGTCCGGTCCCGATGGTTCGGCGCGGGCCTGCTCGACCAGCGTCCACCCAATTACGAAATGCTCGAGCGCCTGCGCGATCACGCGAGCTTCATCGAGCGCGAGGCCGACCTCGCACAAGGGCGCAACCGCGTCCGGCGTCCCGACCGCGAGAGGAAAGCGCGAGGCGACATGCGCGAACAGCCTGGCGCCATCGCGACTGGAGAGCATAGCGACCCGGCTGGTCTGCGCGCGCAAGGCAAGGCGACCGCGCCAGCCCGGGCCTGCCGCGCCGCCCTCGGCAGCACGCACCATATCCTGCGCCAACGCCGTCAGAAGTTGATCGTCGCTCGCGAAATGCTCTTCGATTTCGGCCGGATCGGCTTCAAGGTCGGCAGCGACGGCCTGCAGAGTGCAGCCGTCCAGGCCCGACCGGCCCAACAGGGCCAGCCCGGCGCTGATAATCGAAGCCCTGCTGATGCGCGCCCGGACCGAACCGAGCGCCGCGCGCCCCTTATTCATGATGACCGATCCCCAAAGACCCACCTTTCGCGTGATTCGGCCAGATTCATCGCATTTTCGAGCAGCGGTCAATGTTTATGCAAAATAATCAGACATGATCGTCATCCCCGAGCGATCCGTAAAATCGTTAGACCCGCAATAGATGGCGTAGTAAGATTTTCGCCACGCGGACGACCGCGTCATGAGAAGACAAGATATGTGGGAGCGAGAGGACCGGTGATCAGCAAATCCGTGGCGGCAGTCAGCGCCTTCATCATCGTCGCAGCCGGACTGAGCGGCGTGGCCCAAGCGCAGGGCAGCCTGAACGACCAGTTGGCGACCTGCGCGAGAATTGGGTCCACGGAAGCCCGCCTCGCCTGCTACGATTCGGTGGCGCAGTATAATCAGCCGCAAGGCGGCGCCTCTTCTCCCGCGCCTGTGCCGGGCACGGCCGGCTCCGTCAGTGCGAGCCGCACGCCCACGCCCGCACCGGCTGCTCCGGCCGCAACGACCGGCTTTGGCGCCGAGCAGGTGGAGCGCGCCACGCGCCAGCCGCGCGCATCGCAGGAGGACAAGGAAACGAGCGCCACCCTGGCAAGCGTGCGCGAGATCGGCCCGGGGCTGTGGCAGGTCACGCTCGCAGACGGGGCCGTCTGGCGGATGACCGAGCGGATGACCGCCTTCCAGCCGCCCGCCCCCCAGGACTCGGTCACCATCCGCAAGGGCGCGCTCGGCAGCTATCTGATGCAAGTCGGGCGGCAGGCAGCTGTGCGCGTGAACCGCGTGCGCTGATCGCGCGCGGCATCCGGCGGAAAGACCTAATCAACAAACCGCCGACTTGCTGCGAGCAGGATCGGCCCCGCGCCTACCGCCGGCTTATTGGACATCCGCGTTGCGTGCCGCAGCCACGCCAAGCACGCGCCGCCGCTTTTTTGTGGACTTAGTCATTCTGATCTCGATAGGGCCGTGCCATCCCGCATGAGCAGGCGGATTGAGGAGAGGTGATCTGATGTTGAACGTGAGTGGCAAGACGGCCTTCATCACCGGCGGCGCGAGCGGCATGGGCTGGGGCATGGCAAAGGCCTTCGGCGAAGCGGGGATGCGGGTCATCATCGCCGATATCCGTCAGGACGCGCTCGATCAGGCGATGGAAGGCTTTGCCAAGACCAATCTGGCCGTTCACGCTATCAAGCTGGATGTCGCAGACCGCGATGGCTGGGCCCGCGCCGCCGATGAAGCCGAGGCGCAGTTCGGCAATATCCATGTGCTGGCGCTCAACGCCGGCGTGGGCGTCACCGGCTCTATGCTGACGGCGACCTACAAGGACTGGGACTTCAACATGTCCGTCAACGTCGGCGGCGTCGTCAACGGGCTCGTTACCATGCTGCCGCGGATGCTCAAGCATGGCGAAGAAGGGCAGATCGTCGTCACATCCTCGACCGGCGGCTTTTCTGCAGTCGGCAATGCCGGCCTGTATTGCGCTGCCAAGTTCTGCGTGGCCGGCATGTTCGAAAGCCTCGCCACCGATCTGCGCGGCACCGCGCTTGGCGCCTCGGTCTTCTTCCCCGGCCCGGTGCAGACCCAGCTCGGCAGCACAACCAACGCCACCCGCCCCGAGCATCTGCGCAACGATGCGCCGCCCCCGGCCCCCGAGGCCGTCGGCGCGAAGAAGGATGCGCGGCCGGCACCCGGCTTCGACCCAAGCCTGTTCATGTCCAGCGAGGAAGTGGGTGAGCGCGTGCTGCGCGGCATTCGCCGCCGCGACCTGTTCATCATGACCCACCCGGAGTTCCAGCGCGGGATCGAAGCGCGCAACAAGGCGCTGGTCCGTGCCATTCCGGTGGAAGCGCCGAACGAGGCCCGCGCCAATCTCGTCGCCCAGTTCGGAACGCTCATGTACAACCCGATCTACGACGAGCAGCAGCCGCTCGACGAACCGCTTTGAGACGGCGGAGCTGACCGCAACAGGAGAGAACAGATGGCAAAGGTCGTCCGCGTGCATGAACTGGGGCCGCCTGACGTGCTCCGTTTCGACGAGATCGCGGTCGGCGCGCCCGGCCCTGGTGAGGTGCGAATCAGGGTCGAAGCCATTGGCCTCAACCGCTCCGAAGCGATGTTCCGCGCAGGGCGCTATCCCACCAAGCCGACATTGCCGACGCTGATCGGCTATGAGGCCTGCGGCATCATCGAAGCTCTGGGCGATGGCGTGTCCGGCTTCGCCGTCGGTGATCGGGTCTGTGCTCTGCCCATGTATCCGCTCGGCCAATATGGCGTCTGGGCCGAGCAGGCGATCGTGCCGGCCCGCTGCCTCCTGCACGCACCACCCGGGCTCAGCGCCGCGCAGGCTGCAGCAGTGTGGATGCAGTATATGACAGCCTATGCGATCATCGAGGTCGGCAAGGCCGGCATCGGCGATTATGTCATCATCCCCGCAGCCTCCAGCAGTGTCGGTCTCGCTGCGATTCAGCTCGCCAACTGGGCCGGCGCCGTCTCGATTGCGGCCACGCGCACCAGCGACAAGGCCGAGGCGCTTAAGGCGCACGGGGCCGCCCATGTCATCGCGACCGGGGAGACGGATCTGGTCGAGGCCGTGATGCAGATCACCGACGGCAAAGGCGCGCGGCTGGTGTTCGACCCGGTGCAGGGGCCCTATGTGCAGACGCTCACCAGCGCGATGGCCGAACGCGGCATTCTGTTCATCTATGGCGGCCTGTCCGAACAGCCGACCCCCTATCCACACTGGAATATGGCGTTCAAAGGCCTGTCAATGCGCGGCTGGGTCGCCTCGGAAATCTGGAACCACCCCGAGCGGTACAAGCGCGCGCAGGAGCACATCCTGCTGGGATTGAAGCTGGGCAAGCTCAAACCGGTGATCGCGCGCACCTTCCCGTTCAGCGAGATCGTGGAAGCCAATCGCTATCTGGAATCGAACCAGCAAATCGGGAAGATCGTTGTGACCGTCTGAACCCGACGGCAGGCGTCACTAGGGGCAGAGAATATGACGAACGAAGAGGGCGGCCAGACCAGCGTGAAGCTCCCGGCGCGGGACATCCCGCCGCCATGGACGATCAGCCCCCAAGCCCGGCAAGCGCTGATCGAAGGCGCCGCCACGCCGGCGACGAACTGGCCTGCCGCGACCGATCTGGCAGGCTGGCGGGAACGGCTGGCGGCCAGCAACGCCATGTGGGAGCCGATGGCGCAAGCCATGCTCGCCGCGCTACCGGTGACCATCGACACGGTGCAGATCGCCGGCGTGACCTGCCATGATTGCGTGCCGGATGCCGGAACAGCTAATGATGGTCCGGTCTATCTCTTCATTCATGGCGGCGCCTTTGTCTTCGGCGGTGGCGCATTTGCCAAGGCGACCGGCGCCCGGCAGGCAGCGGCGCTGGGCTACCGGGTCGTTTCGGTGGATTATCGTATGCCGCCCGACCACCCTTACCCGGCTGCGCCGGAGGATTGCCTTGCGGTATATCGGGCGTTGCAGGCCGGGACCGATCCGCGCCGCATCGTGATTGGCGGCAGTTCCGCCGGCGGCAATCTCGCCGCGGCTGTGACGCTGATGATTCGCGATCAGGGCCTGCCGCTCCCCGCCGGTCTCGTGCTGCTGACGCCCGAAGTCGATCTGACCGAGTCGGGTGACAGCTTCCTTACCAATGAAGGGCTGGATGTGGTGCTCAAGCGCGGGCTGCCGGAGTGCAACGCGCTCTACGCCAACGGCCATGACCTCACGCAGCCCTATCTCTCCCCGCTCTTCGGCGATTTCACCAGCGGCTTTCCGCCGACACTGGTGCAGACTGGAACGCGCGATCTCTTCCTGTCCAATTCCGTGCTCTTCCACCGCAAATTGCGAGAGGCGGGCGTCGATGCCGAATTACATGTGTGGGAAGCGATGCCGCACGCCGGGTTCGGTTGGGGCGAGGTGCCGGAGAACAGGGAAATCGAGCGCGAGGTTGCGCGGTTCATCGCGCGCGTAGTGCCGCAGCCTACCTAACGCTGCCTCAGGCTGGCCATGAAAAAAGGGAGAGCGCGCGCCCTCCCTTTTCCTATCTCACAGCGAATTGCGCGCTTACTCAGCGGCAATCGCGTCGACGCGGGCCGGAATGTCCAGCCCATAGAGCTTGGCGGCATTCTCATAGGCAATCTTTCGCACCAGCGCCGGATCGGCGCCCTCGGTGAACTCGGCCAGCACCTTGCGGCTGTTCGGCCAGATGCTGTCCGGGTGCGGATAGTCCGTCGCCCACAGCAGCTTGTCCTCACCATAGAACTTGTGCAGCGCGATTGCCGTGGGGCTCTGCTGGAACGTGCCGTAGACCTGCCGCTTGAACAGCTCGGACGGCTTCATCTTGTGCGGAATGCCGCCGCGCGCGTTCCAGAATTCTTCGGCTTCCCACAGGCGCCAGTGGCGATAATCCAGTTCCTCGATCACCCAGGGCAGCCAGCCGATGCCGCTCTCTGCGATGACGATCTTGAGGCCGGGGTGCCGCTCGAGAATGCCCCAAGCAAACAGGTCCACAAACGGATCCATGAACTGCTCGATGAACATCTTCACATGCAGGAAGGTGGCGCCCGGGCTGCCCTTATACTTGTCGAACGCGCGGCTGACGCTCGGGAACACGGTCACATGGAAGGAGAGAATGATGTTATTCTCCTCCAGCATGGTCCACAGCGGCTCCCAGCGCTCGTCCTCAAGGCGCGGCTGGGCCATGGCGATCTGCAGATTGGCCTGCTTGAAACCGCCCAGATCGACGATCTTCTGCAGCATCGCGACGGCCGCTTCCGGCTCGGGCGGCAGCATCGGCACGCCGATCAACCGGTCAGGAGCGGCGGAACAGAACTCCTTGAGCCATTCATTATAGGCGCCGTAGCAGGCGTCGCGCAGTTCCTTATCGTCGAAATCGAGCGAGGTGACCGGGCCGAATATGACATGCGCATACACGCCATCCCGATCCATGTCGGCCAGTCGCAGTTCGGCGACCGCAGGGCGACGCTCGGTCTGATCGACAATGCCACCGCGATCCAGGGCGGTGAAGATCGGCTTGGGACCGGTCATCGTGCTCGGCGCACCGGACCAGCCGCCCAGGCTCTTGCCGTCGCTCATCCAGGCGGCGCGGCCATCGACCATCTCGACCTTGGGGCCGCGATCCTTCAGATGGTCGGGCAGCCGGCTCGTCCAGAGATCGGTGGGAAGTTGATTGAGATCGAGGTGATCGTCACAACTGATCAGCGGATAATCCATGGGCCTGCTCCTCTCGCCTGAAAACCGAATGAAACGATGACGGCTTTGCGCCGAGCAGCCTTCGATCTTCAGCAATGTAATTAGCTACCTAACTATCTTGCAGCTTTTCATGGAGCAATGCAAGCATTTCCGTCGCCTTTGCCCTTCGGTTCAACCCGGCGGGCGCTCCTCAATTTGAAATGGCGCGCAACGGCGCGGTGATCGCGCTGCGCTCCTCGCCATATTCATTGACGTTGGCACGGCGCAAATCGCGCTTGTAGCGCGCATAATCGAACGCAGTCCCACGGTGCAGCGCATAGCGATTGTCCCAGATCAGCAGGTCGCCCTGGCGCCATTTGTGCGCGTAGATAAACTTCTCCTGACTGGCGAAGGCGATCAATTCGTCGATCAGGGCCATGCCCTCGGCATCGCTCAGCCCCTCGACGCGGAACGCATGGCTGCCCACGAACAGGCTCTTGCGACCCGAGGGACTAATTCGCACCATCGGCTGCATCGCGCCCGGCATGATCTCGCGGATACGGGCCGCTTCCTCGGGGCTGGCGCCGCCCTTGATGCGGCTGGCCGCAAAGCTGTGCTCGGCAACAAGAGTCTCGATGCGGTTCTTCATCGCTTGCGGAAGTTCATCGTAGACATGGCGCAGATCCACGAACTCGGTGTCGCCGCGCTCCGGCGGGACGATCACACCGCGCAGCATCGACCATTTGCTCGGCATGTCGTTGAAGCTGCTGTCCGCGTGGAAAATCTCATTGCCCTTGGCGAACTTGGCCCGCAGCGATTCGCGGTCCACGATCTCACCGTTCACGTCGAGATTGGAGGCATCGTAGAGACCATAAGCCATCCTGCGCGGCTCATCCGGGCGATACATGCCGGGCAGTTCGAGCGGGCCGAAGGCACGGGCAAAGCGCAGATGCTCCTCATCCGTGATATGCCCCTGGCCGCGGATGCACAGCACGACATGCTCGTCCATCAGGCGTTCGACGAGATCGATCAGCGCTTGGTCTGGGACTTGCGACAGGTCGGGGCCGGACAATTCGGCGCCAAAAATCAGATGCAGCCTCCTGACGTCCATCGCACCTCTCCCGTCTCACATGTTTGTGCAGCTTCTATTAATTCCGATTCAAATGATTTGCAAATTCAATGCTTGCGATGTCGAGCCGTCAAGGATCGACCAGGATGATCCGCAAGTCGTTGACGTTGGTGAGCGTCGGTCCGGGCGTGAACAGCGCACCCACCTGACCAAGAGCACCCCCGGCATCGTTGGCGGCCTGCACCGCCTCAACATCGATGCCGGCCTCGTCCAGCGCAAAGCCGGTTTCGCCATCGACATAGGCGCCCGCGACATCCCGGTTGCCGTCCACCCCGTCCGTATCGGCGGCCAGCGCGGCGACGCCGGGATGGTCGGCGATCTGCCCGGCCAGCTCCAGCGCATATTCCTGATTGGGACCACCGACCCCGTGGCCGGCAACCGTCACCGTCAATTCGCCGCCCGAGAGCAGCGCGCAGCGTTGGGTGCGATTATGCGCCAGGATCGCGGTCTGGGCATGACGGCGCGCGACTTCGCGCGCATCGCCATGGGCCTCCCGATCGAGAATGACCGGTTCATAACCCTGCGCCTGCAAAAATGCGGCGGCGGCATCCAGCGCGTCATCAGGGCGGACGACCACGTCGAACCGGCTTCCCGCCAGGCGGGGATCATCCGGCTTGACCGATTCGCTCCAGCCGCCCGGATCGGCGATGCCATAGCGCGCCAGCACCGCTTGTGCCTGCGCCACCGTGCTTTCATCGCCCACGGTCGGGCCGGAGCCGATGTCCTGCGGCACATCGCCGACCACATCCGAGACGGCAAGGGTGACGACCTGCGCCGGCCAGGCAGCCGCCGCGAGGCGTCCGCCCTTGATGCGCGACAGGTGGCGCCGCACCATGTTGATCTCGCCGATCGACGCGCCGGAGCGCACCAGCGCGCGGGTCACCGCCTGCTTGGCCGCGAGATCGAGTGGCGGGGATGGCGCTGCGAGCAGGGCCGAGGCCCCGCCCGAAAGCAGCACCAGCAGCAGATCGCCTTCCTCGGCGCTCTCAGCCAGAGCTAGGCAGCGCTCTGCCGCCGCAAGACCTGCAGCATCCGGCACGGGATGGCTGGCTTCGACCAGCTCGATGCGGGTGAGCGGGCCGCCATAGCCGGTGCGGGTCACGGCGAGGCCGGTGGCATCCGGCCAGTGCTGCTCCACCGCCTGCGCCATCGGCACGGCGCCCTTGCCTGCGGCGATGACGAGCACGCGCCCTTTGGGCCGGGGCGGCAGGGCCGCAATGATCGTCTCGGGCCGCTTGCACGCCGCAACCGCGACGGCAAAAGCCTCCTCCAGCAAAGCGCGCCGGTTCATGGCCATTTAGCGCGCCGCCAGGAAGGTTGCGACATTCTCGCCGGTGCGCCGCGCCACTTCCGTCACCGCCTGAGCGCTCAGCCACGCCGAGTGCGGCGTGACGATCACATTGTCGCGTTGAGCAAGGCGCAGAATGGGGCTGCCCGGTGGCGGCGGCTCGACCGGCGCCACATCGATTCCGGCGCCGCCGATATGGCCTGACGCCAGCGCGTCCTCCAGCGCATCGAGATCGATCAGGGCGCCGCGCGCGGTGTTGATGATGACGGCACCGGCCTTCATGCCGGCCAGCGTCTGCGCGTTGAGCATGTGCCGCGTGTCGTCCGTCAGCGGGCAATGCAGGCTGATGATGTCGCTGGTCGCCAGCACCTCCTCGAAGGCCATACGTCCCTCACCGGCCGGCTGCCCCTGGCGCCCGGCGAACACAACATCCATGCCCATCGCCTGCGCGCGGCTGGCGACGGCCTGCGCAATCGCGCCGCTGCCGAACAGGCCGAGCCGCTGCCCGGCAAGATCCCGCACGGGTGCAGCGAAGACGCAAAAGGCCTGGCCATTCTCCCATTGGCCATCGACAACCGAATTGCGGAACGGCACCAGCCCGCGAGCGAGCGCGAGAATCAGCATCATCACATGCTCGGCGACGGATGTGCCGGCGTAACCCACCACATTGCGCACTTCGATGCCCCGGGCCTTGGCCGCGACGCTGTCGACCACGTCCGTCCCGGTCGCCGTCACGGCAATGAGCTTGAGGTCCGGCAGCGCGGCAAGCATGGCGGCGTCCAGCCGCACCTTGTTGATGATCGCCACCTGCGCGCCGGCGAGGCGAGCCGCCACATCCTGCGGCTCGGTGAAATCATGCTCGATCCACTCATGCGCGATATCGGGCCGGGGAATCTCGAACCCGCCCATCGTTATCTTGTCGAGATGCACAATGCGCGGCGCGCCGTGCGCTGCCTGCTCGTTCGTGCCCGTTGCCATGCGGATCGCTCTCCCTAGATCGTTCGCAATGCAACTATCTAGCGCGGCATGCCAAGTCCAGCGCCTGATGCAACGGACCCGACGGGCAATCAGCCCATTGGAGATTCGTACAGCAATCTCATGAGCTTGTCGGTGACGACATTGACCTGATCGATCTCCTTGTCGCTCAGCCCTTCCAGCACGGACGCACGGAAAGCGTGGGCAACAGCCATGATTTCATCCAGCGCCTCCTGCCCGGCCGGCGTGAGTTGGATCAGCTTGGTGCGCCGGTCGCTGGGGTCCTGCAACCGCACCACCAGCCCATCGGCTTCCAGTGTATCGAGCATCCGCGTCAGGGTCGGCCCTTCAATGCCGATCCGCTTGGCGATGGCAATCTGAGCACTCGGTTCCGGCGACCGGGCGATCGTCGAGAGCGCTTCCATGCGGGCCGAGCCATAGCCCAGCGGACGCAAGCGCTCGTCCAGCATCGCGCGATAACGGCGCGCGACGAGGATCATGCGATAGGTGAACCCATATTCGCGATCCAGCCGGCTCCCACCGGTGATCGTCGGCAGGACGATGGCTGCCGGTTCCTCAGAATTCTCAGCCAATAGTAACCCCCACGTGGCCGGCGCGCCTGATTGCAAGTCGTTCCAAAGGCCCGATCATTTGCCCCCTGTCAACCCGAGAGCTGAAGCCCGGCCGGATTGCCGCCCAGCCGGCCGGCGTATCGCAATGCACAATTGAGTGTTGACGCTGCCCGTCCGCCACGCCAGATGCTTGGGCACAAGCCCGTGAGGGTTGGAGAGGACGACAGAAAAGATTGTTGGGAGTTGCTGCAATGTCCACCCTTCGCGCGCTGTCGACTCGCGCTCACGCTGCCCTGATCCTGCCTTGCCTTGCCGTGCTTTCGGCCTGTGGCGGCAGTGCCGAACCGGTCCAGAACAATGTTTCCGAACCTGACAATGTGCAGGAAAACGCCGTGAACGCGGCGGTGGTGCCTGTCACAAATGAAGCCAGCAATCAGGCGGCGGCGACACCCGCGCCGGCTGCCGGGGCGACAGAGGCTGCAGCGACAAAGCCTGCCGCCGAAACCGCAGCACCCAAGGAAACCGCAGCGGCCGCACCGGCCCCCGCGAAGGTCGCAACCTCGGCACCCGCCAGTGCTCCGGCTGCCGCGCCGGAGGGCGATGCCGCCAATGGTGCCAAGCTGTTCGCACAATGCCGCGTGTGCCACTCTGTCGAGCCTGACAAAAATGGTCTTGGCCCGTCGCTCCACGGCGTGGTCGGCCGCAAGGCCGGCACGCTCGCCGGGTTCAATTACTCGCCGGCCGTCAAGGGCAGCGGCATTACCTGGTCGGCATCTGCGCTGAACACCTATCTGCGCTCGCCGATGAAGGCGATGCCGGGCACGAAGATGGCGTTCGCGGGCATTGCCGACGATGCCAAGCGCGCCGACGTCATCGCCTATCTTCAGACCCTCAAATAAGCCGCCAGGCTGAAGCCGAGCCAATAAGGTCCGGCTTCAGCGGGACGACCCGAACCGATCCGGCGCGTAGATGGATGCATCGATGTGCCGGACCGCCGTCGGCAGCGCCTCGTCGAGCAACGTGGCCGCGCCGATCTGTGCTGCGGCCGGCGCCGTTTGCATGCCGAAACCGCCCTGTCCCGCGAACCAGAAAAAGCCGGGCACAGCCGCATCATAGCCATAGACCGGCAGCCGGTCGGGCGCGAAGCTACGGAGTCCTGCCCATTTATGCTCCACGGCCGCGACCGGCCAGTCGGTGACCTGCATGAACCGATCGACCGCGCGCGCGACATCCAGCTCTTCCGGCACCACGTCGCGTGCATCGTCCGGCGTTTCGTCATGCGGGGTCACCCACAAGCGCCCCTGCCCTTCCGACTTGAAGTAGAAGCTTCCATCGAGCGCGATGACCAGCGGGACATGCGCGGGCGCCGTTGGGCAGCGCAGTTGCACGACCGTCCGGCGCAGGGGCGTGATGCCCAGCGGCACGACGCCGCAACGCCGGGCGACATCATCGGCCCAGGCGCCGGCTGCATCGACGATGATGCCGCACGACAGCGGCCCGTCGCTGGTCTCCACAGCCCAGCCAGCGCCCTCGCGGCGCGCTGAAAGCAGCCGATTCGTCAGCCGCTCTTCCACGCCGCCGCGTCGTGCGGCCCGCCGATAGGCAGCGAGAAGCCCGCCGGTATCGATGTCCGCACAGGAGGGGGCCGCGACACCGATCGTCCATTCGTCACGGATGCCCGGCACGGCCTCGGCAACCGCCTCACGCCCGAGTCGCGTGAACTGGACATGGCTGCTCGCGAAATCGGCGATCAAGCGGTCGGCAAGCCCCTGCTGATCATGGCGGCCAAGGTGGATGGCGCCGCGCGGCGAGAGAAAGCCATGCTCGGAAAATGACGGTTCCGGCCGCGCCAGCATCGGCCCGCTCGCACTGGTCAACGGCTGTACGCCGGGACCACCATAGGTCTCTTCCCAGAACGCCACCGACCGCCCGGACGCGTGATAGCCGGGCTGATCTTCCTGCTCGATGAGAATGACCCGAGCGCTGCCGGCTATGCCTGCGGCCAGACTGAACCCGGCGATACCGCCGCCGACGATAAGGATATCGACCGAGGTCATCGGCGCCGCTCCGAATCGGCGGCAGCCCGGCAAAGCCAGGGAATGCGCGCCAGATAGTGGTTACGCTTTGGTAAGGCGTACACTCTAGTCGTGCCCCATCATGTCGGGTGTCTGGATATCGACAGCGCTCAGCGCCGTGCTGGCTTTGCTCCTCATATGGGGAGCGACGACGGACTTGCGCAGCCGAATCATATCCAACCGCCTCAATCTGTCCATCGCGCTGCTCGCGCCCTGCTGGTGGTGGGCCAATGGCCTGTCCTTCTATCCTGACGTTCTGCTGCAAGTCGGCCTTGCCGCCGCAGTTTTCCTGCTGTTCACGGGCTTGTTCGCGCTCGGCATGATGGGCGGGGGCGACGTCAAGATGCTTGGCGCGCTGGCCTTGTGGCTTCCGCTGGCGGCAATGTCGACCCTCATCATCGTCATGGCGCTGATCGGCGGCCTGGTCACCATCGTGACCGTCGTCCACCACCGGACGACGCGCCGAATCGGCCAGCCGGAGATCCCCTACGGCGTCGCCATCGCGCTCGCGGGCCTTTGGGTTCTCGGCGAACGCTATCTTAACCATTTGACTTAATGATCACGCGGATTGGGGCCGGGGGTGGCTCCGCCGACTGGAGGCGAGTTTCGAAATGGAACCGAAGAAGATCGCGCTGCTTGCTGGCGCGTTGATCATAGCGGTGGCGGCGGCGTTTCTCGCCCGGTCCATGTTCACCAGCGGCGGGGGATCGCCACAGGCAACGGCATCGGCCATGCCCGATACCGCGCAGATGCCGCATGTGCTGGTGGCGACCAAGCCGCTGCCTGTCGGGACGATCGTCGGGCCGGATGCCTATCGCTTCCAACCCTGGCCCAAGGAACTGGTCGAGGACGCCTATTATATTCAGGGGAAAGCCGACGAGGCTCAGATGGTCGGCGCGGTCGTGCGCACCGCCATCGCGGCAGGCCAGCCGGTCACGCAGGGATCGCTGATCAAGCCGGGCGACCGCGGCTTCCTCGCCGCAGCCCTCAGCCCCGGCATGCGCGCCGTGACAGTGCCTGTCTCCGTGCAGAGCAGCGTTGCTGGTTTTGTTTTCCCCGGTGACCGCGTCGACCTGGTGCTCACGCAGAGCGTGCCCGGCGGCGGCGACGGCCCGCCCCTCAAAGTCTCCGAGACCATCCTGCGTAACCTGCGCGTGCTGGCGACCGATCAACGCACCAACGCCCTCGACGAATCGGGCAATCCGGTGGTGCGGACATTCTCCAACGTGACCATGGAAGTCACGCCGCGCATGGCCGAAAAGATCAGCGTCGCGCAGACCGTTGGCGCGCTGTCGCTGGCCCTGCGCTCGCTTGCCGACAACACGCAGGAGCTGGAAGCCGCGCTGGCCTCCGGCGACATCGATGCGGTGGATGCCGAGAATGGCGGCAACACGCTGATCACCGCTGCGCGGCCGGTCGATGGCCGCTCCACCTATTCCACCGGTGCCGACGTGTCGCGCTACCAGCGCAGCACCGTTCCCGCCAAACCCATCGACCCCTCGGGCGCACCGTCCGGCAATGGTCCGATGGTGCGCGTGGCGCGGGGGACGGCGGTCACCAATGTCGAGCTGGGGAGCAAGTGAGATGAACAGCCCGTCCAGGCTCCGTATGGCGCGCACCGCGACCGGCGTTCTCGCCACCGCGCTCGCCCTGACCGTCAGCGCTACCGTTGCGCCGGCCCTTCATGCCCAGGCGACCATGGCGCCCAAGACGGACGGCACGCTGCTGCTGGCCGTTGGCGAAAGCCGGGTGATCAACCTGCCGGCCAATCTCACCGACGTGGTGATCGCCAACCCCAATGTGGTCGATGTGCATGTCCGCTCGCAGCGGCAGGTCTATCTGATCGCTAAGGCATCGGGCGAAACCAACGTGTTCATCACGGCGCGTGATGGCAAGATGCTCTACGCCAATGCCGTGCGGGTGGGGAACAACATCACCAGCATCGACCAGATGCTCCGCCTCGCCATGCCTGAATCGGATGTGCAGGTGAACACCATGAACGGCATGGTGCTGCTCACCGGCACCGTCGCCGCACCGGAAGACGCTGCCGAGGTCCAGCGGCTCGTTCAGGCCTTCTCGGGCGCCGACACCAATGTGGTCAGCCGGCTGCGCACCGCGACGCCGCTGCAGGTCAACCTGCAGGTCCGCATTGCGGAAGTGAACAAGAACTTCACGAAATCGCTGGGCTTCAACCTCATCACGCAGGACACGACGGGTGGCTTCCTGTTCGGCATCGGTCGCGGCAATCCCGGATCGCTGGCGACGGGCCAGTTCAACGTCATCGAGAACGGCACGTCCATGGCCTTCTCTGGCAATCTGCTGGGCCTCGATGTGCTCGGCACGCTCGATGTGGCCGAAAATCAGGGCCTTGCGGTCACGCTGGCCAATCCGAACCTGACGGCGCTCTCCGGCGAGACGGCGAGTTTCCTCGCGGGCGGCGAGGTGCCGATCCCCATCGCAACCCAGCAGCAGGTCAGCGTCGAATATAAGCAATATGGCGTCAGTCTGGCATTCACCCCCACGGTGCTCGCCAATGGCCGCATCTCGATGCGCGTGCGGCCCGAGGTCTCGCAGCTCGACAGCAGCTCCGCGGTGCGCGTGAGTGGGTTCGACATTCCCGGCATCCAGACCCGCCGCGCGGAGACGACCGTGGAACTCGGCTCGGGCCAGAGCTTCATGATCGGCGGCCTGCTCTCCACGGCGAGCGGCAACACGATCGAGAAGACGCCGTTCCTGGGCGACATCCCCATCCTCGGCAATCTGTTCAAGTCGCAGAGCTATAGGCGTCAGGAAACCGAGCTGGTGATCATCGTCACGCCCTATCTCGTGCGCCCGGTCGACGCGCGCCAGATCGCGCTGCCGACTGACGGTTATCGCAATGCCGATGACGCGCAACGCATTCTGGGCGGGCAGATCCAGGACGGCAGATCCGGCGATGCCCGGCCCACGCCCCAAGCCCTGCCCCCCAAGACGGTCGAGCAGGGCAGCGTCGCCGCGCGCTCGGGCAATGCCGCACCCGGCTTCAGCTTCTGAGGTGGAAGGACGAGAGATGACCAAGACAAGCTTCTTCCGCACAGCCGGCACCACAACCCTGATGGCACTGGCCCTCATCGGTCAGTCCGCCAATGCCCGCTCCCGCGAGGTCAATCGCGGGGTCGAGCCAGTGCATCAGCCGGTCGTCGAGCGCACCGATTTCGTCTTCGACCTGAGCCCGGACGGCGCAGGCACGCTCAGCCGCATGGACGAGCGCCGGTTGACCGTCTGGTTCAACGCCCTCGGCCTTGGCTATGGCGACCATGTGACGCTCGCCGGCGATACCAGCGGTTCTCTGGCGCTGCGCGATGGCGTGACGCAGGTCGTGGGGCGCTACGGCCTGCTCGTGGATGGCGAGGCGCCACTGACGGCAGGCGCACCGCCCATCGGCGGCCTGCGCGTCGTGGTCAGCCGCTCGGTCGCCAGCGTGCCGGGCTGTCCGACATGGCGGGACAAGGCGGAAGCCAATTTGAGTGGCGGCCTGAGCGACAATTATGGTTGTGCCATGGCCACCAACCTCGCAGCCATGGTCGCCGATCCACGCGACCTGGTCGAAGGACGCGAGGGCGGTCTGGACGTCACCAACGTCGTGAACAGCAAAGCCATCAAGACCTATCAGGAGACGGCCCCGACGGGCGCCGGCGGCCTGCAGGGCATGTCGGTGGGAGGCAAGTGAGATGAACGCACCCTGGAAAGCCGGCGGACCGCATGGCCGCGATGCGTTTCACGCCTATGTCTGCGACGATCATAGCCTTGAGGTACTGCGGACGGCGGTGCAGGAGATGGGTTGGCCCACCGAAAAGCTCTACAAGGGCGGGCTGCGCAATGCCGTGCAGTCGCTCTCGATGTCTGCAAGCCCCAACATTCTCTTCGTCGACCTCTCCGAATCGGCTGACCCGCTCACCGACATCAACAGTCTGGCGGAAGTGTGCGAGCCGGGCACGGTGGTGATTGCCTCGGGGCAGGTGAACGACGTGCGCCTGTACCGCGATCTCGTCGCCAGCGGGCTGCAGGATTATCTGCTCAAACCGCTCGCCGTCGACACCATGCGCGACATTCTCACCGGCGCTCAGGCGGTCTTCCTGACGCCCAAGGCCGAGGTGGCGAGTGAGCGGGCGCACATGATGGTCTCTGTCGTTGGCGCGCGCGGGGGCGTCGGCGCCTCCACTGTCGCCACGTCACTCGCTTATCTCACCAGCGCGCGGGGCAAGCGCTCGACTGCCCTGCTCGATCTCGACGTGCATTTCGGCACCGGCGCCCTCGCGCTCGATCTCGAACCGGGGCGCGGCCTCACTGATGCGGTGGAAAATCCCAGCCGCATCGACGGGCTCTTCATCGAGCGCGCCATGGTCCGCGCCAGCGAAACGCTGGCCGTGCTCTCGGCCGAAGCGCCGATCAGCCAGCCATTGCTGACGGACGGATCGGCTTACTTCCAGCTGGAGGAAGAGCTGCGGTCTGCTTTCGAATGGACGTTCGTGGATATGCCGCGTGGCATGTTGGTCCAGCACCCGCATTTGATCCATGAATCCAGCGCCATCGTGCTGATCACCGACTTCACGCTCGCGGCGGCCCGCGACACCATCCGCATCCTCTCCTGGCTCAAGACGAACGCCCCGCAATCGCAGGTGATCGTAGCCGCCAACAAGGTGCAGGTCGGCGTGGCGGAGATCACCCGCAAGGACTTCGAGCAGAGCATCGAGCGGGCCATCGACGTGGTGCTGCCCTATGACGCCAAGGTCACCGCCCAGGCGGCCAAGCTGGGCAAGACGGCAGCGGAAAGCGGCCGCTCCAGCAAGCTGGGCCAGGCCTTGCTCGATCTGAGCAACCGACTGAACTCGGCAGACCTCGCCGAGACGGGCGCCAAAGGCAAGAGCGGCGGATCGCTGATCGGCCGGCTGCTGGAGGTGAAGATCCCCGGCAAGGCGAAGAAGAAGATGGATGCCGATCCTGTGCCGGGCAATGATTGACGCGGCGCAAGCGCCTGCGAGCAAGACGTAACTGGATGAGACCCTGATGAATAGCCAGCTTCTCCTGCTGATCTTGCTCGCGGCGATGGCCATCGCCTTGCTGGTCATGGCCCTCTCCGGGCCGTCCGCCGACCGCGTCGGGAGCCGCCGGATCGCCGCCATTCGTGGGCGCCATGCAAGCAGCGAGAGCAACCAGATCGAAGCGCGGATGCGCAAGGCGATTGCCGCGCGGGGGCTCGATCAGGGGCATCTGTTCACATCGCTGATCCCGAACCCGGAACTGCTCGCCACCCGACTGCGCATGACGGGCAAGAAATGGACGCTCAGCCAATATGTCACGACATCCGTTGCGCTGGCGATTGGCGTGCTCGCCATCATGGTGCTGCGCGATTATTCGTTTCTTCTGTCGGTGCTCGTCGCGATTGCGATCGGCTTCGGGATTCCGCATTTCGTCGTCGGTCGGCTGATTGCGCGGCGGGTCAACAAGTTCACTACCAATTTCCCTGACGCGCTCGACCTGCTCGTGCGCGGCCTGCGTTCTGGCTTGCCGGTGGGCGAGACAATGATGGTCGTCAGCCAGGAAATCCCCGGGCCGGTGGGTGAGGAATTCAAGCTCATCACCGAGCGGATCAAGATCGGCCAGTCGATGGACCAGGCGCTGCAGGAAACCGCCGCCCGCCTCGGCACGGCGGAATTCAAGTTCTTCTGCATCACCATCAACATCCAGCGCGAGACGGGCGGCAATCTGGCCGAAACGCTCGCCAACCTCAGCAACGTTCTGCGCCAGCGCGCGCAGATGAAGCTGAAGATTCGCGCCATGTCGTCCGAATCCAAGGCATCGGCCTACATCATCGGCGCTCTGCCCTTCATCGTCTTCGGGCTGATCAGCTGGATCAACTTCAAATATATGTCGGCCTTTTTCATCGGCGATCCCAATGGCGTGTTCGGCCTCAGCCTGATGCAGGTCATCGCCATCGGCGCGATGATGTGGATGAGCATCGGTGTGTTCATCATGGCCAAGATGATCAGCTTCGAGATCTGAGGGGAGCGCGCGATCATGCAATCCACCGGCGCTACGCTCTTTGGCCTCACCGCAGCCGATCTCGGCACCTTGCTTGCCGCCATGGCGACCTTCGCCGTGCTGGTCGCGCTCTACGCCGCTACGACCGTGCGCAACCCGATGGGTCGGCGACTGCGGGCGCTGAACGATCGCCGCGAGCAGCTCAAGGCCGGCATCATCGTTGCCCCGTCCAAGCGGCGGACCAAGATCGTCCACCAGAGCGACACGACGGACTGGATGCAGCGCTTCCTGTCCTCGCTCAAGGTGCTGCAGGACGATCAGTTGCGGGATGCGCAGAAGAAGCTCGCCCAAGCCGGCATCCGCTCCAAGGAATATGCTATCGCGGTCATCTTCGCGCGGCTGGTGCTGCCGATCGCCGTGGGCGGCTCGGCGGCTCTGCTGATCTACGGTCTTGACCTCTGGCCGCACTGGGGGCCGCTCAAGAAGTTCGGCGCCTTCGCCGGGGCCCTGCTGCTCAGCTACAAGGCGCCGGACCTCTATGTCGGCAACAAGGTCACCAAGCGCTCCGATGCGATCCGCAAGGGTATTCCCGATGCGCTCGATCTGCTGGTGATCTGCGCCGAGGCCGGCCTGACCGTAGACGCCGCCTTCGCGCGCGTCGCCCGCGAACTGGGCTCGGCCTATCCCGAACTGGGCGAGGAATTTCAACTCACCTCCATCGAGCTCTCCTTCCTCACCGAGCGGCGCATGGCCTTCGAGAATCTGGCCGAGCGGGTGGATGTCGAGGCGCTCAAAGGTGTCGTCACCACGATGATCCAGACCGAGAAATACGGCACGCCGCTGGCCTCTGCGCTGCGCATCCTCTCCGCCGAATTCCGTCATGAGCGCATGATGCGCGCCGAGGAAAAAGCGGCGCGCCTGCCGGCGATCATGACCATCCCGCTGATCCTGTTCATCCTGCCGACGCTGTTCGTCGTCATTCTTGGCCCGGCGGCCTGCTCCATCAAGAAGGCGTTGCTGTAACCTCAGGTTACATCGCGGGCCGCCTTGCGGTCAGGCCGTCCCTGCGCCACTAGGGCCAGAATCGCCATTTGGCACGGACTATCAGGAGACCGTCATTGCCCGCTCAGATCATCACGCCGGTCATCCTTTCGGGAGGATCGGGCACGCGGCTCTGGCCGGTCAGCCGCAGCGAGCATCCCAAGCAATTCATCGCTCTCACGGCGCCGGAAACCATGTTCGAGCTGACGCTGGGCCGGGTGGCCGGTCTCGAAGGCGGCGCGACGCCCCTGGTTGTTGCGAACGCGGCCCATGCCGAGATCATCCGCAAGCAGGCGGGGCCCGAGTTGACGCTGATACTCGAGCCGAGCGCCCGCAACACGGCGCCCGCCATCGCGCTGGCGGCGTTGGCTCTGGAAGAGAGCGACAGCGCCCTGCTGGTGATGCCGAGCGATCATGTGATCGCTGACGTCCCGGCTTTCCATGCCGCCATCGAGCGCGCCCGGCCGCTGGTCGCCGATGGCTGGCTCGTGACCTTCGGTATCGAGCCGACCGCACCGGAAACTGGTTTTGGCTATATCGCGCTCGGGAACGAACTGGCTGCGGGCGTCAACACGGTCAGCCGCTTTGTCGAAAAGCCTGACGCGACGCGCGCCGCGCAGATGCTCGCACAGGGCGGGCATGTTTGGAACGCCGGCATCTTCCTGTTTGGCGCCCGCGACTTTCTGGCCGCACTGGCGACGCACCAGCCGGCGATGTTGGCCGCTGCGCGCGCGGCGATGGCGGCAGCCACCCGCCAGGGTGCCGCAATTCTGCCAGATGCCGCAGCCTTCGCGCAATGCCCGTCCGACTCGATCGATTATGCGGTGATGGAACGGGCGGACAAGGTCGCCTGCGTCCCGGTCAGCATGGGCTGGTCCGACGTGGGGAGTTGGGATGCGCTCTACGACCTCGCCGACAAGGATGAGGCGGACAATGCCCTGCAAGGCGCTGCCTATGCCATTGATGCCAGGGGCTGCCTGATCCGCAGCGATGGCCCGGCCGTGACCGTCGTCGGGGCGGAGGACCTGATCGTCATCGCATCGGGCGACGAGATCGTCATCCTGCCGCGCGGGCGCTCTCAGGATGTCCGCAAGGCTGTCGCGGCGCTGAGCGAGCGGTCGGGGCGGTCATGAATCGCGCCCGCCCTCACTGGCTGCGGGCACTGCTGATCGTCTTGGCGTTGATGATCGTCCTGCCGGTTGTCGCGCAGTTCGTGTAGAGCGGCAAAGGGCACTTCCAAGCTCAACACGCTCGTGGCAAGGCGGCCCCACGCAGCAAGGACAATCCGATGACCGACAAGCCCACCATCCTCGTCACCGGCGGCGCCGGCTATATCGGCAGCCACGCCGTGCTGGCGCTGGTTGATGGGGGATGGCCGGTCGTCGTGGTCGATAATCTCACCACCGGCTTCCGCTGGGCCGTGCATGAGAAAGCCGCGTTCGTGGAAGGCGATATCGGCGACGCCGCGTTCATGGAAGGCGTGCTGCGGCAGCATGACGTCAAGGGCATCATGCACTTCGCAGGCTCCATCATCGTTCCTGAATCCGTCGAGAATCCGCTCAAATATTATCGCAACAACACCGCCAACAGCCGCGCCCTCATCGAGGCGGCTGTTCAGGCCGGCGTGCCGCACTTCATCTTTTCCTCCACCGCCGCCACCTACGGTATTCCGAAGGAAAGCCCGGTGCCCGAAGACAGCCCCAAGCAGCCGATCAACCCTTACGGCATGTCTAAGCTGATGACCGAGATCATGCTGGCGGACGTCGCCGCGGCCCATCCGCTCAATTTCTGCGCGCTGCGCTATTTCAACGTCGCCGGCGCGGACCCGCAGGGGCGGTCCGGCCAGTCGACGGCGGGTGCGACCCACCTCATCAAGGTCGCGGTGGAAGCGGCACTGGGCAAGCGCGAGAGCGTCGCGGTCTTCGGCACGGATTTCGACACGCCGGATGGCACCGGTGTGCGCGATTACATCCATGTGAGCGATCTGGCTGCCGCACATGTGCTGGCGCTGGAAGCGCTCATGGCCGAGCCGGAGCGCAATCTGACGATGAACTGCGGCTATGGCCGTGGCTTCTCGGTGCTGGACGTACTCGACGCGGTGGACCGGGTGACGAACCGCAAGGTGGAGCGCCGCATCGAAGGCCGGCGCGCTGGCGATCCGCCGGCGCTCATCTCCGACAACCGCCGCATCAAGGCCACGCTGCCCTGGCAGCCCGCTTATGCGGACCTCAACACCATCGTCGATCACGCGCTGGCATGGGAGCGCAAACTCTCGGACATCCGCGGCGACAGCTGAACGGTTAGCGCCGGTGCGGCGGGATGGCCCAGTGCGCGGCGAAGTCTGAGGGTTTCTCCGCGAACAACGCCTTGCCCAGCCGGGTCGCCTTGCGGGCAAGAGCCTCGGCGCGTTTGTGCGCCAAGGCAGCGAGTTGCGCCGCTGCAGCGGGGTCGGACAGCAATCCGCCATCCTGACGCAGGCGCGCGATCAGCATGTCGAGATCGTGCCGGTCGCCCAGTAGGTCGCCGAGACGATCGATCCTGGCAAGGCGCCGCTTGGCCTGTTCCGGGTTCAATCGGCTCAGTAACCGGACGTGCTGGCCGTGATATTTGACGTGCTTGCGCCATGCATGACTGGCTTGCGCAGCAGCGGGCGTTCCGCTGACGGCCTCGAGCCCGCGCATCGCTTGCCGGGCCTGTCGGTACGTCTTGCGCAAGCCCGGCAGGATCGCGTCCTCGCCCCGCGCGCTGAGCGCCCATGTCGGCGCGCGGACGCGGGCGGCGAGAAACGGCGCCCGACATCCCTCGATCTGCTCGGCCATAGCCCCGGCAGCATCATGCCCCGGCACTGCCCAGTGGGACCGCAGCGTCGTCCAATCCTGGCGCGCCTCGTCCGCATCGTTCAGGCTATCCAGCGTCTCGATCAGCACCGCGCTGTCCCGCGCGCCGGAAAGCATTGCTGCGATATCCCGGAAGGCGGCATTTTCGGTTTGATAGGCTGGAAAGGCGGGGCGGACGAGCCGCAGCAGGCCGCGCATCGCCTTGCAGGTCCGCCGCAGCTGATGAACGATCCGCGCGGGCGGCTCCTCAACGCCGCGAATGAGAGCGAGCGCTTCATCCAGCCGCTCGCAGGCGATCCGGCGGAAACCCTCCTCCACGGATGTATCGGACGATCTCAACCGAAACGGCATGTCGCGCCCATCCCCCTGATGACGGGCCTGACGCTAAAGGCTCGGGGCAGGCTGGTCCAGCTGGGATGCTGCGGAAGCCGGCCGCGCAGGCCCTGCGCGCAACCGCATGACCGCTCGCCAGCCGAGCAGTGCCGCCACGATCCCCCCATAAATCAGCGGCGAGCGCGTATCGGCCTTCACCAGCAGGAAATAATGCACCACGCCCATGATCGCGATGAGGTAGACAAGCTGGTGCAAACGCCGCCATGCGCGCACGCGCATCTTGCGCCGGATGCGATTGGCGGAGGTGATCGCCAGCGGGACCAGCAGCACGAAGGCTGCCATGCCGATGGTGATATAGGGCCGCTTGACGATATCCGCGACGATGAACGACCAGCCGAACTGCTGGTCCACTGCCACATACATGACCAGATGCAGCGCCACATAGGCAAAGGCCCACAGGCCAATGCGGCGGCGATAACGGAGTAGCGCCGGCATCTTAAGCAGCTTGGCGAACGGGCTGATCGCCAGCGTGATACAGAGGAAGCGCAGGCCCCACAGACCCAGCTCGCGCAACACATATTCGATGGGATTGGACGTCAGCCCACCGGTCAGGCCCTGCCAGACGAACAGCAGTAGGGGCGCCACGCACAGCAGCCAGACCAGCGCCGAGATCAGGCGATCGCGCGTCTTCCTGGTCATGCCGTTAGTAAAGCTTCTTGGGGTTCATGCCGCGATAGAGGCTCGCAACCTGATCGCCATAGCCATTGAACGGCAGCGTCTTGCGGCGCAGCAGCTCGCCGATGCGCCGCTCACGCGCCTGCGACCAGCGAGGATGATCCACATCCGGGTTCACATTGCCGTAAAAGCCATATTCGTCGGGCGCGAGCATCTGCCAGCTGGTGCGCGGCTGGCGGTCGGTTAGCGTGATCCGCACGATCGACTTGATGCCCTTGAAGCCATATTTCCACGGCACGACCAAGCGAATGGGCGCGCCGTTCTGGCGGGGCAGCAGGCGGCCATAGAGGCCCACCGAAAGCAGCGTGAGGGGATTCATCGCCTCATCCAGCCGCAGGCCTTCGCGATAGGGCCATTCGATCACGTTCCGGCGCTGGCCGGGCATCTGCTTGGGATCATTGAGGGTCTGGAAGGCCACGAACTTGGCGCTACCGAGCGGCTCCACCTCGCGCAGCAGCGCGGAGAGCGGAAAGCCGATCCATGGAATGACCATAGACCAGGCCTCGACGCAGCGCATCCGGTAGATGCGCTCTTCCAGTGGAAAGCGGCGCACGATGTCCGAAATATCGAACTTACGCGGCTTCTGGCACAAGCCATCCACGGTGACGGTCCAGGGCGCAATTCGCAGACTGCCGGCATTGGCCGCCGGGTCGCTCTTGTCGGTGCCGAACTCGTAGAAATTATTGTAGGTCGAGACGTCCGCAAAGGGCGTCAGCGTCTCATCGATCTTCATCTTGTTGGGTGAGAATTTGACTGTCGCCGGCGCATCCGCCGCCATCGCCGCCGGCGCGATCAGACCCGCCGCGCCGATGCCGGCCACACCGGCAATGAACTCGCGCCGGCGCAGATACAGCGCTTCATCGGTGACGTCGTTTTCGGTCAGGTCGGCAGATTGACGGATCAGCATGGCAAAACTCTCCTGCCCCCAGAGATGGAACAATGCCTGCCCTTGGCTGCATGTGCAATGAACATGGCCATGACCGAAGGGGCATTATCCGCTCCCGCCAGACGCAAAAGCCGGTTTCCATCCGTCGCACCAGCCTCTAGGGGCGCAGATCATGGATCATTTCGCTTACAGGGATGGCGTGCTGCACGCCGAGGACGTGCCGATGGCGGCAATTGCTGAGGCTGTCGGGACACCGGTCTACATCTATTCGCGCGCGACGCTGGAGCGCCATGCCCGCGTGTTCCGCGAGGCGCTGGCCGGCCTGCCCCGCAAGCACATCGCCTTTGCCATCAAGGCCAACCCCAATCTCTCCGTGCTGCGCGTGCTGGCGCGCGAGGGCTATGGCGCGGATATCGTCTCGGGCGGCGAGATGCAGCGCGCGCTGGCGGCAGGCATGCCGGCCAAGGACATCGTCTTCTCCGGCGTTGGCAAGACTCGCGCTGAACTGAGCGCGGCGCTGGAAGCCGGGATCGGCCAGTTCAACATCGAGCTGGAGGAGGAGGGCGCCGTCCTCGCCGAGATCGCCGCCGCGATGGGCAAGACCGCCGATGCCGTGCTGCGCGTCAACCCGGATGTCGATGCCGGCACGCACGCCAAGATCTCCACCGGCATGAAGGAGAACAAGTTCGGCGTTCCCATCGATCAGGCGGGCGGCATCTTCGAGCGGCTTTGCGCTCTGCCCGGCCTCAACCTGCGCGGCATCGCCACGCATATTGGCAGCCAGTTGTTCGACCTCGCCCCGCTCGAAGCCGCCTATGGCAAGATCGGCGCGCTGATGGGCGAGTTGCGCGCGGCTGGCCACACCATCGACCGCATCGATCTGGGTGGTGGACTCGGCGTGCCCTATGAACGCACGAAGGTACCCCCGACGCCCGCCGATTATGGCGCGATGGTGGAACGGGCGACCAAGGGCTGGGACGTCACGCTCTATTTCGAGCCGGGCCGCGTGATCGTCGGCAATGCCGGCGTGCTGCTCACCCGCGTCATCTGGGTGAAGCCCGGCGTCATTCGCCCCTATGTGATCGTCGATGCGGCCATGAACGACCTCGCCCGGCCGGCCATGTACGATGCCTTCCACGACTTCGAGGCTGTCGCGCCGACCGGCGAGCGGATCGTGGCCAACATTGCTGGCCCGGTCTGCGAGAGCGGCGACACCTTCGCCATGGCCCGCGATATCGACGTGGTGAAGACCGGCGATCTCGGCATCTTCCGCACCGCCGGTGCCTATGGCGCAACGATGGCGAGCACCTACAATTCGCGCGCGCTGGTGCCCGAAGTGATGGTGGATGGCGACCAATTCGCCGTCGTTGCCGACCGCATCATGCCCGAGACGATCATCGCCGCCGAGCGCCTGCCGGATTTTCTCAAGGACTGAGCATCGGTCGCAAGGGGCAGACGGACGGACCAGGACCGGCTAGGAGAGCGCCATGCACAGCCTTCCGCTCTTCGTCACCCTGTCGGGCCAGCCTGTCATCCTGCTTGGCACTGGGGAGGCCGCGGACGCCAAGCGCCGGCTGATCGAGCGGGCCGGCGGCGTGCCGGTTGCGGACGAGAATGCCACTGCCCGCATCGCCTTCGTGGCGGTGGAGGATGAAACAGCCGCTCAAGCCGCCGCAGAGCGGCTGAAGGCACGCGGACTGCTGGTCAATGTCGTCGACCGGCCGGCGCTGTGCGATTTCACGACGCCCGCCATTGTCGACCGCGATCCGGTATTGATCGCCGTTTCCACAGGCGGCGCCTCCTCGGGGCTGGCCGCAGCCTTGCGCCAGCGGCTGGAGACGATCCTCCCGGCCCGGCTCGGCGCCCTCGCCAGCGCGCTCAATGCCGCCAAGGCCGCAATGCGGGAGGCCTGGCCCGATGCCTGCGACCGCCGCCGCGCGCTTGGCGAGGCGCTGGCGCCGGGCGGCATGCTCGACCCCTTCGGCACGCCTGCGGTAGACCCGTGGCTGGAAGCACGCATCGCGCCCGCCTCGCGCGCCGTGCATGTCATCGCCTTGCGCTCGGACGACCCGGATGACCTGACGGTTCGGGAGGCCCGCACGCTGGGCCAGGCAGACCGCATCCTGTTCGCCCCCGACACCCCGCCCGCCATTCTCGCCCGCGCCCGCGCCGACGCGGAACGCCTGCCGCTCAGCGCGGAAGAAGCCCCGCCCGAACTGCCGGGGCTGACCGTCTGGCTCGTCCCGGCCGAGGATTGATAGGCCTTTCCGCCGTGAGCGCCGGGAATACCGGCTCAGGAGATCGTTCATGACGTCACATCCCTCCGCCCCCGCAGCTTCGCCCGCCGTATCGGTCGCGCTCGATGCCCGCGCCGCGCTTGGCGAAGGGCCGCGCTGGCACGCCGCCGAGCGCCGGCTTTACTGGGTGGACATCCTGCGCAACGAACTGCACCGCTTCGACCCCGAAACGGGCGCGGACGAGTTGCGCGCCTTCGCCCAGCCGGTCGGCTGCTTCGCCTTCCGCGCAGCCGGTGGCTTGCTGCTGGCGATGAAAGACGGCCTCGCCATTCTGGCCGACTGGGGCTCCGAGCCGCAGCCCTTTGGCGATCAGATTCTCGCGGACAAGCCGGACCTGCGCTTCAATGATGGGCGGACGGATTCGGCCGGGCGGTTCTGGGTGGGCAGCGTCAACATGGCCAAGAGCGCGCATGATGCCGCGCTCTATCGCGTCGGCAGGGATGGGGCGATCGACCTGATCGAAGGCGGCATGCTCACCTGCAACGCGGCTGCCTTCAATGCGTCGGGGACGACCTTCTGCCACGCGGACACCCCCAGCCACGCCCTGCGCGCCTATGATGCCGATCCGGCGAGCGGCACGCTCTCCAACCGCCGCATCCTTCACCAGTTCGAGCACGGCACCGGGCGCCCCGATGGCGGATCGTTCGATGCGGAGGGTTGTTACTGGAGCGCCTTGTTCGAGGGTGGCCGGGTGGTGCGGCTCTCGCCCGAGGGCGAACTCCTCCAGACGGTGACGCTGCCGGTCAGCCGGCCGACCATGATCGCATTTGGGGGTGAGGATCTGCGCACCGCTTATGTCACCACGGCGCGGGCTGGGCTGGACGAGGCGGCATTGGCACGCGAGCCGCATGCGGGCGCGATTTTCAGCTTCCCCGTCGATGTGCCGGGTCTGCCCGAGGCGCCCTTTGGCGGCTAAGCCTAGGCTTTGTTGGCTCGCTTGGCAAAGCGGGTCACGAACACCGGTGGGCTGGTCGCGTAGCAGGCCTGTGCGAGCGGCAGCGCCGTTTCGCAGACGGCGCATTGGGCGCTGACGCGTCCGACATACCATTGGGTGCTGGCGCAATCGGGACAGTGATTGAGCTTGCCTGGCTCGTAGCGCGCGCCAATGGCCGTGCCATCGAATGGTTTGACGTGAATGCCCGGGTGACGAACGGCAGAGCTCAAAGCCTGCACAGGTGAATGCGCCATGTCACGATCCTTCCGGCGATGAAAACGTCCCGCGCGTTCGCGGGTTCCTGCCTATGCCAACGGCTCGGCGCATCCTGTCTCGTGTCGGGACGATTTACCGCGCGCGCCTGATGGCGACCTGCGACGGGTGCGACCCGTGCCCCCCGCGGCGGGTTGATCCGCGCAATCCCCCCTCGCCTCTGCCCTAGAGCGGGGCTATAAGCGCCGGGATGATGACCGACCCCCGGACACGCCCCCTCTCCAAGGACAATCATGTCAGAGCATAATCCCGGCCTGCGCCCGTGGCGCGACATTGCGCGGCGCGAATGCCGCCAGATCATGGTCGGCAACGTGCCGGTCGGCGGCGGCGCGCCGGTGACCGTGCAGACGATGACCAACACGCCGACCCACGATGCGAAGGCGACGATCGACCAGATCCGCCGCTGCGAGGAGGCCGGTGTCGACCTCATCCGGGTTTCCTGCCCGGACGTGGAGAGCACGGCGGCGATGAAGCAGATCGTCCGCGCGGCCAAGGTGCCGATCATCGCAGACATTCATTTCCACTATAAACGCGCGCTGGAAGCCGCCGATGCGGGCGCGGCCTGCCTGCGCATCAACCCCGGCAATATCGGCTCTGCCGCGCGCGTGAAGGAAGTGGTGGATGCCGCCAAGGCCAATGGCTGTGCGATCCGCATCGGCGTGAATGCCGGCAGCCTCGAAAAGGATCTGCTGGAGAAATATGGCGAGCCCTGTCCCGAGGCGCTGGTGGAAAGCGCGCTCGACCATATCAAGCTGCTGCAGGACCAGGATTTTCACGACTATAAGGTCGCGGTGAAGGCCAGCGACGTGTTTCTGGCCGTCGCGGCCTATATGCAGCTTGCCGACGCGGTGGACTGCCCGCTGCACCTTGGCATCACCGAAGCCGGCGGGCTGATCGGCGGCACGGTGAAGAGCGCAATCGGCATCGGCAACCTGCTCTGGGCCGGCATCGGCGACACCATTCGCGTTTCGCTCTCCGCCGAGCCGGAAGAGGAAGTGCGTGTCGGCTACGAAATCCTCAAGTCGCTCGGCATCCGCACACGCGGTGTCCGCGTCGTCTCCTGCCCGAGCTGCGCAAGGCAGGGCTTCGATGTGATCCGCACGGTCGAGGCACTGGAGAGCCGCCTTCAGCACATCAACACGCCGATCTCGCTTTCCGTGCTGGGCTGCGTGGTCAATGGCCCCGGCGAAGCGCGGGAGACGGACATCGGCCTCACCGGAGGCGGCAATGGCAAACATATGGTCTACCTCTCCGGCGTGACCGATCACCACATCAACGATGCCCAGATGATCGACCACATCGTTTCGCTGGTGGAAGCCAAGGCGGCCGAGATCGAAGCGGCCAAGCTGGAAGCCGAGATGAGCGATGCTGCCAATGCCAGCGCCGTGGCGGCCGAATGACCGACCGGCCCGACATGGCCCCGTCCGCGCCGAGCCGCGATCTGCGCGCGCCGCAGACGCAGGCTGCGTCACGGTTCACGGACGCCAGCGCCACGGGTGCAGTGGCAACCGGTGCGACGGCGACGGGGGCCTCAGCGACCGGCGCAGTTGCGGTCGGCGCGTTCGCGTTGGGTGCCCTTGCCATGGGCGCAATTATGATCGGCGCGCTCGCCATCGGGCGGCTGCGCATCGGACAGGCCCGTATCAGCCGGCTGCGGATCGACACGCTGGAAATCGGGAACGCCACTCGCACCGGGGAACCGCCTCGCCGGTGAGGCTGGCAGTCTCGGCGTCGGCCGTAGCGCGCCCAGCATGCCGAAAAACCGGGGACTCTTGACGCCGAGTCCGTGAAAGAGGATTGTCGCCGCGCGGAACATTTCGGGCACGGCGCATGCGTGACCCCGCCGCGCCGGACGAAGGAGTGAGTGGCAATGGCAAGTCGGGCACCGATGAATCGGACCCCCGAATGGCAGGCGATGCTGCGCCGGAGCCTGATCCGCATCGGCACCTTTGCTGGCTCGGTCGGGCTGTACGCGCTGGCGCTGTTCCTCCTGCTCGCGCTGCTCAGCTACAAGGTGAGCGACCAAGCGCTGAACACCGCGGCCGGGCCGGAGACGCGCAATTTGATGGGCGCCGCCGGTGCCTGGGCAGCGGATATTCTCTTCACCTTCGCCGGCCTGCCTGCCTTGCTGTTGCTGCCCTTCATCCTCGTCTTCGCGCGGCGCCTGTGGGCCGATGCAGACATGAGCGGCTGGCAGGGCCAGATCGCCAAATGTCTCGGCGGCCTGCTGCTCATCGGCACCGGCCTGTGGATCGCCCAGCCCGAACCGCTGGTCGGGCTGCCGGCCCGCTGGGGCGGCGTCATCGGCTTCCTGTTCGCCCACGGCCTCACGGCCCTGACGGCGCGCCTTGGCGAAACCGCCGACCTCATTCTGCAATGGCTGCTGCTGGCGGCGTTCATTGCCTCCGGCCTATGGCTGTGGGTCCGCAGCCTCGCGCTCGAAAAGCCGCTTTGGCATCTCGCCCGCCCCGCCCTGCCGCTGCTCTCCAGCCTTGGCTCCTTGCGAACGGCGAAAGCTGGCAGCCTAGATGTCGCCGAGCCCGAACGCGACCCGCATCCCGAACGCGAGGCGGAACCACGCCGCCCGGTGGACACCACACCCCGCCAGCCGATCACCATCCAGTCGCCGAGCAGCGCCGCCATTCCCAAGGCGTTCGGCCCGGTTTCGGGACAGGAAGACCTGTTCGGCAATGGCGCGCTGCCCTCTCCCGACCTGCTGTCGCCCGCGCCCGCCAGCGCGGTCAGCAAGATCGACCGGCCCGGCCTGGAGCGTAATGCGCGGCTGCTGGAAAGCGTGCTCGATGACTTCCACGTCAAGGGCGCGATCACCGAGGTGCGCCCCGGCCCCGTCGTCACCATGTATGAGCTGGAGCCGGCCCCGGGCATCAAGGCCAGCCGCGTCATCCAGCTCGCCGACGACATCGCCCGCAACATGTCGGCGCTCTCGGCGCGCGTCGCCACCATTCCGGGGCGGACGGTGATCGGCATCGAGCTGCCCAATGCGGACCGCGAATCCGTGGTGCTGCACCAGCTCATCACCAGCCAGCAGTTCGCCGAGCAGAAGGGGGGCCTGCCCATCATCCTTGGCAAGAACATCTTCGGCGAGCCGGTGATCGCCGATCTCGCCGGAATGCCGCATCTGCTCGTCGCGGGTACGACCGGCTCGGGCAAGTCGGTCGGCCTCAACACCATGCTGCTCTCGCTGCTCTACCGGATGACGCCGGACGATCTGCGCCTCATCATGATCGACCCGAAGATGCTGGAACTGAGCATCTACGACAACATCCCGCATCTGCTCTCCCCGGTCGTCACCGAGCCGGCCAAGGCCATCCGCGCGCTCAAATGGGCTGTCGAGCAGATGGAGGATCGCTATCGCATGATGGCCTCCATCGGCGTGCGTAACCTCGCCGGCTACAATGAGAAGGTCCGCGGCGCCCGTGCCAAGGGCAAATCGCTCGGCCGCCGCGTGCAAATCGGCTTCGACGAACAGACTCGCCAGCCGATCTACGAAGAAGAGGAGCTGGATTATCAGCCGCTGCCACAGATCGTGGTGGTGGTCGACGAGCTGGCCGACCTGATGATGACGGCCGGCAAGGAAGTCGAATTCCTGATCCAGCGCCTCGCTCAGAAGGCGCGTGCCGCCGGCATCCACCTCATCCTCGCGACGCAGCGCCCGTCGGTCGACGTCATCACGGGCGTCATCAAGGCGAACCTGCCGACCCGCATCAGCTTCTTCGTCACCTCGAAGATCGACAGCCGCACCATCCTGGGCGAGCAGGGCGCCGAGCAGCTGCTGGGCAAGGGCGACATGCTCTACATGGCGAGCGGCAAGGGCCTGATGCGCGTCCACGGGCCGTTCGTGAGCGATGACGAGGTGCGCGGGGTCGCCGATCATTGGCGCTCCAAGGGCCAGCCGGATTACATCTCCGCCGTCACCGAGGAGCCGGAAGATGGCAGCTTCGCGCTCGATGGCGTCGATCTCGGCGATGACAGCGCCGATGCCAAGCTGTTCCGCAAGGCCTGCCAGCTCGTGTTCGAGAACCAGAAGGCCTCGACCAGTTGGCTCCAGCGCCAGATGCGCATCGGCTATAACAGCGCGGCGCGCCTCATTGAGCGGATGGAAAATGAAGGCATGGTCGGCGCGCCCAACCATGTCGGCCGCCGGGAAGTGCTGCGCGACGAAATGGGCAATCCCAAGTAAGAGCGGCCGATTGCCTCGCCCCCCGGGCGCGGGAACGCGCTGCGGCGCGCGGCATTCAGTGGATATTCAACGGCAGGGACCTATCCGGGCGCGATGATCAGACTTCCCAAATTCACCCGGCGTTCCGCCACCCTCTCTCTGCTGCTGACCGCGCTCGCGGCGCCGGCCTTGGTGCCGGCCAGCCCGGTGGCGGCGCAAGCCGCGAGGTCGAGCGACCTCGCGAGCGTCAGCACGGCGGTTCGCGGCATCACCACGCTGAGCGGCGACTTCACCCAAACCGACCGCAACGGGCAGGTGCAGAACGGCAAGCTGCTCTGGAAGCAGCCGGGCAAGATCCGCTTCGATTATGGCGCCGGCGATCTGCTCATCGTTGCCGACGGCAGCTCGCTCTACATGATCGACTATCAGGTTGCGCAGGTGCAGCGCTGGCCGATCCGCAATTCACCGCTCGGCGCATTGCTCGACCCCAAGCGCGACATCACCCGCTATGGCAAGATCGTCGACACGGGCGATCCGCGCGTCGTCTCGGTGGAAGTGCGCGATCCCCAGCATCCCGAATATGGCGTGATCACGCTCATCTTCACCCGCAAGGCCGGCGTGCCGGGTGGGCTCTCCCTCTATGGCTGGGTGGCGCTGGATGCGCAGGGTAACCGCACCAACATTCGCCTGAGCAACCTCAAATATGGCGCGCCCATTGCCGATTCGGCCTTCCGCTGGCGCGACCCGCGCGGAACCCGCGGCCCGCGCTGATCCGGCCGCGAAACCGGCGACCAGCCGCGCCACCCCGAAAGGGGCGGACGCGGTCGCGATGATCTGAAAAGCTGGATGCCCCGCGAGGATTCGAACCTCGATTGACGGAGTCAGAGTCCGTAGTCTTACCTTTAGACGACGGGGCAAGAGCGGGCGCAGATAGGGCGCGGACTGCCTGCGGTCAAGGCGATTTTCCACCCTCATCGTTCGGAGCATGGCAGCCACCTTGCGTCGCCCGCCACGCACGTCTAGCGTGGTGGCAAGTCCCGGCGGAAGTCCCGCCGGAAGAGAAGGTCAAGAAGTCATGGCGCATAAGGCGACGCCCGCGCCGCGCATGGGGCAGGAGCCCGGCACACTGGTGTCTGCCGGGGGCGCGAAACAGAAGGCGCGGTCCTTCAATCGTCCGCTGCCGCGCGGCAATCTGGCTGCGCTCGACCTCGGCACCAACAATTGCCGCCTGCTCATTGCGCGGCCGGATGGCGACCGCTTCGTGATCGTCGACGCCTTTTCCCGCATCGTTCGCCTTGGCGAAGGCCTTTCCGCCACCGGGCGCTTGTCTGACGCCGCGATCGACCGCACCTTGTCCGCCCTCTCCGTCTGCGCCGAGAAGCTGCGCCGCCGCCGCGTGGTGCTGGCCCGCTCTGTCGCGACCGAAGCCTGCCGGCAGGCAGAGAACGGGCGCGCCTTCGTGGACCGGGTGCAGCGCGAAACCGGCATCATGCTCGACATCATTTCGCCCCGCGAGGAAGCGCGGCTTGCGGTCCTCGGCTGTAAGGCGCTGCTGGAACGTGGCGAAGGCCCGGCGCTCATCTTCGACATCGGCGGGGGTTCGACCGAGCTGGTGCTGCTCGATGGCGATGGCGACCAGTTGCGCATCGTCGACTGGCACAGCGCGCCGCATGGCGTCGTGTCGCTGGCGGAAGCCGTGGCCGGCCATGGCGACACCGCCAGCGAGCGCGCCGCCGCCTATGCCGAAATGCTCCGGCGGATGCGCGAAGCTTTTGCCGCCTTTGCCGAGCGGCTGCCCAAGACCGGGCCGGTGCGCCTGCTCGGCACGTCCGGCACTGTCACCACGCTCGCCAGCGTCCATCTGGGCCTGCCCCGCTATGATCGCAAGGCGATCGACGGGCTGACCGTGCCGGCCGATGCCATGCGGGAAATCGCCGGCCGCCTGTCCACCATGAGCATAGCGGAGCGCATCGCCCAGCCCTGCATCGGCGACGAGCGCGCCGATCTGGTGGTGGCGGGCTGCGCCATCTTGGAAAGCATTCTCGACATCTGGCCGGCAGACCGGCTGGGCGTCGCCGATCGCGGTATTCGCGAAGGGATTCTCCGTGCGCTGACGGACAGCGCCTCAAGCCGGGACCTGGGATAATGGCCAGAGGTGACAAATCTGTCGGGACGCGCGTGCGCACGGCACGCGGGCGCACGGCCCAATCGACGCGCTGGCTGCAACGCCAGCTGAACGACCCCTATGTGAAGCGGGCCAAGGCGGAGGGCTATCGCAGCCGCGCCGCCTACAAGCTGCTGGAGCTGGACGAGAAGTTCGGCCTGCTCAAGGATGTCCGCCATGTCGTCGATCTGGGCGCAGCGCCGGGCGGCTGGACGCAGGTGGTACGGAAGGTGCTGCCCAAAGCGAAGGTCGTGGGCATCGACCTTCTGCCCATCGAGCCGCTGCCCGATGTGACCCTGCTCCAGATGGACTTCATGGCAGACCAAGCCCCCGACCAGTTGATCGCGGAACTGGGCGCCGCGCCGGATCTGGTCCTGTCGGACATGGCGGCCAATACGGTCGGCCACCAGCAGACGGACCATCTGCGCACCATGGGCCTGGTCGAGGCGGCCGCCGATTTCGCGATGCAGACCCTGCGGCCCGGCGGCGCCTTCGTCGCAAAGGTCTTTGCCGGCGGCACGGACGATGGCCTGCTGCGCCAGCTCAAGGCGGCCTTTCGCACCGTCAAGCACGCCAAGCCGCCGTCCAGCCGCAAAGGGTCGGTGGAGTGGTTCGTCGTCGCGCAGGGGTTCAAGGGCCGGCAGGCGCCATAAAGGCGGTTGTGCGGTTGACCCGGACCGCACAAGGGGACTAGCGCCATTTGGCCGGCCACTGCGCGGGCAAGCAGCGTCGCTCACCCGCATGGACATGCGACCAGACGCCGCGTCGGGCGTTGTGCCGGAACAGGATAGAGGAGGCGGCATGAGGTCAGGCGGCAATGGCATGTTTCGCTCCCTCTCCAACCGCAACTTCCGGCTGTGGGTCAGCACCAATCTCTTTTCCAACATCGGCACCTGGATGCAGGGCACGGCCCAGACATGGCTGGTGCTCACCGAACTGACCGATCATAGCGCTGGCGCGGTCGGCATTCTCACCGCACTGCAGTTCCTGCCGCAGGTGCTGCTTGTGGCGGTGACCGGATCGGTCGCCGACCATGTCGACCGGCGCAAGCTGCTCATCACCATCCAGTGTTTCCAGACTCTGCTGGCGCTCAGCCTCGGCGCGCTGATCATTTCGGGTCTGGCGGAGCTCTGGCACGTCTACATCTTCGGCTTCGCGCTGGGCTGCTGCATGGCGTTTGAGGCGCCCGCGCGGCACAGCTTCGTCTCCGATCTGGTGGGGGACGAGATCATCGGCAACGCGGTGGCCATGAACAGCACGGCCTTCCAGACCGCCCGCATGATCGGACCGGCACTGGCGGGCCTGTGCATCGCGCTGGTGGGCACCGGCTGGGTGTTCGTGATCAACGGGCTCTCCTACCTGATCGTCACCACCGGCCTGCTCAATGTGCGGGTGACGCGGCATGCCCATGCGGCCGCGCAGCCGCGCGGGGTGAGCCGGCTGCTCGACGGCTTTCGCTATGTGGCCGGGCGACCGGACATTCGCACCGTGTTCCTGATGCTGTTCTTCTTCGGCACGCTGGGCATGAACTTCGGCATTTTCATCAGCGTGATGGCGGCGACCGTCTATCAGCAGGGCGCCAGCGAATATGGCCTGCTGACCTCCATCATGGCGATCGGCTCGGTCACCGGCGCCTTGCTGACCGCCCGTCGCGACCGGCCGCGGATGCATCATGCCGTTATCGGCACCTTCCTGTTCGGCTGTTTCATGACCGCCGCCGCGCTCTCGCCAAGCTATATCCTGTTCGGACTGGTGCTGATCGGCGTGGGGCTGGCAGCACAGACCTCGCTCACCTCATCCAACGGCTTCGTCCAGTTGGCGACGGACCGGGCGATGCGCGGGCGGGTGATGGCCATCTATGTCGCGATCACCTTGGGCGGCCTGCCGCTCGGCGCGCCGCTGATCGGCTGGGTCGCCGACACCTATGGCGCGCGCGCCGCGATGGGCGTCGGCGGCGCGGCGGGCTTTCTCTCCGCAGCGATTGGCCTGAGCTATCTGATCCGCGTCCGCAACCTGCGCTTCATCTGGGATGACGAAGGACCGCGCCTGCACATGAACCCGGACCCGCATTTGCGTGAGCCGGGCCCGGCGGTGCTACCGCCAGATCGGGCGCTCTAGGAGCAACGCCCCTCCCGCACGCGACGGGAGGGCGCGCGCCTAGTCCTCGTCAGCCCCAGACCTCCTGAGCAACCTCGGCGACCAGTTCCATCTTCGCCTTCTGCTGGTCGAAGGCGATGTCATTGCCGTGGACGGTCGAGGCGAAGCCGCATTGCGGCGACAGGGCAAGCTGGTCGAGCGAGGCATATTTCGTCGCGTCGTCGATCCGGCGCTTCACCTCGTCCTTGGTCTCCAGTTCACCCAGCTTGGTGGTGATCAGGCCGAGCACGACGATCTTGCCCTTGGGCAGGAAGCGCAGCGGCGCGAAGTCGCCCGAGCGCGCATCGTCATATTCAAGGAGGAAGGAGTCGATATCGACCTCATTGAACATGATTTCGGCGACGGGCTCATAGCCACCCTCGGCAGCCCAGCTGGAGCGGAAGTTGCCCCGGCACAGGTGCATCGCCGTGAACATGTCATCCGGCGCGGTGGCCAGCGCATCATTGATCATCTTGGCATAATGGCGCGGCAGGTCATCGGGATCGAGGCCGCGCTTGCGGGCATTCTCGCGCTGCTTGTCATCGCACAGATAGGCCAGATTGGTGTCATCGAGCTGCAGATAGCGGCAGCCGGCATCGGCCAGATCTGCGACTTCCTCCTGATAGGCCGATGCCACGTCCGCGAAGAAATCGGCCATGTCAGGGTAGACCGTCTCGCTGATCCCTTCGCGCCCGGCGCGGAAATGCAGCATGGTCGGCGAGGGAATGGTCACCTTGGGTGTCTCGCTCACCACGCTGGCGAGATATTCGTAATCCGCGCGCTGAATGGGTTTGGCGTGGCGAATTTTGCCCGTCACCACCATCTTGGGCGGCGCGAAATGCACGTCCTTGCCGATGGCATTCTGGAACTGCACTTCCATGCCGCCCTGCTCCTCGATGCCGTCGAGCTGCAGCAGGAAGTCGGTGTGGAAGAATTTGCGGCGGAACTCGCCGTCCGTCACTGCCTTGACGCCGACGCTCTCCTGGAACGCCACGACATCGGCAATGGCCTTGTCCTCGATCGCGCGCAGAGCGGCAGCGTCGATCTTGCCGGCGGCATGATCGTGTCGGGCCTCGATAAGCGCCTGCGGGCGCAGGAAGCTGCCGACATGGTCGGCGCGGAAAGGGGGTTTGGACGTCATGGCAGTCTCCAGCTCCAACCGGCGCAACGCACGCCGTACGAAATCATCATATAAAGGATTCTTTATATATAGGAAGCTTTATGTGACAGACCGACACGCTGGGCCGACTAACGAAAAAGCCAGGCGCAAGGCCGGGCTTTCCTGAGACGCTGTGAAGAGAGCGAAACCGCTCAAAGGCGGGCCTTCGCAGGCGCTTCCGCGATCTCCTTGGGCCGCAGCACGATGTGACCGACGGCGGTGTTGGAGGCCGGAACATGGTAGAAACGATGCAACGCCTCCACCTCGGTGCCGAGCGCGGCGCGCATGATGAGCCACATGATGAGCTCAATGCCCTCAGTGCCCGCCTCGCGCAGATATTCCAGCCGCGTGATGGCGCGCAGCTCATCGGTCTCGCCGACGAGCTTGTCCAGAAAGGCATTGTCGAACTCGGGATTGATCAGCCCGGCGCGCGGCCCCTGCAACTGATGGCTCATGCCGCCTGTGCCCCAGATCTGCACGTTGAGATCTTCGGGATAGGTCTCCACCGCATAGCGGATCGCCTCACCCAGCGCCCAACAGCGCGCGCCCGAGGGCGTCGGGAACTGCGTCACGTTCACCGCGAGCGGAATGACCTTGCACGGCCATTTGTCGACCTTGCCGAACATCAGGCTGAGCGGAACCGTGCAGCCATGGTCGACATCCATATTGTTCATCAGGGTCATGTCGAACTCGTCGATGACAAGTTGTTCGGCCATGTGCGCGGCCAGCTCGATATGTCCCTCGACAACCGGAACCTCGCGCTTGCCCCAGCCTTCGTCGGCCGGCTCGAATTCCTCGGCCATGCCGAGCGCGAAGGTCGGCACCACGTCCAGCATCATCGCGGAGGCATGATCATTGTAGCACAGGATGACGACGTCGGGCTTTTCTTCCTGCTCGAAGGTCTTCACCCACTCATAGCCATCGAAGATCGGCTTCCAGTAATCGTCCGTCGAGCGACCGGTGTCGAAGGCCGCGCCGATGGCCGGCACATGGCTGGTGGCAATGCCGGCGGTGATCCGTGCCATGTCAGTTGCCCTCCCGCTTGGAGCGCTGGCCAGTCGGCGAGCGACCGCCGGACCGCATCATCGCGGCATATTCGTCGGGCGTCATGTTGGTCATCGAGCTCACCGCGCGCTGCGTGCTCCAGCCGTCGGTATTGGAGAGCTTGACGAGGAAGTAGATGTTACCGCCCAGATCGATGAGCTTGCTGAAATCGCGATCCTGCACGGCGCGCTTCTGCTCCTCACTCATCTTGAACTTGTCGAGATAGGCGCGCTCATGGTCCTTGAACTCGGCGCGGTTGCCTGCATCCATCAACGACATGCAGAATTTGTGCAGGTGATAGGCCTCACGCGAACGGCGGGCATTGAACACGGTCGTGCCGGGAATGTCTTCCAGCTCGCTGAGCGGATAAAGGCGAGTGCGCATGGCGGACCTTTCGATCGGTCGAATGAAGAATATAATGGAAGGCCTGCGCCTTTCCAATGGCAGAGGCCCTTGTCATTGTGCGCCTGCGAAATCAAGCGGGGTGATGAGCGTAGGGCAGCAGACACGCGATACCGCAGTGCAGAATCCTGCATGGGCCTAATCAGTTGACTGTCCAGTCCTCCTCTACCGTCACCCCGGACTTGATCCGGGGTCTCGCTGCTCTGTTGGACCTATCAAGGCTTGAGTGCAGTGTGACGGGAAACGGAAGATAGCTGGACCCCGGATCAAGTCCGGGGTGACGGCGGTGTGTCAGCGCATGAGGGCTTTTGCCTCTAATCCCGCTCCGGCTTTCGCGGCCGTGCGCCGCCGGTGGGCCGCTTGGCACCCGGGCGCGCGGCTGGCCCGGCCGGCTTGGCCCCCTTGCCGCGCGGCTTCGGTGGGCCCTTGAAGCGCTCGGGCTTGTCCGGCGCGCTGCGGGAGCGGCGTTCGCCGCGGCGGGCCTTGCGCATGTCCTTGGCGTGCGCGGTCGACGCGCGCTTGTCGGCGGCCTTGCGGTCGGAGGCGGTCGGCTGGAGATCGATCTCCAGCGGCAGATCGCCCTCGTTCACGTCAAAGCCCAGGCTCGCCAGCGTTTCAGCGAAATGGAAGGGCGGCTCGGCCTTCACATCGAGCGGGGAGCCATCGGGATGGTCGATGCGAATGCGCCGGGCGTGCAGGTGCATCTTGCGGCTGATCGATCCGCTAAGGAACGCCTCCTTGCCGCCATATTTGCCGTCGCCCACGATGGGGTGGCCGATCTCGGCCATATGGACACGCAGCTGATGGGTGCGGCCGGTGTGCGGCTGCAACTCCACCCAGGCGGCGCGGTTGCCGGCGCGCTCGATCACCCGGTAGCGCGTGCGGGCGGGCAGGCCGTCCTTCTCATCGACATGCATCTTCTCCCCGCCGGTGCCCGGCTGCTTGGCGAGTGGCAGATCGATGAAGCCGTCCGAGACGGAGGGCACGCCCATCACGATAGCCCAATAGACCTTGCGCGCTGTGCGGGAGGAGAAGCTCTTGGCGAAATGTGCGGCGCTGCGTGAGGTGCGGGCGAGCAGCAGCGCCCCGCTGGTGTCCTTGTCCAGCCGGTGGACGAGGCGCGGGCGGTCGTCCCGCTCGAACATCAGAGCATCGAGCAGTCCATCGACATGCTCGTGCGTCTTGGTGCCGCCCTGCGTGGCAAGGCCGGGCGGTTTGTTGATCACGATGGCTTGCGCGTCGCGATGGATGACCAGACCCTCGGCAAAGTTGATCTGATCCTCGGTCAGGATGGGGCGCGGGCGTGGTGCCTTGCCGGCTTCCTTTACCGCAGCGACATCGAGCGGGGGCACGCGCAAGGTCTGCCCCTCGGCAATGCGGTCGCCCGCTGTCGCGCGAGCACCATCGACACGCAATTGCCCGGTGCGCGCCCAGCGCGAGACGATGGCGAAGCTCGCTTCCGGCATGTGGCGCTTGAACCAGCGGTCGAGGCGGATGCCATCATCCTCGGCACGCACAGTGAACTGGCGGACGCCAGCGAGATCGGTCTTGCTCATGCCGTGGCACTCCGCATGAGGGTGAGCCCCAGCGCCAGCGCGCCGATGGAGGCGGCGACAGAGAGCAGCACATAGCCGAGCGCATTCAACGCTTCGCCGCGCTCGATCATCAGCATCGTCTCTAGGCTGAAGGCAGAGAAGGTCGTGAAGCCGCCGAGCAGGCCGACTGCCACGAGCAGCCGGAGTTGCTCGCCCTGCTGGCCCTGGTAGCGCGCGGCCAGCCAGCCCGCGACGAGGCCCATGGCCAGCCCGCCCAGCACATTGGCGGCGAGCGTGCCCCAGGGATAGCCCGGCCCCATGATGCGCAGGCTCGCGCGTCCCAACTGGTAGCGCAGGGCCGCGCCGATGGCGCCGCCGATCATCACGAGAACTGTATTGAGCATGGTCCACGCCCTAGCCGCTTTTGCGCAACAGGCAAATGGGCGTTCGCTGCGAGGCCGCGCCGGGGCTTGCTCAGTCAGGTTGTGCCAGCAATCCATCCCGCACCAGTGTCCGGTCGATCTCGGCAACGATGCTCGTGTAGCGCGGGTCTTGGACGCTGCCGTAGCGCGCGGCGAAGGCAGCATCGCTCAGCCCCTCCTCGTTCTGAAGCAGGGCAGGCGGCAGCAGGCGTTCCTGCGTCGCGGTCGCCAGGCGTTGCGCCACGTCCTGCGCCCGGCGCGGATCGCCAGCGGCCTGCGCGATCTGGAAGCCAGAGCGGTCCGCCGCCAGATCGACGAAGGAGAAGCCCGAGGCGGTGCCGGTCTGGAACGCCGACGCGGCAGACAGGCTGTCCGCCAGTTCCTTCCACTCGCCCATTGCGGATGAAAACTGCACACCGGTCTGCGCAGCCAGCGCAGCGGACAGCGCCCAATGCTTGGGGAGGTCGTCCCGGCCATGGAGCGTGATTGCCGTCGCGGGGGGCGGACAGCGGCGCGTGGCGCTCGGCTCCAGCCCGGCCAGTTGCCCGGCGCGCGGATCGACCACCAGCATCGCCAGCGCCACAAAGCCCGCGCGATTCGTTTCCGCCGTCGCGGCTTGGCCCGGGGGAAAAGCGCGGCGGACCTGTATGGCGAAGTCGCTTTGCGGATCGCGCGCCTGCAGCGCGACCAGCGCGCAATAGCGATCGAGCACCTGCGCGCCGTCGACCGCGTCACCGCCAGTAAACTGATCGAGCAGGCCGGTCTTGGGCGGCAACTGCACCGCCGCCATCACCGCGCCATTGCGGATGGAGAAGCGCTGCACGACCGTGTCGAGCGGCGGGATCACGGCGCCGCGCAGACGCAGCAGCTGACGCAACCCCTCCAGCAGCAGCCGGGTCGGATATGCCGGCAACGAGACCGCGCCGATGCGCGCCTCTACTTCGGGAAATCCGTTACTTGGGCCGCTTACGACCAGACCGACATTCAGCCAGCGCCCGAGCGGCAGGGCATGGCTCGCGGCGACATGAAGCCGCTCATCGTGGAGATAGAGATCGAGCCGGTCAGGGCGGAAACCATGAGTTGCGAGCGCGCTCAAGCCATCGAGATGGGTGGGCGTGAGCGTAAGCAGGCTGACACCGCCGGGCCGCTGCCTGCTGGCCTGCAACTGCTCGATTGCGGCCCGACCGGCACCGACCTGCAGAGGCGTTGGCGTGGGGCGGGCGTCGGCAAGGGGCGCCCCGCTGGTGAACAGCACCGCGCCGATGAGCACCGGGAAGACGAACAGGACAAAGAGGATCGCCAGAACACGCCAGACCTGCTGCCGCGGGCTACGGCCTGCCAATCCCATCCACGAGCCAGAGGCACGCTTGCGCTGCATCGCGTCCCCTATTCGTTACGACTGCCCCTTCGCCTAGGCGACGAGCGCAATCCGCAGACTCGTCAGCCGGCTACCGTCATCAGGCGCTTTTCACCGGCGATCCGCAACATGGCGCGCTGCAGTTTCTCGAACGCCCGAACTTCGATCTGGCGCACGCGCTCGCGGCTGACGCCATAGACCTGGCTCAGCTCCTCGAGCGTCTTGGGCTCCTCCGCGAGGCGCCGCTCCTGCAGGATATGCCGTTCGCGGTCATTGAGGTCATCCATCGCATCGAGCAGCATGTCGTGCCGCACGTCGCTTTCCTGCGCGTCGGCAATCCGCTCATCCTGCAACGGTCCTTCGTCCGCCAGCCAGTCCTGCCACTGCCCTTCGCCGTCATCGTTCATCGAGACGTTGAGGGAGGTGTCGCCGCCCATGGCCATGCGGCGGTTCATCGAGATGACATCATCTTCCGAGACGCCGAGATCGGTCGCGATCTTCGTCACATCCTCGGGACGTAGGTCGCCATCCTCGAAGGCTTCGATCTGGTTCTTCATGCGGCGGAGGTTGAAGAACAGCTTCTTCTGCGCCGCCGTGGTGCCGATCTTCACGAGGCTCCACGAGCGCAGGATGAATTCCTGGATCGACGCGCGAATCCACCACATCGCATAGGTGGCGAGACGAAAGCCCCGGTCCGGCTCGAATTTCTTCACGCCCTGCATCAGGCCGATATTGCCCTCGGAGATCAGCTCGGAGACGGGCAGACCATAGCCGCGATAGCCCATGGCGATCTTCGCCACGAGTCGCAGATGGCTCGTCACCAGCCGCGCCGCAGCCTCCGGATCGCCATGCTCCTGATAGCGCTTGGCGAGCATATACTCCTCCTCGGGCTTGAGGAGCGGGAACTTGCGAATCTCCGACAGATAGCGGTTCAGGCTTGCATCGCCGCCAAGCGCAGGGATCGTTGCAGGGAGATTACTGCCGTTACTCACGAAACTTCATCCTTCTGGAGCGCGCAAACAAGAAGGGGCATCGCGCTCATCCTTATACGCAAAGATGGCTGAACAGTTGCTGCATGTCATCCGTAATCGGGCTTTCAAAGCTGAGAGGCTGGCTTGTGACCGGGTGGATGAAGCCCAGCCGGGCCGCATGAAGCGCCTGACGATGAAAGCCAAGTTCGGCGAGCAGCGCCTTGTGGACGCCACCGCGGGCATAGACAGGATCGCCCAGCAGCGGGTGGCCGAGATGGGCCATGTGCACGCGCACCTGATGGGTCCGCCCCGTCTCCAACCGGCACTCGATCAGCGCCGCCCGATCCAGTCGCTCGAGTGTGCGATAATGGGTGATGGCGTGCTTGCCGCGCCCCTCGCGCTGCACAGCCATCTTCTTGCGATCCGCATCCGAGCGGCCGATCCACTGATCGACTTTGCCGGAAGGCGGCGCAGGCCGCCCCTGCACGATGGCGAGATAGCGCCGGTCGATACTGTGGTCCTTGAACTGGCGGGCCAGTCCTTCATGCGCCTGATCGGTCTTGGCGACGACCAGAAGCCCCGAGGTATCCTTGTCGATGCGGTGGACGATGCCGGGCCGCGCCACCCCGCCAATGCCGGAAAGCTGCCCGGCGCAATGGTGGAGCAAGGCATTGACCAGCGTGCCATCCGGGTTGCCGGCGGCGGGATGCACGACCATGCCCGCCGGCTTGTCCACCACGATCAGATGCGCATCCTCATGGGCGATCACCAGATCGATCGCCTGCGGCTGCGCCTCGGCGGGCGTCGCCGCTGGAATCTCTACGGCAAAGGCCATGTCGGCCTTCACCTTATAGGCCGGATCAGCCGCCGGGCGGCCGTCCGGCCCGGTCACCTGACCTGCCAGGATCAACGCCTTCACGCGCTCGCGCGACAGGGCTGGCAGCACGCTCGCAAGCGCGCGGTCCAGTCTCATGCCGTGCTCGGCCTGCGTGATCAGCGCCGTAATGCTGGTAACCCCCGTTTCCACGGCCTAATATCTGGGGATGGCCGTGCACATATCAAGACCGCTGCGCGATGCGATCCGCGCGCAGGCGAAGGCCGCCGCCCCGCTGGAATGCTGCGGCCTGCTGCTGGGGCGGCGCCTCGCCAGCGCGGAAGGCGGAACGACTACCATCGCCATCACCGAACTTCGCGCCGCCGCCAATGTCGCGGAGCAGCCCGAGCACCGCTTCGAGGTCGATCCGGCCGTACTCATCGCCGCGCATCGCGAGGCGCGCCAGGGCGGGCCGGCCATTGTCGGCCATTATCATTCGCATCCTCATGGCGAGGCCGTCCCCTCGGCGGTCGATGCGGCCATGGCGGGGGCGGCGGGCGAGATCTGGCTGCTCATCGACTCGCGCGGCGACCTTCTGGCCTGGCAGGTTGTCGCGTCAGGCCGCATCCACGGCGTTTTCGATCCCGTCGAACTGGTCGGTTCGCCGCATGGGCGGCTTGCACCCGCGCGCCCGCAGCGCCATGAGGGCACGGCCATCGCCTGAAGAGAGGATATCCCCGTCTTGGTCACATCCACCGCGTCTGACTCCATCGATTTCGCCAGCCTGCTCTGCTCTCGCCTGTGCCATGATCTGCTCAGCCCCGTCGGCGCGCTCAACAACGGCATCGAGCTGCTTGCCGATGAGACCGACCCGCGGATGCGCGAGCAATGCCTCACGCTGCTGGCGGACAGCGCCCGGACGACGGCGGGCAAGCTCAAATTCTTCCGCTTGGCCTTCGGTGCCGGGGGCGGATATGGCGAGGCCATTCCCGTGCATGAGATCCGCTCCGCCGTGGAAGGCATGTTTCCGCCCGGCGGCAAGATCTCGCTCGACTGGATGATCGCCGGGGACAGCCTTTCCAAGCCGGCCGCCAAGCTGCTGCTCAATCTGGTGCTATTGACCGGCGAAGCCCTGCCGCGCGGCGGCGTGATCGCGATCGGCGCGGAGCAACAGGGCGGAACGACCGAGATTGCGGTGCGCGGCGAAGGCGCACGCATCACCTTCGACCCCGCCATTCGTGCCGGGCTGGAAGGGCATGGCGATCTGACCACCCGCACGGCCGCAGCCGTGATGATCCGCACGGTGGCGACCGAAGCCGGCGGCGAACTGATGATCTCCGGCGCCGACGAGCCCCACCTGCTGTTCGGCGCGCGCCTGCCGGCTTGATCCCGCCTGTGTGAGAGCCCGACCGGCAGGTCTTAACCGGGCTTTCACGACTTGGCCCCAAAGGTGTCGCCGCGTTAACCACAGGCGGCGGCATGGACGAGATCATCGGGGAGTTCATTGCGGAAACTCTTGAAACGCTGGAGGTCCTCTCCGGCGAAGTCGTCGCGTGGGAAGCGGACCCGACCGACAAGTCTCGCCTCGACGCGTTTTTCCGGTTTTTCCACACCGTCAAGGGAAGCTGCGGCTTCCTGAACCTGCCCCGTTTCGAGCGGCTGGCGCATGGCGCCGAGGACGTGCTGGCAGCCATCCGGCGCGGCGAACGGCTGGCCGATCCCGCCACCGTCACGGCTGTGCTGGCGGTTATGGACCGAATCGGCGCGCTGGCGCGTGGTCTGGGCGGCGAGCCCGTCCCGGATGAAGCCGATGATGACGGGCTGCTGGACGCCCTGTCCCTGCGGTCCGGCGGATTTGAGCTCTTTCACCCCATCGCGCCCGCCGGGGCGATGCCGGCCCCGCCCCGCGAACCGCCCGCGCCGCGCACGGACTCCGCCGAGGCACCCGTTCCCCCGTCGCCCAGTCCGCAACAACCAACCGCCCCGCCGCGCGACAAAGCCCCGCGCACGATTCGGCTGCCGTTGGCGCTCATCGATCAGCTGATGAACGGCATCTCCGACATGGTGCTCGCCCGCAACGATCTGGCGCGCCGGATGCGCGACCATGGCGTCGCGCCGGATGTGGAGAGCAGCTTCGAGCGGATGTCGACCAATGTCGCGGACCTGCGCGACATGATCAGCAAGACGCGCATGCAGCGGGTCGACCGCCTGTATGCGGCCATCCCGCGCATGGTGCGCGACCTCAGCCGCGAACTGGGCAAGAAGGTCAACGTGACTCTCGACGGCGGCGATGTCGAGATGGACCGCGAAATGATCGAGATGGTCGCCGACCCGCTCACCCACATCGTCCGCAACGCGCTCGATCACGGTCTTGAGCTGCCAGCAGATCGCATCGCCGCCCGCAAGCCGGACGTCGGGCGGCTGAACATCGTCGCCCGGCAATCGGGCAACCAGATCGTCATCGAGGTGGCCGACGACGGGCGCGGCATGGACCGGGCTGCCCTGGTCGATCGGGCGGTCGCGGCCGGGCTTGTCACCGCTGCCGAGGCGGCCGGGATGAGCGACGCAGAGAAACTGAACCTGATCTTCCTGCCCGGCCTCAGCACGGCGCGGGAGGTGACCTCCATCTCCGGGCGTGGCGTCGGCATGGATGTCGTGAGGGCCAATATCGAGCAGATCGGCGGCGTGATCGACATCACGACCGCGCCTGGCGACGGCACCGTAATCACCATGCGCGTGCCGCTGACACTGACCATCATTCCCGGCCTGATCGTGCGGTGTGGCGGCCAGACCTTCGCCATGCCGCGTGGCAATATCGTGGAACTCATTCACGAAAACAGCAACATGGTCTCGATCGAGGAGGTCGCCGGCGGACGCATCGCGACCATTCGCGGCGAGCGGCATCCGGTCGTGGCACTTGAGGACGTGCTGGGCCTTGCCCGTCAGGCAGAAGCGAACGGACCGCGGACCTTGATGGTCATTCGCTCCTCGGCCGGGCAAAATTATGTGCTCGGTGTCGAAACCGTCGACAGCAATGAGGAACTGGTCATTCGCCCGGCCACACCGGTGATCGCGTCCGCCGGGGCTTTTGCGGGGATGACGCTCCCCGACAACGGCCAGCCGATGCTGCTGCTCGACGCCACCGGGCTCTTCCAGATCGCGCAATTGCCCGTGGTCGATGCCGACAAGGCGCGCAGGGATCATCACAGCCAGGAACCGACCGAGGCCATCGATACCTTGCAGGTGCTCTTCTATCGCGACCGGGATGGCGTGGAACGGCTGATGCCGCTTCCCATCGTCGAGCGCGTCGAGGAGCTGGACTGTGCGCAGATCGGCCGCTCGGAGGGGCGCGCATTCGCGCGAATCGAGGAGCGCCTGTTGCCGGCACTCAACGTCCGCCCGGATGAGACCGGTGTGCTCAAGGCCATGCGCCTGCATGATGGGCGCGATCTGCTCATCTTCCTCATCGAAGAGGTGCTGGACATTCTGGAAATCCCCGCCCGGCTGGACGTGCCGATCGGCCGGGGACGGATCGCCGGCCTGGTGCTGGTTGGCGAGCAGCAACTGGAACTGGTCGATCCGTTCACGCTGTTCGAGGAGGTCGCGGCCCGCCCGGCCTCTGACGCCGCCGCGCAGGCCGTGCGCTGCATGATCGCCGATGTCGAGGACCCGTGGATGCGCAACATCCTGGCGCCGCTGCTCGTTCAGGCCGGCTATGACGTCGTTCTGGGCGCCGCAGGCGACGCGCCGCCCGATGTCGTACTATGTGGCAGCGGCCACGCCCCAGCGCCCATGGGCGTTCCGGTGCTTGCCCTGCGGGAACAGCCGCAACTGCCCGCCGACCCCGACGCGCCGCCCTCCATCTACCGCTATGACCGCGCCGGGCTGATGGCGGCGATCTCCAGCTTCGCACGGAAGGCCGCATGACCGACTCGCTGTTCCTGTTCGCGTCCATCGCGGGCGCCCCGATTACCGTGCGTGCCTGTGCCATCGAAGCCGTGGTGCGGCTGGGGGACATCGTACCCGTGCCATTGGCGCCTGTGCATGTGCGCGGGCTGGCGGCGCTGCGCAGCCGGGTGCTCACCGTGATCGATCTGCAATCGCGCATCTTTGGCACGGCGGCGGATGCACAGACCGCACCGCTTGCGATCGTCGCAGACATTGCCGGGCACAGCTATGGTTTCCTCATCGATGCCGTGACCGATATCTGCCAGGCGCAGGGCGGCGTTCAGCCGTTGCGTGGCCGCGTCGATCCTGCGTGGCGACCGTTCGTTTCGGGCCTCGTCGATTATGATGGCCGCAGCCATCTTCTGCTCACGCTCGCCGATTTCACCAACGCCCCGTCTGGCGCGCTGGCTGCCTGAGATATTTAACGAATTTACCAAAATGACACGCTCTGCCCGTAGGTTACGTAGCCAAGCAAGTATCAGGGGTCGCGACTCATGCCGAACTGCCTCATTGTCGATGACTCCAAGGTGATCCGAAAGGTGGCACGCCACATTCTGGAATCCCTCGATCTCGACGTTCACGAAGCGCAGGACGGACGTGAAGCGCTCGACATGTGCGAAGGGCAGGTGCCGGACGTGGTGCTGCTCGACTGGAACATGCCGGTGATGAGCGGCCTGGAATTCCTCAAGGAACTCTCCCGCCGGAATTTCGCCCATCCGCCCAAGGTGATCTTCTGCACCACCGAGAATGGCGTGGACCATATCCGCGCCGCCGTCGATGCCGGTGCCGACGAATATGTCATGAAGCCCTTCGATCGCGACACGCTGGAGAGCAAGCTCCAGATCGTCGGGGTTCTCTAAGGGCTCGGGAGCGCCGGGAATGGCGTGCGCTGCCCTCCTGTCCGATGCCAGCTCCGGAACCGATGGTTCGCCCATCGATGTGCTGATCGTCGATGATTCGCTGGTCGTCCGCCGCGTGCTGGGTCGGGTGCTGGGCGAAGATCCGCGCTTCCGCGTGGTCGGCACCGTCGCCAGCGGAAAGCAGGCTCTTGCTTTCGTGGCCAAAAAGTCGGTGGACCTGGTGCTTCTCGATATCGACATGCCCGAGCTCGACGGCCTGCAGGTGCTCCCCCACTTGCTTGGCCCCGATCAGCGCCGGCAGGTGGTGCTGCTCAGCGGCTCGTGCAGCGAGGGCAGCGAGGTCGCCTTGCAGGCGTTGGCTTTGGGTGCCGGTGATGTCGTGGCCAAGCCCAGCGCCGGCCATTTCAGCCCGCAATTCGTGGAACATCTACTCGATCGCCTGGCCCATCTGGCGCCGGCGGCCGAACGAAGCCGCACCCCGGAGCGGTTCGACGAGGCAAGCGCCCGCCTGCGGCCGCTCGGCACGCTCGTGCGCGCCGTGGCCATCGGCGGATCGACCGGCGGGATCAGCGCGATTCTCTCCGTCATCAAGGGCCTTGAGGACAACCCAGCCTTTCCCATCTTCATCACCCAGCATCTGCCTGCCAGCTTCCAGCCGCTGCTGGCAGAACAGCTCCGCCGCGCCACACATTTGCCCGTGGTTCTGGCGGAACAGGCCATGCCGGTGCAGCCGGGTACCATCCATCTGGCACCGGGCACTGCCCATCTTTCGCTCGGCAAAGGAGCGCGCGGGCAAATACTGGTGCGATTGAGCACCCAGCGCTGCCTGCATGAGAGCTTCCCGGCGGTCGACCCGATGTTCACCGCCCTGGCGCGCCATTATGGACGCGGCGCCTGCGGCGTCATCCTCTCCGGCATGGGGCGCGACGGACTGGCCGGCGCGCAAGCCATCGTCGGCGCGGACGGCTGGGTGATCGCGCAGGACCACCAGTCGAGCGCGGTATGGGGCATGCCCGGTTCGGTCGTGAAGGGAGGTCTCGCCAGTGCCACTCTGCCCCCCGCTCAGATCGCCGAGCTGATCCTGCAGCAATGGCAGGCAGGCGCATGACCATGCAGCCAGTTTCCAACGCCGCCTGTCGCCTCGCCGAATTGCTCCACCGGGAGACCGGGCAGACGCTCTCGGAAGCACGGCGCTGGCGCATCGAAACGTCGCTGCGACCGCTGCTGCGCGCGCACGGGCTGCGCACTCTGGAAGAGCTCGCGGAGGCGATCGATCGGGCGCCTCACGGGCTCCTGCAGGCCGAAGTGATTGACGCCCTGCTCAATCACGAAAGCTCGTTCTTCCGGGATGTCAGTGTCTTTCACGCAATCGAAAACAGCGTCCTGCCCGCACTCGCCCGGACGCGCGCGGATCGGCGACTGCGCATCTGGTGCGGCGGGTGCTCGACCGGGCAGGAAGCCTATTCGCTGGCCATGATCGTCCACCGCTCGGCCGCGCTGGCCGATTGCACGGTTAGCATCCACGCCACGGACGTATCGGCCCTCGCGATCGCCAAGGCAAAGCGCGGTCGCTTTTCGCAGATGGACATGCAACGCGGCCTGCCGATCAGCGAATTGCTGCGCTGGTTCCATCCCGTCGATAACGAATGGCAGATTGCCGGCGAGCTTCAGCAGATGATCGTGTTCCAGCAGGACAATCTGCTCGACCCCGCTCATGGCGCAGGCCCGTTCGATCTCATCCTGTGCCGCAACGTGCTCTTTTACTTTTCCGAAGAGAGGCGTCGCCGCGCGTGGAAAACGCTGTCCAGCCGGGTTCGGCCCGGCGGCTATCTCGCGCTCGGGGCCGGCGAAATGGCCTGTGCTGAGGCCGGCTTTTTGGCCTGCCGGGGCCTCAGCTGCCTTTATCAGGCCCGTGAAGCCCGGCCCGATCAACCGCGCATGATGCTGCCTGCAGGCGGCGCTTCCTCCGCACCCGCCATTGAGCTAGGACAGGGCTGACCGCACCGCCCGGCAACATGCCGGCATGCGCAAGGAAAGTGGCCCAGTTCTGCATGATCGAGACGCCGTCACCCAATTTTGACGACCGAACGCTCCCGGTTTCCATCCTCGTCCTGCACTATACGGGGATGCCGGACGCCCAGAGCGCGATCAACTGGATGGCCAATCCGGATAGCAAGGTCTCCGCCCATTATGTCGTTACGGAGGAGGGCAAAGTGGTCCGCATGGTCGACGAGACCAAGCGGGCCTGGCACGCCGGACGGGCGTGGTGGCGCGGCATCACCGACGTCAATTCCGCGAGCATCGGCATCGAGATCGTCAATCCCGGCCATGAATGGGGCTATCGGCCCTTCCCGCAGGCGCAGATCGATGCGCTGATCCCGCTCGTCCACGACATCATGCAGCGCCACCGCATCACGCGCGGCAATGTCGTTGGCCACAGCGACGTGGCGCCCGCACGCAAGCAGGACCCCGGCGAGCTGTTCCCCTGGAGCAAGCTCGCCCGGCTGCGCCTCGCCCTGCCGCGCCCGACCCGCAATCTCATGGACCCACTCTGGAGCGACGGCGCCTTCATGCTCGCGCTCGAGCGATTCGGCTATGATATCGCGGAGCCGGAAGCCGCGGTGACGGCGTTCCAGCGCCGTTTCCGGCCGGAATTGATCGACGGCGTGATCGACGGGGAATGCCGCGCCATCCTGCTCGCGCTGCTGCTGCCGAGACCCCGCGGCGACGACTGAGCGCGATCGGACAAGACGGACCGGAATATTTTTCAGCGCCCGCACACTGAAATCCATTTCGGGCGTTTGGCGGGGATGATGACAGCGAGGGTGGTCGCGCAGCGCCGCGACGGGCTTGGGGGGAGAACGCGATGACCGGGCCGCAATGGCTCTCGATCGCCACGCTTGCCGGCATGATGGTGCTCTTCCTCTGGGGGCGCTTCCGCTATGACGTCACGGCCGTCATCGTTCTGCTCTTCGCGGTCCTGATCGGCATTGTCGATCCGGCCGACGCCTTTTCCGGCTTCTCGGACGATATCGTCATCATCGTCGGCTCGGCGCTGGTGCTTTCGGCCGCCGTGCAGCGCTCCGGCGCGATCGAGGTGGGCCTCAAATTCGTCGCGGGCCGCGTGCGCCATGTCCGCTCGCAACTGCTGCTGCTTACCGCCACGGTCGGCACGGCCTCGGCGCTGGTCAAGAATGTCGGCGCGCTTGCCATGCTGATGCCCGCCGCCTTCCAGATGGCCAAGCGCAACAACGCCAGTCCCTCGGTCTTCCTCATGCCCATGGCCTTCGCCTCGCTGCTGGGCGGGCTGATGACGCTGGTCGGCACCTCGCCGAACATCATCGTCAGCCGCGTGCGCACGGAGATGACCGGCGAGCCCTTTGGCATGTTCGATTATTTCCCGACCGGGTTTGGCCTGTTTATCGTGGGCCTGCTGTTCCTGCGTTTCGGCTACCGACTGCTCCCGCGCGATCGTCGCGGCGCGGCGACCATGGGCGATGCCATGGACATCTCCGGCTATGTCACCGAAGCAACCGTGCGCGAGGACACGCCGCCCGACGGCGAGACGATCGCCGCCTTCCTCAAGCGCCACGACCATGAGGTGCAGATCACCAGCCGTCTGCGCGGCCGGCGTCCGCTCTCGACGCAGGGCAATGCGCGACTGCAGGAAGGCGACGTGCTGATTCTCTACGGCGAGCCGGATGCGCTGGAGCGGGTCATCGCCCGCGACGCGCTGGAGCTGGACGGCGAGACGCGCGATTTGCCCGAAGGCAGCGAAGGGGACGAGATCGGCGTCACCGAGGCAGTCGTGACGGCCGAGTCCCCGCTGGTCGGGCAGAGCGCGGAGCGGCTGCTCCTCCAGCAACGTTATGGCGTTAATCTCATCGCCGTCTCGCGCGCCGGGCAGATGCTCGGGCGCAAGCTGGGCGAGATCAGCCTGCGTGCGGGCGATGTCATCGTGCTGCAGGGGCCCCTCGGCCTGCTGCCGGCGCGGCTGCGCGATCTCGGCGCGCTGCCGCTGGCGGAGCGGGGCGTCAAGCTGGGCAAGTCACATCGCGGCTGGCTGCCGCTGCTCATCCTCGCGGTTGCGATGACCGCCACGGCGAGCGGCTATGTGCCGGTGGCCATCGCCTTCTTCGCTGCCGCCGCGCTCACAGTCATCAGCGGCGCGCTGCCGGTGCGGGAAGCCTATGATGCGGTCGAGTGGCCCATCCTCATCATGCTCGCCGCGCTCATCCCGGTCAGCGACAGCATCCGGAGCACCGGCGCGTCTGATGTCATCGCCACCAATCTCGCTCATGTCGCCGCCGCCCTGCCCCCCTGGGGCGCCGTCGCGCTCATTCTGGTCGCGGCCATGGCCGTGACGCCGTTCCTCAACAATGCCGCGACGGTGCTGGTGATGGCCCCCATCGCCGGCGTCTTCGCGCATGACTTGGGCTACCGGCCAGAAGCCTTCCTCATCGCCACCGCCGTGGGCGCGGGCTGCGACTTCCTCACGCCCATCGGCCATCAGTGCAACACGCTGGTCCTTGGCCCCGGCGGCTACCGCTTCAGCGACTACGCCCGCCTGGGCGCGCCGCTCTCGCTGCTGGTGGTGCTCATCGGCACGCCGCTCATCATCTGGACCTGGCCACTGCAGTAGGGGGTCCCCACCACGAAATGGCCTTGGGATCTGCAATTCCGACGAGAACGACTGCAGTATCGCCCTCCATATTTGCATTCTCACCGCCGCACCGCAGCGAGCGTGGGGCGACACACGATGCTCAGTAGGGCAATTGCCACCGAACGTCCTGAACTTGGAACCGGCAGGATGAGCCGCCTTGCATATCGTAACGGATCGTTGGCACCCGTGCCGCTGCCACATGGTCGAAAGCAAAGGGAGGATCGGCCATGAGGATGCGGGGATTTTCAAGTTGGCCGGCACTGCTCAGGTCGAATTCGACCGTTGTATTGCCGGCGATGCCGGAAAAGGTGAGGTCGGATGGATAGTCCTCCGACTGAATGTTCGCTGACACGAACGTCGGCCGAGTGTCAGGTCTCAAGCAGGCATTCGGCGCGATCTTCAACGCATCGTAGAGTGTGGCCGCGGCTTTCATGTCCCCCCGCTCTCTTTCTCGCCCAGCGAGGCGGAGAATGACTGCTCGCCGTCGCGGGTCAGTCGGCGCGACGCGCCGCCGCAGCACCGCGAGCGTAGAGGTCAGCAGCTCTCGCTTCATAGTGCTCGATAGGTTGGGGGCATCGTCTAGAGACACCGCCATCCCATACAGCAAATCGAGGGGCAGGGTGGAATCGGCGGCCGCGGCGTCCATTATACTGGAAAGCTCGACCTCGGCCTGCTCAACTGTTCGAGTTTGCGCAGCCACTGACATTCCTAGAATTTTCAGTCGATAGGCCATTATGAAGGATTTGGGTGCGTCATTGTTATCAAGGATGGACAGGGTGCGTTGCGAAAGTTCCAGCAAGCGCAATTGAGCGTTCTTGTCCGCGGTGAAGAAGGCAGGTTCGCTGGCGATCTCAATATTAATCAAAGGGGGAAGTAGCATGATCGAAGTCGCGCCATATTTCGCCTCTCGTCGACCAAGCTCCGTCAGGTTCTCCAGGAGATCCTCTTGCTCGGTTTGTCCCCACGGTAAATAGACGCCTGCGCCGGACATCCAGGCAACTATTTCATCTACCAAAGTTCTGCCCGCCTTATACGAGGCGGCAGGCAAGCTCCTGCACCGGAGGGCGAGATGGCTGATCTGACGGGCCGGACTGTCTATGGATTCGGCTTGCAGCAACGCCGCCAGAAATGGCTGCGCAATCCCTGCTCTGCTAGCCCATACCAGCCCCACATCCGTTCTGAATTGCGGTTGCTGCCGGAGAAGCTCGACAATCACCACATCTTCCGGCCGTAGGCCTGCTTCCCCACAGACTGGCAGGTTGCCCAAAACAGCATTTTGCGGGGATCCATAAGTAACTTGCGAATGCCCGACCGCGAGCATCGCGAGGTAGCTGGAGCGGTTTGCCGAACGAGCGGCCAAGAAGGCCAAGTCCCCGGCAATGCGGGCTGGAGCAGCGCTTGTGGGCGCCGCATCAACGGCTCCAATCCACGCTCGTCGAAGGATGTCTGCGGATACCGCATCACTGTGAACAATTGCTTCTGATCGGCCTTCGATCAGGTCGGCCTCCCAACGATATTTGGCCGGTAAGTCACTCCGCTGAAAAGACTTCAGATAAGTGATTGCAGCGGCCGGATCAGTAATGAGTAGCTGCCGCGCGACGCCCAGGCGGGCCTGCCACCGTTCGTCTGGGTCGCCTGATGTCTGGTCGGCAACCGCCCGAAAAAGCGCTTCGGCGCCCTTAAAGTCGCCATTCACTTCGGATGCACGCGCCTGCATCAATCGATAACGGGCGCCATCGTCTGCCAAGGGGATTTTGACCGTCCGATCTATGATCGTCCGGACGGCCGGCAAAATCTTTTGAGCGGCAGCAGCCTCGATGGTCATGCGGTCGAGGATGCTATCGGGCTGTTTGGAGTCAGGTGACGGAAGTCGCTCGCTGATTGCGGCGTTCATTGTTTTGGCCGCTGCCGTAAGATCGAGGCGGGCGGTCTGCTCCCGAATTGTAGCAAGTGCCTGAGCCGCCTCAGCTGTTTCAGTGCTGGCTGCAGCGGTAAACAGCGCCAGTCCAACAACTATAGACATATTTGTCCCTTCCCCCTCTCGTCCCAACACCAGATCCTGAAGTGACATCTCATGCCGACAAAACCTAGCCCTTTCTAACGTGACTCCGCAGATGGCGGTCTGCGCCAATTTAAAGTTTTCTTTTCCTGAGTTTAGTGGGCGAAGGTGAACTGAACTGATGACTCTCCGCCCGCCTGCGCCTATAGCCCCGTTCGCCAGGCGGTCGGGCGGCCGCGGCGGGCGCTTGCGTCCGGCGAGGAAAGTCCGGGCTCCACGAAACAACGGTGCCGGATAACGTCCGGCGGCTCTCCTCGCGGGAGTTAGGGACAGTGCAACAGAGAGCAGGTCACGTTCGCCTTCGGGCTTAGGCTTCGGCCGCGTGAACAGTGAAAGGGTGCGGTAAGAGCGCACCGCGTCCCCGGCAACGGCGGACGGCACGGTAAACCCCACCGGGAGCAAGACCGAATAGGGGCGGCGCGCAGGTCTTCGGACCTGCTAGGCTTGTTTCGGCCGAGATCGCCCGGGTTGGTTGCTTGAGGCCCTGCGAGAGCATGGCCCTAGAGGAATGGTCGCCCATCCGCATGCGCGTCCCTTAGGGGATACGGCGGCGGTGGACAGAACCCGGCTTACAGACCGCCTGGCATTTTGCTGATCGCCTGCAGGGCAATGGCGCGACCGCTGCGATACCCGCATTTTCACCGCGCTACGGTGGATTTCACCACGAACCCGCACTAAGTGAGATCGGATGGCCAGAAGCGGACGGAACAATGACTGGGGCTTTCCCCGCTGGCGCAGCTATGGCTCCGCGCGGGAAGCGCAGGCCGTTCGGCTGTGCGACCGGCATGGCTGCGACCAGCCCGGCAACTGCCCCGCGCCCAAATCCCCCAACAGCCCGGACCGCTGGTATTTCTGCCAGGCTCATGCTGCCGAATATAACAAGGGCTGGGATTATTTCGCGGGATTGGACGAGGAAGAGCGCAACGAGCGCATGCACAATGAGCAGCGTGACGCCTCCGGCTATCGGACCAGCGCCCATAATCAATGGGCCGGCCCCGGCGATGGCACCCGCTCGCGCGACGAGATGCGCGCGCTCGATGTGCTGGGGCTGGAGAGCGATGCCGATTTCGAGGCGGTGAAGCGGAGCTGGCGCGCACTTGCCAAGGAATGCCACCCGGATGTGCGCCCCGGCGATGCCGACGCCGCCACGCGCTTTCAGGCCATCCAGGCCGCCTATGACGTGCTGCGCGTGGCCGAGGAGCGCAAGAGCTGGAAGCCCGCGCCATGAGCGCCCGTCAGGTCCGCAGTCGCTGGTCCAACGCGGTGCTGGTTTGTCGCAAATGCGAGAAGAAGATCAAGGGCGGCGGCTTCGGGCCGGAGGGGAACAAGACCCTTGGCAAGGCCCTGCGCAAGCACCTGCAGCTCGGCAAGGGTCGCAAGGCCGGTGCCGGCATTCTCGAGGTCGGCTGCCTCGACATCTGCCCCAAGCGCGCGGTAACCGTGGTCGACACCAGCAAGCCGGACCGATGGCTGATCATCCACCCCGGCGCCAATCTGGATGTTCTCGCGCACGATCTGGGGCTGCGCAACAAATCCTGAGATAATCGATGCGGCGCGGCTGACCGGTGCCGTCAGTCGATGGGCGGCACGGGCTGCGGCGGCGCGTCGGGATCGGCCTCAGGCACTTCGACGGTGCCGCGCCCGACATGGCTGCGCGAGCGGCTATAGGCGAAATAGACGACGAGACCGACTACAGCCCAGGCCACGAACATCAGCTTCGTCTCGATACCGAGTTTGAAGAAGAGGTAGATGCAGCCGAGGATCGCGACCGGCGCGGTGATGGCGATGGCCGGTGTACGGAACGGCCGCTTGCGCGTCGGGTCCGTCCGCCTCAGCACGAGCACGGCGATGGAGACGGCGGCAAAGGCAAACAGCGTGCCGGAATTGGAAATGTCGGCGAGAATGCCGACCGGGAAGAAGGCCGCGAACAGGGCCACGAAAACGCCGGTGATGATCGTGATGACATGCGGCGTGTGGAACTTGGGGTGGACCTTGGAGAACACCGCCGGCAGCAGCCCGTCCCGGCTCATGACGAAGAAGATGCGCGTCTGGCCGAACATCATCATGAGGATGACCGACGGCAGGGCAAGACCAGCAGCCAAACCGATGAGGTTGCCGATCTGCGGCCAGCCGATCTCCCGCATCGTCCAGGCCAACGCTTCTTTCGAGCAGACCACTGCCTGATCGCCGATGGCCGCGCACTGATCGGCCAGCGCCTTGCTGCCCGGCGCCAGCGCTTCCCCGGCCGGGCCCATCAAAGGCTGCGAGCCCACCGTGCCGACAACCCCGGCAGCAACCAACAGGTAGAAAATCGTGCAGATGGTGAGCGACCCAATGAGGCCGATCGGCATGTTGCGCTGGGGATTCTTGGTTTCCTCCGCCGCGGTGGAGACCGCATCGAAGCCCACATAGGCAAAGAAGATCGACGCCGCCGCCGCGCCTATGCCGCCGAAGCCCAAGGGTGCAAAAGGCGAGAACTGCTCCATGTTCATCACTGGCAGCGCCAGCACGATGAACAGAGTGAGCGCCGCGACCTTGATCACCACGAGCACGGCATTGACCATCGCGCTCTCACGCGTGCCGATGACGAGCAGCCAGGTGACCAGCAGGGCGATGCCCATGGCGGGCAGATTGACCAGACCGCCATCGAACGGCCCGCGCACCAGCATGTTGGGAATGTCGATGCCCAGCGCATGTTCGAGCAGGCCGACGACATAGCCGGACCAGCCGACCGAGACGGCCCCCGCCGCCACGGCATATTCGAGGATCAAGGCCCAGCCGACCATCCAGGCGATCAGCTCGCCCATCACCGCATAGCTATACGTGTAGGCCGATCCCGAAACCGGGACCATCGAGGCCATTTCCGAATAGCAGAGCGCCGCCACGGCACAGACGAAGCCGGCGATGACGAAGGAGAGCATCATGCCCGGCCCCGCCTTCTGCGCCGCTTCCGCCGTCAGCACGAAAATGCCGGTGCCGATCACGGCGCCCACACCCAGCATGGTCAGCTGGAAGGCCCCGAGCGATCGGTGCAGTGATTTCTTTTCGGCAGTGGCGAGAATGGCGTCGAGTGGCTTGATGCGGCCAAAGATCATGCGCGTCTCTCTATACAGCGCGGCCGCAGCCGCTCCCCCTGAACTGACCGCCAAGCCTATAGGCTTATCGGCGACGCGCAAGGGGCTTGCGACAGGGGAAGGCGTCGCGGGCAGGCAAACCGCGCTCAGCGCGCCAGCATCGGCCCCAGCGCGCGTCCGCCGAACAGATGAATATGCAGATGCGGCACTTCCTGCCCGCCATGCGCGCCGACATTGGCGAGCAGGCGATAGCCCGGCTCCACCAGCCCCGCCTCCCGCGCAATCGTGCCGACTGCGCGCACGAATGCCGCGATCTCGCCCTCGCTCGCGCGGGCCGAGAAATCATCCCAGCTCACATAGGCGCCCTTGGGAATCACGAGAATGTGCGTGGGGGCCTGCGGGGCGATGTCATGGAAGGCGAGGACGTGATCATCCTCGAACACCTTGTTGCAGGGGATGTCTCCGCGCAGGATCTTCGCGAAGATATTGCTCTCGTCATAGGGAAGGGTCGGATCGATCGCCATGGCTCACTCCAGAAGGAAGGTCATTTCGGACGGTTGGCCTTCTCATCCAGCCCCGAGACGCCCTCGCGCCGGTCCAGCTCGGCGCAGACATCGGCGAGCGTAATGCCACGCTCGGCGAGCAGGACGAGCAGGTGGAACATGAGGTCGGCCGCTTCGCCGGTCAGGGCCGCCTCGTCCTCACTCAGCGCGGCGATCACCGTTTCGACCGCTTCCTCGCCGAATTTCTGCGCCATCTTGCCCAGCCCCTTGGCGCGCAGGCGGGCGACATAGGAACTGTCGGGATCGGCCTCGCGCCGGGCGAGGATGGTCTGTTCGAGGCGGAAGAGGCTGTCCATGGCGCTTGTCCTTGCCGCTGCGCCGCCGGGCGTCAATGGCTTTTCCGGCTGACGCCGCGCTCAGAGATGACGAACAGGAATGCCCGCAGCGGCCAATGCTGCCCGCGCCTCACGCACGCTATGCTGACCGAAATGGAAGATGGAGGCCGCCAGAACCGCGCTGGCATGGCCCTGCGTCACGCCCTCAACCAGATGATCGAGCGTGCCGACACCGCCGCTGGCGATGACCGGCACGGTGACCGCATCGGCAATGGCGCGGGTCAGCGCGAGATCATAGCCCTGCTTGGTGCCGTCCCCATCCATCGACGTGACGAGCAACTCGCCTGCGCCCAGCGCCGCCAGCCGCGCGGCATGAGCCAGCGCGTCGATGCCGGTGGCGCGACGGCCGCCATGGGTGAAGATTTCCCAGCGGCCCTCACCGACCCGCCGGGCATCGACGGAGGCCACGATGCACTGGCTGCCGAACCGATCCGCAATCTCGCTCACCACTTCGGGGCGCGACACGGCGGCGCTGTTCACGGCGACCTTGTCCGCGCCGGCGAGCAGGAGCGCCCGCGCATCCTCCGCGCTGCGCACGCCACCGCCGACGGTGAGCGGCATGAAGCAGACTTCCGCCGTGCGCGCGACGATATCGAGCAGCGTGCCGCGATCCTCGTGGCTGGCGGTGATATCAAGGAAGCACAATTCGTCCGCGCCCGCCGCATCATAGACCTTCGCCTGCTCGACCGGATCGCCGGCATCGCGCAGGTCGACGAAGTTCACGCCCTTGACCACGCGGCCATTGGCGACATCGAGACAGGGGATGATGCGGGTGCGGACGGTCACTGGACTAAATCCTCACATCCGTTCGTGGCGAGCGAACGGGAGGTAGCTGCGTGACATTCACGCGGCATTCGCCACAGCAATCGCGGCCCGCAGGTCCAACCGACCATCGTAAAGCGCCCGGCCGGTCACCACGCCCTCGATGCCATCGCCAGCATGGAGGCTGAGCACCCGAATGTCCGAAATATCCGCGACGCCGCCGCTGGCGATCACGGGAATGTCCACCGCCCGCGCCAGCTCGACGGTCGCATCGATGTTCACGCCCTTGAGCAGGCCATCGCGGCCCACATCGGTGAACAGCAGTGAGGCGACTCCGGCATCCTCGAAGCGGCGGGCGAGATCGACCACCGGCATGTCAGACTTCTCAGCCCAGCCGTCGGTCGCGATCATGCCCTCGCGCGCGTCCACCGCGACGACGATGCCGCCGGGATAATCCGCCGCCATATCCTTGACGAATTGCGGGTTCTTGAGCGCGGCGGTGCCGATGACGACACGCGACACGCCGAGCGCGAACCAGCCCTGCACAGCCTGCGGATCGCGGATGCCGCCGCCAAGCTGGACATGGCCGGGGAAGGCCTGGACAATCGACGCGATGGCTGCGCCATTGACGGCATGGCCGGCAAAGCTGCCATCCAGATCGACCACATGCAGGAAATCCGAGCCCTGCTCTGCCCAGATCAGCGCCTGCGCGGCGGGATCATCGCCATAGACGGTCGCCCGGTCCATATCGCCCTCGGCCAGGCGGACGACCTGCCCGCCCTTGAGATCGATGGCCGGAAAAACGATGAACGGCGGAATATCACTCATGGGGCCCACTCCAGAAAACGGGCGAGGGTCGCAAGGCCATAGGCCTGGCTCTTTTCCGGATGGAACTGGACGCCCAAAATATTGTCCTTGCCGACCGCCGCGACCAGCGGCCCGCCATGGTCGGTGGTGGCGACGACATGCGCCGCCTCCGCCGCCTCGAAATGATAGCTGTGCAGGAAATAGGCCTCGCCGGGCTCCACCAGCGGATGGGCGCACGCGCCGACAACATCGTTCCAGCCCATATGCGGGATCTTGATCGCCGGATCGTCGCGCTCGATGCGTCGCACCGTGCCCGGAATCCAGCCCAGCCCCTCATGCCGCCCGAACTCCTCGCCGGCATCGGCCAGCAACTGCATACCCACGCAAATGCCGAGGAACGGCCGCCCGACCCCGAACACCGCCTCATGCATCGCCTCGATCATGCCCGGCAGCGCGCGCAACGGCTCGATGCAGGCGCGGAAAGCGCCGACACCCGGCAGCACGATTCGGTCGGCCCGGCGCACCACCTCGGCATCGGCCGTAATGACGACGCCATGCGCCCCGGCGGCCCGGAGCGCATTGTGCACGGAGTGGAGGTTCCCCGCGCCATAATCGATGAGCGCGATGGTCATGGAGTGTCAGCCGCCCAGCGTGCCCTTGGTGGAGGGGATCGCATCGCTCTTGCGCGGATCGATCTCCACCGCCTGGCGCAGCGCGCGGGCCAGCGCCTTGAAGCAGCTTTCCACGATGTGGTGATTGTTGCTGCCATAAAGGTTCTCGACATGCAGGGTGATCCCCGCCGACTGCGCGAAGCTCTGGAACCAGTGCTCGATCAGCTCGGTGTCCCACTCGCCCAGCCGGTGCATGGGGATCTCGACCTTCCAGACCAGCCAGGGCCGGCCGGAAATGTCGAGCGCGACGCGGGTCAGCGTCTCGTCCATCGGCGCGTGCGCCTCGCCATAACGGGCAATGCCGCGCTTGTCGCCGAGCGCCTTGGCGATCGCCTCGCCAACCGCGATGCCGGTATCCTCGGTGGTGTGGTGCTGGTCGATATGCAGATCGCCGACCGCCTTCACGCTCAGATCGATCAGCGAATGGCGCGAGAGCTGCTCGAGCATATGGTCGAGAAACCCGATGCCGGTCGAAATGGAATAAGTGCCGGCCCCATCGAGATTGACGCTCACCTCGATATCGGTCTCGCCGGTTTTCCGCCTGATCTCCGCGCTACGCATGGTTGCGGCCTATAACGCGCGCGGCGGACCATGCAATGCGCTTCTCGACCGTTAACGGCTGTAACGCTCTGTGCTTGACCGGCGAGCCCCCCGCGCTAGGACTGTGGCCATGACGGAAGAGCCAGCAGACAGCCTGATTCCCTATGACGAAATCGTGCAGGAGGCGCTGCGTGCGATTCCCGGGCGCGTTTTGCAGGATATTGCGCTGACGGGCGTCCTGCCGGGCAATCATCATTTCTACATCACGTTCAAGACGCAGGCGCCGGGGGTGAGCATTCCCACCTGGCTGGCCGAGCGCTTCCCGGACGAGATGACCATCGTGCTGCAGCATAAATTCTGGGATCTCAAGGTTACCGATACCAGCTTCGAGGTCGGCCTCACCTTCAATCAGGTGCCGGCGCATCTGGTGATCCCGTTCGCGGCGCTGCGCTTCTTCGTGGACCCGGCCGTCAACTTCTCGCTGGAATTCCAGGTGATGGAGAGCGGCGAGGCCGTCGAAACCATGGAGATGGCGGAAAACGATACGCCGGTCGCCCAGGCCGAAGACGGCTCCAACGTGGTAACGGTAGACTTCGGCAAGAAGAAGTAAGGGCCAAGCGCGACCCGAGCGCGCCCTGCTCCCGCTTACTCCGCCCGCTTTGCCTGAAAATTGAAGCTGATCGTCACGGCATCCGGAATCGTGCTGGTATCGGACCATTCTCCGGTTCCGACGCCGAAGGCCGTGCGGTCGATGCGAGTGGAGCCGCGGGCGCGGGCAACCATTCCGTCGATATCCAGCGTGAAATCGAGCGTCACTGGCTTTTGCTGCCCGTTGAGCGAGAGCGTGCCCGTCGCGCGGTAGCGATTGCCATCGCGATGCGTGATGCGCGTTGCCCGGAACGTCGCGCGCGGATGCGCCGCCACGCCGAAGAACTCGTCGCCGCGCAGCATGTCGTCACGCTGGCTGTCGGCGCTGTCGACCGACGCCAGATCGACCGTCACGGCGATGCGCGAGCCGGGCAGATCATCCGGGCTGAAGACTATGTCGGCATCCCAGCGCGAAAAGCCGCCGTCGATGTCGGTGCCGGAATAGGCCGTGCGGAAATTGAGCGTGCCGCCGCGCTGCACCGTCCAAGCGGCGGCCTTTTGCGCCTCATCCTTGGCTGGCTCATCGGCAGGCGCCGCTGCCTGCTTGACCGCCAAAGCATCTTCGGCTGCATTGCTGGCGTTGACGGCAGGGTCACCCGCATTATCCGCGGCCGCCACGTTTGACCCCGCAAGACCGGCATCCGCTTGCGCCGGCGCCTTGCCGCCGAACGGCAGCACCCAGGCCAGTGCAAAGGCCGTCAGCGCGCCCGCAATCACGAGAGCCGCCACCACATTGAGCGCGCCCCGTCTGCTCAAGGCACTAGGCACCATGCGGCCAAGAATATCCTTGCGCAAAAAGTGGTGCCGCAGTGCTCCCGCGACATGCAGGATCACCAGCCCGGCCAGGAGCCAGCCAAGCAGGCTGTGCACGGCTTCCGCCGGGTCGTGCAGGGCAGCGCTCACAGGCAGATGCGGCCATGGAATGACGCCGAACAGCAATGTCGGCACCTTGATCGCCGAGGTCGAGACGATGATCCAGCCCGTGAGCGGTCCAAGGATCATCACCACATAGAACAGGGCGTGGACACCGCCGGCGAGGGCGGCAAGCAGCAGGCTCGTGTTGAGCGGGCGGGGCCGGGGCACCAGCAGCCGGATCACCAGGCGCGCCACGCTGAGCAGCAGGATGCTGATGCCGATGGTCTTGTGAAGCTGATAGGCCGCGAACTGCGGCAGGCCGGTCAGATCCTCCAGGCGCCATCCCAGCGACACCTGAAAGAGCAGCAAAGCGGCAAGCGACCAGTGCAGAATAATCGCGGCAAGCGAATAGCGCGCAGGCGATTGATGCAGGCTCATGTCCGTCGCGTTCCCCCAACACCCAGTCGAATAGAGTGGTGCCGAACCTGCCAGCCGAACCGGCGCTTAGCAAGCGGGTTGGGAGCGGCGTACCGCTTCGGGGAGGGCAAGCGCTCAAAAGGCAAGGAAGTCGAAGCAGCCGCCAGACCGGGACGACCGCACAAGACCCGCCTTTAGGGAAAATGGTGCCACAGACGACAAAGATGGGCACTCAAATCACCGAGAAGTTTCTATTGATCGCGCGTCATAGGGCGGCTTCGAAAGGTCCGTGAGACAACCCGCCCTAAAATCGGACGTTCAATCCCTCGCGTCGCGGAGCGCTTCCAGTTCGGCTAGCCTCACCGGATCGCCGGCGGCAAGCGTTTCCTCAAGATAGAAGCTATAGGGTATGTCGAACACCAATTTGTGGGCCTCGCCGCTATATTCTGAGGCGATCACAGGAAATGCGTCGACCAGCTCTCGAAGGAAAGCTTTGTCCAAATCTTGAAGCCTCGCTGCCATATCCTCCATCATGAGGACGGACACATCAAGATCTAACAATTCCTCATCAGTCATATTCAAGAACAGAAAAAAATCTGCGACTATTCTGGCGATCTGTTCAACAATCATCGCTTGATCACCCTTACCTTGATGTTGGTTATCTTCATTTTCTTAAACAGCTTGAGCGCAGCAATACGCTAAGCTTCATTTGGAACTTCCCAGGTTCCGATAGAGCGATTATGCGCTAGAGCCTCCGACTGGCGCAATAGCTGGTGATCGCCCGGTTTGCCGACACATCTGAGACCCTGCCCCTAAAGCTGACATCGCTCGCGTGGTTGGTCGCGTTCGCCGGCAAGGCCAAACTGCGGAAGCCACCCTTCAGCACGCGATGAAGCACAAAGCCGTCGGCATAGGTGACGCGCAACCCGCCCTGAAATCAGACGTTCAATCCCTCGCGTCGCGGAGCGCTTCCAGTTCGGCCAGCCTCACCGGGTCGCCCGCAGCAAGTGTTTCCTCAAGGTAGAAGCTATAGGGTATGTCGAGCACCAATTTGTGGGCCTCGCCGCGATATTCTGAGGCGATCAAAGGAAATGCGTCGACCAGCTCTCGAAGAAAAGCTTTGTCCAAATCTTGAAGCCTCGCCGCCATATCCTCCATCATGAGGACAGCTGCATCAGGATCAAGAACCTCATCATCGGTGAGATCGAGAAACAATATGAAATCAGCGATGATCCGCGCCACCCCTAGCACACTCATGGCTTCACCACCCTCACCTTGATGTTCGTGATCTTCATCTCTTTAAACAGCTTGAGCGCAGCGATTCGCTCGGCTTCGTTGGGCACTTCCCAAGGTCCAATGGCGCGATTATGCGCTAGTGCTTCTGACTGTCGCACAACTGGGCACGCGCCCTGGGACGGTTCACGACCCTGAACTTTCGGTCAATCACATAGTCACCCTGCACGCCATCAAACTTGACCAGCCGTCTTGAGCCATCCGGCATCGTCCGCATCAACGTGGGCGCCTGACCGGGCCGAGCGCCCGACGCCGCATCCCGAGCAGCAGGATGCTGATGCCGATCGTCTTGTGAAGCTGGCAAGCCGCGAATTGCGGGAGTCAGGTCAGCCTTTAACCCCTTCATCGAAGGGTGATTGAAAATCCACAGGATGGCCCACCGCTTTGAAATCCATGCGTCATCGGCAAAAAGCATGATGGCGAGCGCTACCCATTCGTGGCTCCAATATCTTGGTGATCACTTCAAAGAATATAATCTGGAACATCGTCGTTAAGAGAAGGGTAGACAATCGGCTTGTGACCGAAATGGCGCTCGACTGAGCGATTCCGACGCTCGGTAAGATCCTCTTCGGGATCGATGTCGTCGCGATAGAAATAAGTCACTTCAAATTTGCCATCGCGCAGCACATACTCCATTTCGATCCACCGGTTATTTTCGTCCTGAATCTCCCAGAGATCGAGAAGAGCATAAGGCAACCGATCGATAATGGGCAATCGAAATATAATATGGCTCCCAAGATCCTTGAATATCGACTCTCCAACGACGTTCTGATTTAATTCGGCGTACAAAATCGTCGGTTTGAAAGGATACTCACGATCCTCGGTCAATAATGTTCCGATTTCATTGAGCAAATTTTCGGATCGATCTATTCCCATAACGTCATTTTGACCTCTCGTTAGGAAATTTCTTACTCTTTATTAATCCGTCAACTGACCACCATACATCAATCTCGAACGGTCTCTGAGATGCATGATCGAATCTTGGAATAATCTTCACTGAGACAGTTTTACCGGCCCGCCTCTCTCTTGCCCATTCGTCTTCAAGTGCACGATAATCGCCCCGATTAAACCTTGCATCCTGCGCGAAGTGGTTGAAGGCCTCCGTCGGCCCGCTGAAGCGGGCGGCAATGTAATGACCGCCATCGTCTTCACGGCGCCGATGGATTCCACCCGCCTGCCTCTGGGACGTACGAGAACGGCTCGGAACAAGTGCTATTGTCAATATGCCAGAGACTCTTCGTGTCCGCTCGCGCGAATCGATCTGGTACGTATAGCCATTTCGAATGACGGTTCGAAATTCATCCGCAGACGTTCTGTTCGACGCTGGTTTAGCAGGCGCTTGGTGGATAACCGAGACAACTACTCCCGGCGTTCTTCTTCGATCAGCGAGGGGACGCTTGGGTCGGGGTGAATCCCATGTCCCTGCACTTCCCGCACCCCCAAAACTGCCACCACCGAGATAAAATCGGCCTGTCCCCGCGAAGGTGAACCGACCATCTTCCGGATCATGCCACGGGTTGAACTTATGTTCGACCTCATCCGCTCCGGAAGAGCACGGCAAGCGGCCAGTGCGCAACCAGACCGGAAAAGCCCGGCGCCATTCGACTTCCGATATCTCGATCATGCGCCATCACCTCTAAAATGAGGTGAGAACATTTCAGAAACATTTTCCTATAAGTCAAGCCAATTATCGGCAGACGGGCTACGATCAGCAGCGCCCGCTCACGACTCAGTGTCACGGAAAATGGTGCCGCTTAGGTGACTCGAACACCTGACCCTCGCATTACGAATGCGATGCTCTACCGGCTGAGCTAAAGCGGCTCCGGCTCGCCGGCAAACCGGCGATCATCATGACTCGTGTCCAAATGCGGCGCACGATCATGCAGGCGGGGCGCTTATCAGCGTGTGTCGGGCATGGCAAGCGCCGATCGCGTTTTCGCCTGTGATATCGCGCGGGCTGGCGGCGATATTTGGTGCCTTTACCGGGCCTTTACCCTTGATGGCGCAGGGTTCGCCCCTTGCACGCGACCACAGGCGAATCCTCGAATGGACGTACATCACAGCCAGGCCGATGCGGTCACCACGCTGGACGAAGCCATGGATGCCCCTCCGCTCGTCCGCTTCGACGAGCGGCGCATGCACATCCGCGCCTATAATTACTGGTCTTCGCTGCTGCGCGACCGGTCGCTGCCGAGCATCGAGGATCTCAATCCCGAGGAACTGCAGGATTTCGGCTCGCACAGCGTGCTGCTGGACTTCACGGCGGGCGTCGAGGATCCAACCATTGCCTTCATCGGTCCCGCTCTGGCCGCGCAGTGCGATATCGACACCTCCGTGCGCCGCGCCAGCCAGGTTCCGGCCCGCACATTGCTCTCCCGCCTGACCGACCATTATCTGCAGATCGTGGCCAACGCCGCGCCCATCGGGTTCGAGGCGGAGTTCACCAACCAGCGCGGCGTCGAGGTCATGTATCGCGGCATCATGATGCCCTTCTCGACCCGCGACGACGCGATCGACTTCGTCTACGGCGTGATCAACTGGAAAGAGGTCGCGACGGATGCGCTGACCGAAAGCATCATCGCGCAGGCCGAGGCCGCCGCGCCGGTGCGTGTGAGGACGACCGACGCCACCGCCATCTGGGCAGATGGCCCCTCCGCGCAGACGATCGCGGCTGCGTCCGTGACCGATTTCGCCGAAGACGTGCCGACCGACGATGCGCTGGACCTGACCAGCGAGACGATCACCCTGCCGGACCAGGATACGGCGCTGGCCGACATGCTGGCCCTGGCGCGCGATGCCGCCATGGCCGCCCATGCCCAGGAGGGGCGGACACGCCACGCGCTCTACCGCGCGGTCGGGCTCGCGCATGCGCTGGCGCAGGTCGCCGCCGCCCGGCCGGAGGATTATGCCGCGCTGCTCGCCGACTCCGGCATAGCCGTGCAGCCCCGCAGCCCGCTGACGGCGCTGGTGAAGCTGGTCTTCGGCACGCACTATGACAAGACGCGCCTGGCCGAGTTCGTCTGCGCCATCCAGTTTGCGCTCGACGCGCGGATGCAGCCGGGCGCCCTAATCGCGCATCTTCATGCCACGGTGGGCGGCCTCAAGGGCGTGGTGGCGCAGGTCCGCGCGGCGCGCCGCAATGAAGCTCCCAAAGAGCCGCACAAGGCCATCATGCGCTCCCGCCGGGTGCTGAAGCAGGCCCCTGCCCTCCCCGCCGATCAATTGGCCATGGACGGCGAAGGGCTGGCCGTGGTGATCATGCGGCGAGAGGCCGACGGCTCACTTGCCATGGTCGCAGCGCTCGATGGCGCCGACCAGCTTGCCGAACGGGTTCTGGCGAAGGCAGCCAAGGCCCTTCCGGCATCCTGAGCAGGCGCGGAGCATAAGCAGGCCGAGCAATGGTCCGGTTGCGGACCCTGCCGGCGGGGTTTAACCACACAGGCCCGACACTGCTTCCACAGATGTGCGTTAGGCAGACAAGGGCCGGCACAAGTGGAAGAGGATGTCCATGACCATCAAGACCAATCGCGACGACGCGCTGACAGCAGCCATCGCGGAGGCACTGGCCAAGGGCGTGCTCGAAAGCGAGCAACAATCGCCCCAACCGGACCAATGGGACGAGGCGGCGCGCTTCGTGCTGGAAGCCGCCGCAATGCGCAAGGATGGCGAGAGCGCCATCCTCATCGACAGCCTGACCGACGAGCGCAGTGCCGGCGCCGCGAGCCGGCGGCAGCGCATCGCCATCATCAACGCCGACATGCCCTTTCTTGTCGACAGCATCGGCAATTGCCTGAGCCAGGCCGATCTGGTGATCCACGTGCTCGCCCACCCCATCCTCCCGGTGCAGCGTAACGAGGACGGCGGATTGCTGGCCATTGGCGATGAGGACGGCGCCGGCCGCGAATCGCTCATCTATATCGAGACCGACCGGATCGACGCGCGCGGCCGCCGGGAGCTTTGCCGGGCGCTGGAGGAAACCCTGTGCCACGTCCGCGCGGCGGTAAGCGACTGGCGGGCGATGATCGATGCGCTCAATGCCGACGCCAATCGCCTGGGTGCCGGCGAAGGCGGCGACTTTCTGCGCTGGCTGCTCAAGGGCAATCTCACTCAATTGGGGCACGAGCTGTGGACGCCGAATGCCCAGCCAAGCCGGCGCAAGGGCATCTGCCGGGCCGCCGAAAGCCCCGTGCTTTCGGACCAGTCCGCCGCTGCGGCCCTGGCCTGGTTCGAATCTGGCCATGCCGGGCCGCTGATCCTCAAATCCAACATGATGGCCAAGGTCCATCGCCATGTGCTGATCGACCTGTTCCTCGTGCCGGTGCGGGAAGAGGGCAAGATCACCGCCATTTCTATCCATGCCGGCCTGTGGACGAGCGCGGCGCTCGCCACCGCGCCGGAGGATGTGCCCATCCTGCGCGATACGCTTTCGGGATTGATGGCGCGGTTTGGCTACAATCCCTCAGGTCATGCCGGCAAATCGCTGGTGCACGCCCTCACCGCCCTGCCGCACGACCTGATGCTGGCGTTCAGCGCGCAGGACCGGGACCGCATCACGCTCACCGCCATGTCGCTGGCCGACCGGCCCCGCCCCAAGCTGGAGCTGGTGAGTGATGTGCTGGGGCGGCATCTCTTCGCCTTCGTCTGGATGATGCGCGACGACCTCTCGACCAGCCGCCGGGAAGGCATCTCCGCGCTGATCGCCTCGGCGGCGCACGCCAGCTTGCTCGGCTGGTCCATCGCGCTGGAGGAAAGCGGTCTGGCGCTGGTGCGCTTCACCTTCGACCTGCGTGATGAAGGACAGGTGCCCGACGCCGAGGCGCTGGACCTGCAGATCGCGCAACTGCTGCGCGGCTGGACGCCAGCCGTGGAACAGGGCCTCATCGAACTGGGCGAAAGTTCACGCGCCGCCGTGCTCGCCCAGCGTTATGCGCCGACCTTCCCGATGTCCTACCGGGAAAGCGCCGGGCCGGACGAAGCCGCCCGGGACGTGCTGGCGCTGCATCAACTCACCGGCCCGGATGATCGCAGCGTGCGCTTCTACCGCATCGCGCAGGATGGCGACCACCAGCTGCGGGTGAAGATCTATTCGCTCGAACCGCTTGTGCTATCCGAAGCGGTGCCGGCGTTCGAGAATTTCGGATTCAGGGTGCTGGAGGAACGGAGCACCAGCGCGGGGACGGAGGGGTCGCTCGGCCATATCCAGCGCTTCACCCTGGAGCGGCAGGATGGCGGCCCGGCGGCCGAGGTGCTGGACCGCGCGGCAATTGTCAGCGAGGCGCTCGATGCCGTGCTGGAAGGCCGGGCGGAGAATGATCGCTTTGCCGAACTCATCGTCACAGCGCAGCTTGGCCCACGCGACATCGTCTTCCTGCGCGCCATCTTCCGCTATCTGCGCCAGACCGGCCTTGCCTACGGCCTTTTGACCGTCGTCGAAACGCTGCGGCGCGAGGCGCATATCGCCCGCCAGATCGTGGACCTGTTTTTCGCGCTGCACGATCCTGCGCGCGGCAAGGATGCTGAAGACGCCGCGACGATCAACGCGGCCATTGATACCGCACTCGAAGGCGTCAAAGGCCTTGATGAAGACCGCATCCTGCGGCTCTACCGCGCGGTGGTCAACGCCACGCTGCGGACCAATGCCTTCACCCCGGCCGCGCAGGAGGCGCTGGCTTTCAAGCTGGACAGCGCGCTGGTGCCCGGCCTGCCCAAACCGCTGCCTTGGCGCGAGATCTGGGTCTATTCGCCGCGCGTCGAAGGCATCCACCTGCGCACCGGGCGCATCGCCCGCGGCGGGCTGCGCTGGTCCGACCGGCGCGACGACTTCCGCACCGAAATCTTGGGGCTGATGAAAGCCCAGCGGGTCAAGAATGCGGTCATCGTGCCGACCGGCGCCAAAGGCGGCTTCTACCCCAAGATGCTGCCCAACCCGGCAAGCGACCGCGATGCGTGGCTGGCCGAAGGCACCGAGAGCTATCGCGTGTTTATTCGGGCGCTGCTCTCCGTCACCGACAATATCGTCAAGGGCAAGACCGTGCACCCAAAGGGCATGGTCATCCGCGACGGCGCCGACCCCTATTTCGTGGTGGCGGCCGACAAGGGCACGGCGAGTTTCTCGGACGTCGCCAATGCCATCGCCATCGATCATGACTTCTGGCTGGGCGATGCGTTCGCCAGCGGCGGCTCCAACGGCTATGACCACAAGGCGATGGGCATCACCGCGCGCGGGGCTTGGATCAGCGTGCAGCGCCATTTCGCTGAAATGGGCGTCGATGTGCAGAAGGACCCGGTGCGGGTGATCGGCGTGGGCGACATGTCCGGCGACGTGTTCGGCAACGGCATGCTGCTCAGCAAGAGCATCCGCCTGGTCGCGGCGTTCGACCACCGCCATATTTTCATCGATCCCGACCCCGATGCATCCGCCAGCTGGAAGGAGCGCCAACGCCTGTTCAAGCTGCCGCGCTCAAGCTGGTCGGATTACAAGGAAAGCCTGATCAGCGAAGGTGGCGGCGTGTTCGCCCGCAGCGAAAAGAGCATCCCGCTCAGCCCGCAGATGCAGGCGCTGGTCGGCACCGACCAGACGGCCATGGAGCCGGCGGCGCTGATTTCGGCGCTGCTGCGCGCGGAGACCGATCTGCTCTGGTTCGGCGGCATCGGCACCTACATCAAGGCCGCGAACCAGAACAACGCCGAGGTCGGCGACACCGCGAACGACCGTCTGCGGGTGGATGGCGAGGACGTGCGCGCGAAGGTGATCGGCGAGGGCGCCAATCTGGGCGTCACCCAGGCCGGGCGCATCGCCTATGCGCTCAAGGGCGGGCGGATCAACACCGACTTCATCGACAATAGCGCGGGCGTCGATTGCTCCGATAATGAAGTGAACATCAAGATCGCGCTCAACAAGGAGGTCGCCGAAGGGCGGCTTGCGCAGGAGGCGCGCAATGACCTGCTGCGGGCCATGACCGATGAGGTCGCCGCCATCGTTCTGGAAGACAACCGCCTGCAGGCGCTCGGCCTCTCCATTGCGGAGCAGGGGGGGAGCGCAGACCTCGCCTCCTATGTCCACCTGATCCACACGCTGGAGGATGGCGGGCATCTCGACCGCAAGGTGGAAGGTCTTGCCCCGGACGAGGAGCTGATGCGCCGCGCCAGCGAAGGGTTGGGGCTGACAAGGCCGGAACTGGCCGTGCTCTTCTCGACCGCGAAGCTGACGCTGCAGGATGCCATCGAGAAGAGCGACCTTGCCCGCGATCCCGCGCTGGAAAGCGACCTGATCGGTGCCTTCCCGCCCCTGATGCAGCAGCGCGAGGGGGATGCGATTGCCGCCCACCAGCTGCGCGACGAGATCATTGCCACCAAGATCGCCAACCGCATCGTCAACCGCCTCGGCGTAATCCTGCCTTTTGCCCTCACCGAGGAAGCCAGTTGCTCGCTCGATGAAATCGCCCATGCCTTCGTGATCGCCGAGCGCCTGTTCGGCGTGCGGCAGCTTTGGGACGATATCGATAGCGCCGATCTCTCCGAGCAGGCGCGGCTCGCCCTCTACCGCAGCGTCGCCAATGCGATGGCAGGCCATATCGGCGATGCGCACCGCTCCTTGCCGACCGGCATCGCGCCGCACAAAGCCATGGCAATGCTCGATGGCGCCATCGATACGCTGAAGACCAAGGTCGACAGCCTGCTGCAGCCCGAGCCGCTCAAGGCCGCCGAAGCCATGAGAGCCATGCTCACCAGCCTCGGCGTGCCGGAAGCACTGGCCGAACGGACCGTGATGCTGGTGAAGATGGATGGCGCCATCGGCCTTGCCCTGCTCGCGCAGAAGGGGTCGCAGGACGCGCTGAGCGTTGCCGCCGCCTTCACGCGGCTGGGCAACCTGCTCGGCATCGACTGGCTTCAGGCCCTCGCCGCCCAGATGACGCCGAGCGACCCGTGGGAACGCTTGCTGGTTGCCGGCAGCGCGCGGGAATTGCAGCAGATGCGGCTCGGCTTCCTGGCCCGCGCCGGCGCGAAGACGAGCGAGGAGCATCTCGATCGCTGGCTCGCGGAGAACAAGGTTGCGGTGGAGAAGTTCACGGACTTCATTGCGCGCGCCCGGCAGGCAGCTGCGCCTTCCGCCGCCATGGTCGCGGAACTGACCGGACAGGCCCGGACGCTGCTCAGCCGCTAGCGAACCGCGCCGCGCGGGCTCACCAGCCAGGGCTTCACCGCGCCGCTCGGCTTGGGCGTGCCATCGAGCCGCACGGCGCGCTTGATCGTGACGCGGTCCTTGATCATCTGGCCGAACATCACGCCGCGCCCGCAGCAGGTGTCGCGCGCCATGATGCGCTTGACCACATCCATGCCCGCGACCACCTGGCCGAAGGCGGCATAGCCCGCATAGCCCGGCCTTGCATCGAGCGTGGGGTTGGCGCCGACCTGAATGGAGAAGTTGCCGGTGCCCGAATTCGGCTCCTTGTGGCGCGCCATGGAAATGGTGCCATCCAGATGTTTGAGGCCAGTCTGATCGGTCGGCTCCAGCTCCACAGTGGGGAAGTAGACCCGCCGCGCCTCGGTATCGATCCCGCCCTGGACGAAGCCCGACTTGGGATCGTTCTTGCGGCGGAAGGCCCGGTAGAAGCTCGTCCCGTCCAGCCGGCCATCATCCACATAGATCATGAAATTGGCGACCGTCTTGGGCGCACGACGGGCGTTCAAGGCGAGCACGATGTTGCCCATGTCCGTCTCCAGCCGCACGCGGATGAAGCCCGGCGTCGGCTTCGTCGCGCTTTGCGCAAGCAGCGGCCCGGGCACCGCAACCAGCAGCAGGGAGAAGAGAGCGAGGAAGATGAGGTTCAGGCGCAGGACGGGGACAGGCTGAAGAAACAAGAGCATCGATCCGGGCAGTGGCAGGGCGGGCGAAGCCGCACCATGTCACATCGCGGCGCCCGGCATCAACCCGCCGGCGCGCAGAACCGGGCGGGCCGAGGCCCGCTCCGGCTGCATGCCTACTTCTGCCGGCACAGCTTAGTGGCGGAAGTGACGCATCCCGGTGAAGACCATCGCCAGCCCGGCCTCATCCGCCGCCGCGATCACCGCGTCGTCGCCCAGCGACCCGCCCGGCTGGATCACCGCGCGTGCGCCAGCCTCGGCCGCTGCGAGCAGGCCGTCGGGGAAGGGGAAGAAGGCATCGGACGCTACGGCGCTACCGACGGTGCGCGGCTCGCTCCAGCCCGCAGCCTCGGCCGCCTCGCGCGCGCGGATGGCCGCGATGCGGGAGGAATCGCGCCGGTTCATCTGCCCGGCACCGATGCCCGCCGTCACACCATTCTTAGCATAGACGATGGCATTGGAGCGGACATGCTTGGCGACGGTCCAGGCGAACAGGCAGTCGGTCAGTTCCTGATCGGTCGGCGCCCGCTTGGTCACCACCTTGAGGTCATCGCGGCTGATGCTGCCATTGTCGCGCGTCTGCACCAGCATGCCGCCCGCAATGGACTTCATCGTCATGCCCGCGCGTGCCGGATCGGGCAGCGGGCCGGTGAGGATGAGCCGCAAATTCTTCTTCTTCGCGAACACGGCCCGCGCCGCATCATCGGCATCCGGCGCGCAGACGACTTCAGTGAAAATCTCGGTGATCGCTTCTGCCGTCGGCCCGTCGAGCGGCCGGTTGACTGCAATGATGCCGCCAAAGGCCGACACGGTGTCGCACTGGAAGGCGGCGCGATAGGCGTCGATCAGCGTCTCGCCGGTGGCGACGCCGCAGGGATTGGCGTGCTTGATGATGACTACGGTCGGCGGCCCGTCGCGGAACTCGCTGACCAGCTCCATCGCCGCATCGGCATCGGCCAGATTATTGTAGCTCAGCTCCTTGCCCTGCACCTGCCGGTGATCGGCAAGGCCGCCCTCGGGCGCGAAGGCCGGCAGATACAGCGCGGCCTGCTGGTGCGGGTTTTCACCATAACGCAGCGACTGGCCGAGACGCAGCGGCACCGCCATGCGGGGCGCGAACGGCTCGCCCTGATCCACCGTGGCGAACCAGCTGGCAATCATGGCATCATATTCCGCCGTCGCGGCATAGGCCTTGGCGGCGCAGAGGCGCCGGAAATCATAACTGGTCGCGCCGCCCTTCTCGTCCATCTCGTCCATCAGACGCGCATAATCGGCCGGATCGGTGAGGATCGTCACGCTGGCGTGGTTCTTGGCCGCAGAGCGGACCATCGAGGGACCGCCGATATCGATATTCTCGATCACCTCGTCGCGGTCCGCGCCCTTGGCGACGGTGGCAGCGAAGGGATAGAGATTGACCACGACGAGATCGATCGCACCGATCTCATGGGCCTCCATCGCCGCGACATGTTCGGCATTGTCGCGCACCGCGAGCAGGCCGCCATGCACCTTGGGGTGCAGCGTCTTGACGCGCCCGTCCATCATCTCGGGAAAACCGGTGAGGTCCGAAATATCCTGCACCTCGAGCCCCGCCTCGCGCAGCGCCTTGGCCGTGCCGCCGGTGGAAACCAGCTCCACGCCATGGCGCGCCAGCGCGGCACCCAGCTCGAATAGCCCGGTCTTGTCGGACACCGAAAGGAGTGCCCGCCGGATCGTCACATCCTGCATCTGTCTTGTCCTTATCCCGATTTCTTGAGCAGCCAGCCGATGCTTGTTCCGCCCGGCCCCGTGGTGGCGCTCACCACGAGTTGCTGCGTGGGGTGGGGCCTGCCTTCGCCGTCCACCCAGAGGCTTTCTTCCACTGCGAGTTCCCCGGCGCCGACCCGGAACTGCCACAAGGCACCGCTGGGCAGACGCAGCAACGCGCCCTGCCGGTCAGCGGTCAACGTCGGCTCGATATCGGGGCCAAGATGGAAGCGGATGGCGAGCGGGCAGCTGACCGGCTTGCGGCGGCGGCTGCCGGGCAGCAGCACGTCCTCGCCGCGCAGTTCCCGCCCTTCATGCGTGAGAACCAGCGTGCGCCGATGCAAATGGCCAAGGCGCCGCGCATAGCCATCATGCGCAATTTCGAGCCGGCTGCCCTGCTCATGCTCCTGCCGATCCAGCTCGACTTCGCTCACGCCCTTGCCGAGCGCGCCATCGGGGAGGATCGCGGTGGAATTGGTATCGTCCAGCACCAGCGTCGAATGCGCCGCCGTTGTGCGCAGACCCTGGGTGAGATCAGCCGGGAGAGAAGCGCCCGCCAGTGCCGCGCCGCCGCAATTGACGATGAGCCGCACCGGCCCGTCCGAGACTTCCAGCGCCGTTGTCGAAGCGCAGCCATTGGAGGCCAGCCGGGCCACCGGTGGCGGGGCCGCATCGACCTGAACGACAGTCGTGCCGCCACTCAGCCGCTGATAGCCCCAGTCGCGTGCCTGCCGCAGCGGCCGGGCGCGAATGCCGGAGGCCGCGACGATAGCTGTGATCCGGGCCGGATCGAGCGGCGCCCCGCCCTGCCAGCTTCCGGGCGCGCCATCGCCATGCAATATGCCGAGCAGGGCCGCGACGATGCGCTCCATCGTTTCAGCCAGCCAGGCCGGCAGGTCGGCGCGGCGGACGTCATAGACGGCGCGCAGCATCGCCAGCAGCGTGATCGCCTCGACCTGCTCCAGCGGCGAGCGGGAAATGATGCCGCCATCGCTCGAAAAGCCCGTCTCCAGCGCGCGCCGCAGCCCGGCCTCGCCAAATATCCGTCGCGGATCGCCACCGGGCAGCAACAGGCCGGCCGCGACGATGCCGGTCCACGCGATCACGCGCGGCAGGCCGAGCGGCGCCTTGTCCGCGCCCCGATCGAGGTGACGCGCCGTGCGCGCGATGCTGTTGAGCACCAGGCTGCGGTAGACGAGATCGTTGCTCGAGAGGATCAGCGGCGAATAGGCTGTCCAGTACAGGATACGCCATCCGGCATTATCGGCACGCCAGGCAGGGTCGGTCGGCTTTTCGGCATGGGCGGTCAGCCAGGCCCGCATCTGCGCCTCGGCAACGGGCACCGCATTGTCCCGCGTGGTGGCGGCCGCCAGATCGCGCATCCAGCGAAAGCTGTGGAGATAATCCACGAACTCCGCCGGCTGCTCGATGCGGCGCCAGTCCAGCGTGGCCACGGGCTGCTTGAGGCCGCGAAACAGGAAATAGCCCGCCCGCAGCGCCTTGCCCGCCCGCGCGTCGCCCGGAATGCCGTCATCCGGCACGGCGAGCAGCTTGAGCGGATATTTGCCCTTGAGCCGCATATTGTGGAACGGCGTCGCCCAACTGAGGCGGTAGAAGTGATTGGCCAGCCGCTCGGTCAGCGACACACCGCGATCGTCCGAGACGCGAATCAGCCGCTTGCCCCGCTCAATACCGTCTTCCACCGGCGGTTCCGGGGGCGGCGTAGGCGTGGGGAGCGGCCGGGCGCTCATCCGCCCCTCAGCATCCGGATGTTGTCGGCATAGGATGCCGGGCCACCCCGGAAGGTCGCGGTGCCCGCCACCAGTACATCGGCCCCCGCCGCAATGACGCGCGGGGCGGTGACGGCATCCACGCCGCCATCCACTTCCAGAGCGATCTCCTTGCCGGTCTTGTCGATGGCCTTGCGCACCGCCTCGATCTTGCGCAGCTGGCTATCGATGAAGCTCTGGCCGCCAAAGCCGGGGTTGACGCTCATGATGAGGACCAGATCGAGATCCTCGAGCAGATAGTCCAGCATCTTGGCCGGCGTGCCGGGATTGAGCGAAACGCCCGCCTTCTTGCCCAGCGCCTTGATCCGCTGAACCGTGCGGTGAATGTGCGGCCCGGCCTCGGGATGCACGGTCAGGATATCCGCGCCGGCCTCCGCAAACGCATCGAGGAAGCTGTCCACCGGCGAGATCATCAGATGCACGTCGAGCGGCTTCTGGGTATGCGGCCGCAGCGCCTTCACGACCATCGGGCCGATGGTGATGTTGGGCACGAAATGCCCGTCCATCACATCGACATGGATCCAGTCGGCACCCGCCTCGTCGACCGCGCGGACCTCCTCGCCCAGGCGCGCGAAGTCAGCGGAGAGGATCGACGGGGAAATACGCACGGATGGCATCATGAATTTCGCTTAACCCTGCGATTCGGACAGTGCAACTGCCACAGGCCGAAAGTTGTGGATGGATTGCGCCGCGCGCGCCCTAAACCGAGTCAGAGCGGGACAGGCTCGCGATGAAGAATCCATCCAGCCCGCCCGCCGGCATCAACGCACCGGGGAAAAGGCGCAGCACATGCCCGTCCGCCACGAGCCCCTCGGGCAGCAAGGCCGTGTCGATCGGCCGTGGCAGCATCTCGGGATGGTTCGCGCGCAGGGTGTCCATCTGCGCCTCGCCTTCCTCGGGCTCCAGCGAACAGGTGGCGTAGACCAGCACGCCGCCAGGCTTCAGCCAGCCCGACACGCGCGCGACGAGCGCCGCCTGGATTTCGGTCATCTCGGCAATCTGTGGTGGGCCAACGCGGTGCAACACATCCGGGTGACGCCGGAAAATGCCGGTCGCGCTACAGGGCGCATCGAGCAGGATCGCCTCGACAGGCGCGTCCGGCGCCCAACTGGTGAGGTCGGCGCGCAGCACCGCTGCCTCAAGCCCGGTGCGCGTGAGATTGGCCTGCATCCGCTCCAGCCGGCGCTGGGACTGGTCGACGGCGGTGACGCGCCAGCCCCCAGACGCAAGCTGCATGGTCTTACCGCCTGGCGCCGCGCACAGATCGAGCACGGAACGGCCTCCCCCCACCCCGAGCAGCCGGGCCGGCAGCGAGGCGGCGAGGTCCTGCACCCACCACTGCCCCTCGGCATAGCCGGGGAGGGCTGTTACCTCGCTATCCGCCGGCAAACGGACGTGACCGGGCATGAGTGACACGCCGCCAAGCCGCTCCGTCCATTCGTCAGTCGTTCCGGCATCGCGCAATGTGAGATCGAGCGGGGGGCGGTGCGCGATGAGCTGCCGCGCCGCGGCGACGACCTCTTCGCCCCACGCCTCGCCCCAGCGCGCCTCAACTTCGTCCGGCAGGCGAGGCGCCTCGGGGAGGGCCAGCTGGCGCCGGAACAAGGTGCCAAGAACGCCATGAACGAGCTTGCGCGGCCCGCCATCGACCAGGGGCAGGGACGTCGCAATCACGGCATGAGGTGGTGTTTCGAGGATCAGCGCCTGCGCCAGCGCCAGCCGCAGCACCATGCGCGCCTTCGCGTCCACGGGCAGCGGACGGGCGGTTGCGCTGTCGATCAGCGCATCCAGTTCCGTCATGTAACGCAGCACCCCGGCCGCGATGCCATGCGCCAAGGCGCGGTCTGGCGGATGGCTGATGTTGCGGGCTGCAGCCCCCAGCGCCTGTTCGAGCGGCTGCCCGCGCCGGATCACAGCATCGAGCAGGCTGAGCGCCGCTCGCCGGGCAGGGAGACCGGCAGGTTGGGCATTTTGAGGGACGTGCTGCGATTTGGCGGTTGGGCGGGACATGGCTTGGCCCTATAACAGCTAAAGTCGATACGTGGCCGGGAAATGCCGCTTATGGCATCATCAGGTCACGAACCGCGTGCCATTGGCACGAAAACGGAGCACTAAAGCGTGGGAAAACGCCCCGATCATCTCAAGCCGCCGAGCTACCTTTCGAAAAGCCCGCCGGTGCCCCAGCCAGAGGAAGCCCCGGCGCAGCCGCGCCCTTCTGACGAGGAGCTGGACCCGACCCGCTTCGGCGATTGGGAGCGCAAGGGCATCGCCGTTGATTTTTGAGCGCCGCCCCTTGCACGCAATGTGGCATTTTTTTGGCGTTCGGCTTGGTTCAACGCAATTTTCAGATGCACTCTCGGCGGCTATCATTCATATAGTACACTTAACACTCCACAAAGAGAGTGGGACGAAGAGTCGGTTCGCTGGTCTTGGGGCGAGATGCCATTGTGTCTGCTGTGATGATCCCACCATCATGCCGATGCGCGCTGTTGCCTGACGGATGAGCAACGTGTCCGATTCCCACCGAACTTCTGCTTCGCCCGGTAACAATGCCGGTGTCGAGCAAGGAACGCCGGTCGGTTCTCCCACGCCGACCGGCGAACCGCTTAATGAAGACCAGCCCGATCTTTTCCCCGGCGCACGACCTGCGACTGCGCCTGCCGATGGCGATGCTGCGCTGTTGCAGGCGGTCGGCCGCCTGATTCTCGCCTGGGGCCAGCTTGAGCGCACAACCGCGGACAAGGTCTCGACCATGCGCGAGTCGTTCGGCGATGTGCGCTCCGTCGGCGGACGAACCCGCCCCACACTGCAAAAGCTGCTCGCCGAACTGCGCGCGCTGGTCGCCATGCGCGACCGCCACGATCAGGATGCGCTGGCGGTGATCGCCACCATCGATGGCAGCCTCCAGCGCACCGCCCAGTTCCGCCAGCTGATCATCGACGGCGCACAGGGCGCATCCGGCAAAATCCTGAATTGCCGGGATATCAAGAACTGCCCGCTGGAAATCGGCCTGCGGGAAGTCGAGCGGGAGGCCGCCTCGCTCGACCGGATCTGCGCGCAGATCGCGGAAATCTAGGCGAGCGAGGCGAGGCTGATCTTAGCGCGCGCTGGCCAATTCCAGCTCCCGCTCCACCTCCTGCTGGCCCTCGTCGATCTGGATGATGATCGCCCTGTAGCCCTGCCGCAGCAGCTCGCCCAGCCGCTGGACCGTGTTGACGACGATCGGAGGCCGCGCCGGACCAACCGCAGCGCTGGCGGGCGCGATTACGCCCAGCGTGAGATTGGCGGGCAGGATGATCTCGCCCGTGCCGGTCACCTGACCGCCGACGGGCGTGATGAACGTGTCCGTGATAATCTGGTTCGGGTTGATCTTGCCGCCAGCCACTACGGGCTGATCGTTGACCACGAACGACCCGTCGCCATTGCTGCTGATCTCCTTGAACACACCCTCGATGGTGCCGCCGGGCGCATCGACGACGAGCGCGCCGCCGTTGACCTGCACGTTGAGCGGCGTGTTCGACTGAAGCGAGATCGTGCCGCCCGAGCTGATGGTGCTGGTCACCGCGCCCGGTGCCGCCACCGACACGGCGCCACCGGCGTTGATCGCGCTGGAAATGCTGCCCGTGCCCGAGGTGACCGAGGCGCTGCCCGCCGTGACGATCTGCGAACTGATCGATCCGGCACTGGCCAGCACGGTGACCGGGCCGGTCGCCTTGATCGATCCGCTCACATTGCCGGACCCCGCCAAGACGCTCACGCCCCCGCCGGCATTGACCGTGCTCGATATGCCCGACTGCGAGGCGATGGACGCCGAGCCCCCGGAGGTGACGGACGAGCTGACCGGCCCCGTCGCGCTCAGCGCCACCGGCCCGGCGGCCTGGATGGAGCCACCCACGCTGCCGCTCGAGGTGAGCGAGACGCTGCTTTGCGAACTGACATCGCGCGAGACATTGCTGGTGTATGCAAGCTGCACCGGGCCACCCGCTATGATCGAGCCCGTGCCCGAACCGCCCGCGCTCACCGCCACGGAGCCACCCGCCACGATGGGGCCGCTCTCGCTGCCAGTTACCGAAGCGCTCACATTGCCGAGCGTATCCAGCGTGTTCGCGCTGAACAGCTGGTTGCCACTCAGTTGCGAGGTGAAGTCGCCCGCCAGCTTGACGGTTGCGGCGGAGAAGTTCCCGCCCGTGACGGACAGGCTGCCCAGCCGCACGCTTTCGCTGCCCAGATTGCCGAGGCTGACGTCACCATCCCCGGTGGCACCCGCAAGACCGGTGCCGGTGAGGAACGCCACGCTTTGCGCGGCATTGGCGGTGCCGATCAGATTGGGGCTGATCGCGATCGACCCGCCGGGACGCGCATCGAATTGGGTGAGCGCCTGTGTCAGGCGCAGCGTTGATCCGGTCGCCGTTCCGCTGAACGTCAGCCCGCTCGCCGTGTAGCTGCTGCCGTTCAGCACGACCTGATTGCCGATTACACGCGTTGCGCCGAGCCGGGTGATCTGGCCGATATTGCCCAGAGCGACCGTGCTCGCATTGAGCGTGAACGTCTGGCCACCGCCTGCACCCCCGTTGATGCCGAGGAAACTAGCCACCGCCAGCGCATCGACCGTGGTGGCGCCGGCCAGCGTCGTGGCGCCGTTCACGGAGAAGCTGGTTGCGCTGTACGTGCCGGCCAGCGTCGTCGCGCCGGTGTAGCTCTGCGCTCCCGTCGTGACAGTGCCCGCGGTCATGATCTGACGCCCGGTCGCCGTAATGCTGCCGACGTTCACCGACCCCAGCTCGATCGCGCCTTGCCCGGCGTCCACGGCCAGCGTCTGGGGTCCGCTGACGACACCCAGACGGACAGCCCCACCGTTCGTCACCAGCGTGGTTGCGCCACCGAGCATGGTCGCGCCATCCACGCGGAAGGCGCCTCCGCCTGTGCTGAACGTGCCGGAGAGGATGGTCGCGCCGGTGTAGGTCTGGGTGGCGGTCGTTGCGATGTTGGAGGCCGAGAGCATCGTGCCCGTGGCGTCCAGACGACCGATTGCCGCGCTTCCGATGGCGGCAGTGTTGCCGCTCAGGCTCAGCCCATGGTTTCCGTCGACCGAGGCAAGGCTGATCGTGCCCGCCGGCGCTCCAATCACCATATCCCCGGAGAGGGTGAGGAGACCGGCGGCGGTGAAGCCGCCCTGTCCCACCGTCACCGAGCCCCTGACACTGCTGCCAGCCGCGCCGCCGCCAAGTGTCATCCCGTCCAAAGTCGCGCCCTCGAAGATGAGCGCGCGCAAGCCGGACAGGCTGGCCGCTTCGCTATAGCGGCCGGCACCGACGAAGATCGCATCACCCATGCTGGAGCCGTCGAGCGCCGACTGGAGCGAGAGCATCGCCGTCCCCCCAGCATCGAGCTGCCCCTCGCCGACATAATAGGTGCCGCTGCTCGCCGTGCCAGACCAGCCCTGAACAAGGCTCGCGTTTGCCGCTGCAAGGTTGACGGCATAGTCGAAGGCGTCCTGCCGGCTCTTCTGGAAGAAGGTGAACTGCGCGCCGTCCTGCCGGTGCTCAGCATTCCGGACGATATAGTCGTAGCCCAGGATATTAATCGCACCTGGCGCCGTCATCGTGGAAGAATTCTGCAGGTAGAGGCCGTTCGATTCACCGAAGCTGTTGCTCGCCTCGATCGCGATATTGGTGAGTTGCTGGGTACTGCCACCACCGTCGATGTTGTTGGCCTGATAGAGCGCCAGCCCACCCCAGGCATTGCCGGCCGTCTGGCTGTTGCGCACAATGACATTGGCGCTGTCGGTGATCGAAATGCCGTTGCCGGCCACGACGCCGCTGACCGAAACCCCATCGATGATCGCGCCGACGACGGCGTTCAGATCGAGACCGGTTTTGTGCGATCCGCTGATCGCCACATCAGTAATCGCAAAGCCGGTGTTGCGAGAGTCGGCATCGCCGCGCTTTTCAACCTTGATGCCATAGGTAGAGCTGGTGTTCGCTTGCGAGCCGAGCAACGCGAAACCGCTCAAGGCGACATCGTCGGCATTCACTCTTATGCCGTAATGGCCGTGCCCGCTGGCATCGATCACGGTCAGCCCGGAGCCTTGGCCAACCACGTCGATATCCTTTGTGATAAACAGCGTGTCGGTGAGACTATGGGTGCCCGCCGACAGGTTCAGCCTGTTGCCATCTTGGCCCAGCGCCAGGGCGCGCCGCACAGCATCCGGGCCGGATGCCGTGGTGACGAAGAGCTGGCCGGCCACCACATGGGCGAGACCCGCGCCGGCCACGTCGACGCCATGGGTAATCCGATCTTCGACAGCGAAGAGCTGGTCCAGCGTCAGTGCGCTCGCCAGCACCCCGTTGAAGCTGACTCCGGTCAGATCGAGATCATTCGCGCTGCGCCACACAATATGCTGCACAGTGGCGTCACCCGCGACGAAATTGTTGCCGCTGCCGAAGCTGAGTGTCCCCCCGCCGGCGACATTGGTCGGCAGGTAGAAATCATAGCGATTGTTGATGAAGCTGTTGCCGGTGATGGTCGTCGCCGTCGGCAGGCCAAAGCCGGGCTCGACAGCCAGAACCTGATTGTTGTTGGTGAAGATGTTGTCGGTGAGGTTCAGCGCCTCGACGCCGCGCATCATCAGCACGGCGCCGTAGGTGGCTTCGCCGCCGGGAGTCCAACTGCTCACGCCGACATCGCTGACGCTGTTGCCGACGAAATCGACGGTTCCGGCGCGGAACGCCTTGAAGATCGCGCCAAACGAGAGGTCCGAATCGCCGCCATTGCGCACGATATTCTGGGCGATCGTTACATCCGGATAATCGAAGTCGCCGCTCTGCTGCCGGAAGGCGATGTGCCCTGCCGTGTGGTCGAGCAGATTGCCGCTGAACACGACACTACCAATCTGTGCGCCGTCACTGGCGCCGCCGGCGCCGCTGCGCGTATCGAACGCTGCCCAGCCGCGGATATTGAGGAATTCCGAGCCGGTGATCGCGATATCGCCGCCAATCTGCCCGCCAATGAAGCCGTGACGGCCCGCGGCATTTTCGCCGTCGATCCGCACGCCGCTCAGGGTCAGCCCGGTGATCGTCCCGCTGTTGCTGATCACCGCGGAGCCGGCCGAGCCCCGCACCGCAAAGTTCCGCAGGGTCAATCCGCTCGGGCTGCCGCTGATCGTCATGCCGCCGGTGATGACCGTCTCGTTCATGCCCGCGCCACTCAGGGTCAGCGCCTTGGTGACGGCTGCGGTCTCTTCATAGGTGCCGGCGGCGACATTCACCGTCGCGCCGGACCGCGCATCGCCGATCGCGGTGTTGATCGACAGACCTTCGGCCACGGTGAAGATGTTGGTCAGGCCGCCCGGGCCGTATCCCTCGATCGAACTGGCCGCAGCATTGCCCACGTCCCGCGCGAAGCTGAGCGCATCCGCCAGATCCGTGCGATAGAAGATGAACTGCCGGTCGAGATCATCGCTGCGATGATCGCTGTTGCGCACCGCATAGTCGAAGCCGGTCAGGTTGAGCTGGCCGAACTGCTGCGTGGTCGATTCAAGCTGGCTGAACAGACCCAGCTGTTCTTCGAAGCTGTTGAGAGCAGCATCGATGGTGATGTTCGTCGTCTGCCCGTTATAGCCGCTGCTCTTGTTGCTCTGATACAGCGCAACGCCGCCCCAATCATTGCCGAGCGTATGCACGCCCTCCAGCACCACATCGGCACTGTCGGTGATCTGCACGCCAGCACCCTCCGTGAGAATTGCGTCATCGGCGACGCTGCGGCCATCGGCGGTGAAGTTGGTGATGCGGGCGCCGACCACGCCATTGAGGTCCAGTTCGGCTCGCCGCGAGCCACGCACCGTCACATTGCTGATCGCAAAGTCGTGGACCCGCTCGCTCGTTCCGCCCGGCGTGCTGACATGCCCCGCCGGATTGGGCTGGACCTTGATGCCGTAATTACCGCCGGCGAGCGTGCTGCCATATAGCGTGAAATTCGACAGAGACACATTGTCGGCAAAGACGGAGATCGTCCCGAGCCCGTTGCCGCTGACCGCGCGCCCATCGAGGATCACGCCGCTTTCCGACTGGCCAGTCAGGGTCAGCGCCTTGCGGATGACGAGTTGCGAACTGCCAAGATCGTAGGTGCCGTCCCGCACCTCCACCATGCCGCCGGACACGACGGCGTTCACGCCAGCCTGTACCGACGACAGAGGCGTCGCCGCCGATCCCTGAGCGCCTCCAGAACCGTTTGTTGCGACCGTGACATGCGTTCGGTTCGAGGCGGTATAGGCCTGGTTGAACACGGACATACCGCCATTGGCGCCGCTCAGTGCCAGCAGTCGCGCCTGCTCCTCCAGAGAGATATTGGCGCCGAGCAGGCCGTTTCCGGACGTGGTCGTGGTGCCGTTCCACACCCCGTTCAGATGCAGGTTCATGCCCCACTCGTTGCCGAAAGCACCCGCGCTGTTGCCGCTGATCACGAACCCGGGGGCGGAACCATCGACATATTGGAGGGAAATGCCGCTCTTTGTATTGTCGATCAGATTGCCGGTGATCCGCAGATCGGCGACATTGCGTCCATCGACGAGAATACCGTTGCGCACGCCAATGATGCTGTTGCCGGCGATCGTTGCGTTATCTGCGCCATTGAGCAGCGCGATGCCACGCGTAACCGAGCCTCCCCAATCAAAACCCGATGCGGTCGCTCCTTCGGGCAGCGTACCGATGAACCGCATGCCGGTAATCGTCACGTCATCGGCATTGACGGTCAGGCCGTTGATCTGCCCGCCGGTTAGCGGGAGCAAAATTGTCGCGAGACCATCTCCATTTATGGTGACGTTGTTACGCGAAACGGTCGCGCCGGCGGCGTAGATGCCCTCGCCCAGGTTCAGCAGTGTGCCACCGGCGACGGTGCCGATCACACCGAGCGCATCCCCGATCACATCGCCATTGCCGCTCACATCGGCACCGCCGATGCTGAGGGACATTTCCAGCGCCCCATTGCTTACATTGATCTGCCCGGCCCCGCCGATGCGGGCGCCCTCCACGAGCATATCGCCAGACACAGACAGCGCCGAGGTGACGTCGATCCCGCCGGCCGCTCTCGCACCAACCAGACCGTCCGCACCGGCATCGATGGTTCCGCTCATCGCAAGGTCACCGCTCTGGGCGAACAGCACGACCGTCCCGTCGGGTTCGGAGGTCATGCCGGACGCCGTGAGCGTGCCGCTATTGACCACCTGATCGATCAGGGCTCCGGCTGTCCGGGCGGTGAGCAGGATCTGGCCGCCGCGCGCGGCAATCGTGCCGCTGTTCTCGACCAGCGCATTGTCCGCGCCGAGGCCGATCTCGAGAAAGCCGGTGCCATCCAGATCCAGCGTAGCGCTGCTACCCGAGGCGAGCACGACGCGCCCCAGCCGGGCCGAAATCACGCCCTGATTGCGCACGCTCGGCGCAAAAAACGCGGCAAGGCCCTGATCGGCAATGCTGATATTGGCGCCGGCGCTGACCACGATCTCGGCTGTCGATCCCTGCATACCGGTGAAGGCGAGCGGGCCGCCGTTCATGAAATCGGCATCCACCACATTGGCGCTGCTTGCGATCAAACCGCCGACGTTCACGTCCGCCGTGCCGGCAAACATCACACCATTGCTGTTGATCACCCCGACGATCCCGTTGGCATTGAGCGACCCGGCAATCTGCGATGGCGCGGTGCCCCCGACGACGCGGTTCAGCACAATGGCGCTGGCGCTGGGCTGTGAAAAGGTGACCTGCGCGTTCGACCCGATGTCGAAGCTGTTCCACTCGATCAGCGCCCGATCGCTCGTCTGGGTGATGGCGAGGCTGGAGGAAGCAGGCGCGCCAATGGTGGCGCTGCCGCCGACCACGACGCCGCCCGTCGGCAGGGCATTTGCGTCCTGCGCGAGAACGGGGCGTGCGCTGGCCAGCGCGAGAATGGCTGCCGAGAGCAGCAGCGCGGTCCGGCGGCCCCGAAGGGGTGAGAGGGCGGGCTGTGCTGCGAGAGTGGACGTGCTCATATCAGGTCTCCACGAAATCGGAACGATCGGCGCGACGAGGGTCGCGCCGGCTCAGTAAGCGGCGCTCAGGGACACGAAGATGCGGCCATCCCGGTTGCCCTCTGCGCTGACGGCGCGGCGGACGGGCTTGGCGTATTCCATCGAGAGGCTGAAACGGTCGGCAATGCCAGCCCGCAGGCCGGCGCCATAGGATCGCAATCCGGCGCGCGGGCGCTCGCCTGGCAGCAGATCGTTCTGCCAGACACGGCCGCCTTCATAATAGACATAGGGTTCGACCGTCCCCATGCCGCGCGCGGCGATGGTGTAGAAAAGCTCCACCTTGCCGGCGATGCCCTTGTCCCCGGTGATTTCGGAGGGATCATAGGCACGGCCATATTGGGCGCCGCCCAAGCCGAACTCCTCGGAGGCCAGCAAGCTTTCGGCCGACCACTGACCTGTGGCGCCGAGCAGAAGATGCAGGCCGCGATAGAGGGGCTGCACCCGCGTGACTTCGCCATTGAGACGGGTGAACATCGCCGATGCGGTACCCCGTGATTTCGCGGGGTCGCCCAGCCTTGTCGCATCGAAAACGTCGAGCCCCTGCGTCACGGAGGCGCGCAGCGTCGTCTGGCCGCCCAGCCGGTCGGCATGATTGCCCAGCAATTCGGCGGTGACGGTCCGAATGCGGTCATCGAAAACCGGATCGATCAGGCGATTGCGGGAACTGCTCTCCCGCGATTGCCAGGAGAACCGCCCGAGAACGTTGGTCTGCCGGCTGCGCACCAAGGGGTATTGGAGAGCAAGGCCCCAGCTGAAGCTCTTGCCCTTCACGGCCAGCACTCGCAGCTCGTCGCCCGGCTTGGTGCGCGCAAAGCTGGCAAAGCCGCTCATCCGCAGCCCGGAACCGCCGAGCGGCTGATCATAGGCGCCGGACACGAAGGCCAGTTCACCGCTTTCGTCGGGCGCGGCCACCGCGGTGAGTGCGAGGCGTCCGCCCAGCTGCGCGAGATCGTTGAAGACCAGCCCTCCGAAGAGTTGCACCGGCCCGAGCCAGCGCGATCCGCGATTATCCACCGCGACGAAGGCCTCAATCGGTTGGCGCGCGACGAGAAGAGAGAGGTCGGCGGCCCCTTCGTCGCTCGACGGGGTCAGCACGGCCCGCACGCTGGCGCCTTTGAGGTCGCGTGCGAGCAGCAGCGCACGTGCGAGATCATCGCCCGAGGTCGGCCGCTCGGCCCGCACCGGCGCGAAATAGCCTTCGAGGAGCGGGCGATAGCCGCCGGGATCGCCCTCGACGCGCACGTCACCGATGAAGCCCTCGACAATGTTGATCGTCGCAACGCCGTTTTCGATACGCTGCGGCGCGACCACCGCGCGGGACAGCACGAAACCCCGGCGCCGATATTCCGTCGTCACCGCTTCGGCGAGCCGGAAAAGGTCGGCCAAGGTGATGTCGCGGTTGAGATAGGGTTGGGCCAGAGCGTTCAGAACGTCGAGCGGCACCGCGGTCGCTCCCTCGAACCGGATGAGGGAGAGGCGGAGCGGCGCCGTGCTCTCCGGCGCAGCCTCCGATGTGGGCGCCTGCGGGAGTTCCGCCGGCGAGACCGAGGGCATGGCCGGCTGCCCGCGCAAACGCTCATCGACCCGCCCGGGATCGACAGTCTGCTGCGCGTGCGCGGATGTGCCCGCCAGCGCAATGGCGGCCAGCAATAAGCTACGAGTCGTCATGGTCATTCCGATCCCCTTGTTCCCCATCGGAAAGTGATTGAGCGCCACGATGCAGCCCCCCTGCATCGCGGTGTGCGAGCGCCGTCAGGCGGCTCTGAAATCTTTAACGAGAGCGGTTGTCGCGCGGCGGTCGGTAACCGTGACAGGCTGGCGGCCAAGTCCCTGACCGGCTGAAGCCCGACCCGCCTCTTGCTCTTGCTGCAAAGCCCGTGATCGCAGGGCGCCGCAGGGCCGCCTCACCGTGCCGGCCCGCTCATTCTGCGGTGACAAGAATGTGAGAGACGCCAAGCCTCGCCATCGCGCGCGCCACATTCGGCGCGCGAAAACACGCCTGTTTTCAAGATATTCAAAGGAAAACCCGAATAGCTCCGCTACGGAGCATGGTGGCTTTCGAAGGCTCCTGGGGGAGCCCGGAAGATCACGCGGTGTCATGTTCGACCTTTCGGCAACCCCGCTATCCTGAAGGCTCAGGACCGGAGGCTTTGCGTCCCGCCGTTACCGACGGTTTGCCCTTTCGAGATCATGGCGATCTCATCGGTCTGTTAATGGGCATAGTTAATCGAGCCCGTCAAGGTTAATGAGAGCCGATTGCAAAGATGAAGGATTAATAGAAATTTCACACTGACCCACGTTTGCGTAAAAATTTCGTAGATTCCGGAATGATCCGGGCATTTGCGAAGATAAGGAGCGAAATTTGTCTTATGGCATCGCGGGGTCGCCAATCGTGGGTCGCAATTGCTCTGCGAGATTGCGCTGAAGACTATAGTTAAACTCTATTTAACTGACGTAGACCCTGGGATTTGGACATGCTCACTATAATCAGCGGCGGCGCGGCCGACTCTTCGGCGGCCAATTGCTTACGCCGCAGGCCCGGACAGACCCACGCACAGAAGCGCTCCGCGCGTCCATTCAGACTGCCGGCGCTAGCTTTATCGCTGCAAGGAATCCGCGCGCCTTGTGCGCCGGACGACTCGTCAGAACGGAATTTCGTCGTCGTCCAGCCCGTCGTCGAACGCGCTGCTGCTCGAGCGCGCGCCACTGCCGCCAGACGAGGAGCGACCACCGCCGAAGTCGTCATTACCGCCGCCCCAGCTATCGTTGCGGCTGCCGCCACCACCGCCCTGACCGCCGCCACCGCCGCCGCCCTGGCCGCCATCGAGCATCGTCATCACAGCGCCGGGGCCGGAGAGCACGATCTCGGTGGAATAGCGGTCCTGCCCGTTCTGGTCCTGCCATTTGCGGGTCTGCAGCGAGCCTTCGAGATAGATCTTCTTGCCCTTGCGCAGATATTTTTCGGCAATGCCGATCAGGCCATCCGAGCGGATCACGACGCTGTGCCATTCAGTCCGCTCACGGCGCTCACCGGAGGCGCGATCGGTCCAGTTTTCCGACGTCGCGATGCGCAGATTGCAGATGCGTCCGCCATTGCTGAAGCTCTTCACTTCAGGATCGGCACCGAGATTGCCGACCAGAATGACCTTGTTGACGCTGCCTGCCATGGAGCTCTCCGAAAAACGCGACGAGGATAGGAAATCGAACGGCTGCTTATAAAGCTGAACGGCGTCTCGTCCAGATCGCAATACCGCTCTGCATCCGCCTCGCGTCGATTAAAGGCCGAAGGCGACCGCCGTCCAATAGGTCGCGCCCGCGGCCAGCCAGGCCAGCCCGAACAGATAGGCCGTCATGAAAAGCGGCCAGCGCCAGCCATTGGTCTCCCGCCGGGCAACCGCGATGGTCGACAGGCATTGCGGAGCGAACACGAACCAGGCGAGGAAGGCCAGCGCCGTCGGCAGCGACCAGCGCCCCTGCAGGCGTTCGCCAAGTGTGCGGGCGGTCTCGTCCTCATCCTCGCTCGCTTCGATGGCGTTGGCCGTCGCGAGCGCCGACACGGCGACCTCACGCGCTGCCATGGCCGGGATCAGCGCCAGTGCGATTTCATGGTTGAACCCCACCGGCCGCAGCACCGGCTCGATCACGCTCGCGATGCGCCCCGCCGCGCTATACTCGACCAGGCTGGCCGAACTGCCCGCCGGCGGCTTGGGGAAGGAGAGCAGCAGCCACAGGACAATGGTGGTGCCGAAGATGATCGTGCCGGCGCGGCGCAGGAAGATCCACGCACGCTGCCACAGGCCGATGATGACGTCGCGCAGCATCGGCATCTGATATTTCGGCAACTCCATCAGGAAGCTGCCGCCGGGCCCCTTGATGACACCCATACGCAGCAGCATCGCGACGATGACCGCGCCGATGATGCCGGAGACATAAAGCGCAAACAGCACCAGACCCTGCAGGCCAACCCCGCCCCAGACCGTGGTCGAGGGAATGAAGGCGGCGATGATCAGCGTATAGACCGGCAGGCGCGCCGAGCAGGTCATCAGCGGCGCAATGAGGATGGTCGTGAGGCGATCCTTGGGGTCCGAGATGGTCCGTGTGGCCATGATGCCGGGAATGGCGCAGGCAAAGCTGGAGAGCAGCGGAATGAACGCGCGACCGGACAGGCCGACCCGCGCCATCAGACCATCCATCAGGAAGGCGGCGCGGGTCATGTAGCCCGTCGCCTCCAGCATCAGGATGAAGAAGAAGAGAATGAGGATCTGCGGCAGGAAGACCACCACTGACCCCACGCCGTTGATGACGCCCTGCACGATGAGATCGCGCACGAAACCTTCGGGCAGGATCGCTTCCATCGCTGCCTGCAGAGAGGCGAACGCTTCCTCGATCATTGCGATCGGCGCCTCGGACCAGGCGAATACGGCCTGGAAGATAACGAACAGCAGCGCCAGCAGGATGAGCGGACCCAGGAGCGGGTGGAGCACGATCCGGTCGATCTGTGCCGTGATCCGGCGGGTCGGCGTTTCGGCGACGATGGCACGCTGGGCGATTCGGCGCGCTTCGCGACGCAGATCATCGGCGTCCCGCGCTGCGTGCGTTGCGAGGACGGCGGGCGCGGGGGCATGGGCCGGCACTGCCGCCACCATGGCCGCCTTCAGATCATCCAGCCCGCGCCGGCGCACGGCGACGGTCGGGATGACCGGTACGCCGAGGTCGGTCGCAAGCTGCGTCGCATCCAGTTCGAGCCCGTCGCGGGTCGCCAGATCGACCATGTTCAGCGCCAGAACGCAGGGCGAGCCGAGCGCGATCAATTCCAGCGCGAAGCGCAGGTGATTGTCGAGATTGGCGGCATCGACGACGATGACGAGGAGGTCCGGCCGCCGTTCGCCTTCCTGATGGCCGAACACGACGTTGCGGGTCACCTGCTCGTCCGGGCTCTTCGCATCGAGACTATAGGTGCCGGGAAGATCGACGAGATCGGCTGTCCGCCCATCCGGCAGCACCAGCCTTCCGAGCTTGCGCTCAACGGTGACGCCCGGATAATTGCCGACCTTCTGGTGCGCGCCGGTCAGCGCATTGAAGAGCGCGCTCTTGCCGGCATTGGGATTGCCGACCAGCGCGATGGTGAAGCGATCATCCATCACGCCGCTGCCTCACCCGCATCAGCCGCAGTACGGACGTGGATGGCATCGGCATGCGCCGCCCGCATGGCGACGATCATGCGCCCGATGCGGCAGGCATGAGCCCCGCGACCTGTGAATCCGGCGCGATGGAGCAGTTCGACGCTGGCGCCCTCATGCAGGCCGAGCTCACGCAAGCGGCGACCGTCCATCTCGGATATGGCGTTCCAGTCGACACTGTCGACATAGGCGGGGCGATTGGGTTCTAGGGAGGTCAGGCGCAACGCAATATCGATCTCTGGTGGTTTTGCGAACGACTATCAATATCGCCCGATAGAAGCAAGGCGATGCTGGCGCGGCCGTGGCTTATCGGCAGGACGCCAGATGTTTAGCGCCCCCGGTAGCGCAGCCGGCCCAGGAAGCGCGCCATGCTGAAATGCTGGTCGGTCTGCCCAGTCAGCCGGCCCTTGGCTTTCTCGAACCGCATGATCCCTTCGATCCGCCGCGCCAGAAAGGCACGGGTGTCGGCATAATCTGCGCTCTCGTCATTGACGAAGACGAGCAGGGTCGCGGCATAGACTCCCGCCAGCGTGGTGCGCTTGGAATAATGATTATAGTCCACCGCGCGGTCGCCAGCGGCACGCCACATCGCATCGGCAGCGCGCCAGCCCAGCCGGGTCGCCCGCGGCAGGTTGAGCGGCATCGCCAGCACGGCCTGAGCGCGGCGCAGCGCCTCGCGATTGGGCGCCAGCACCGCAAGCCGGGCTTCGACCAGTGCCGTGATCCGCTCACGAATTTTCATCGCAGCCAGACGCTCCGCCGGCAGGGCATCGAGCATGGCCTGATCGACGCTGGCGAACCACGCATCGATCATGGTCAGAGCGCCGCCGGAGAAAGCCAGCGCCGCCACGTCCCGATCCACACCAGCTGTGTCGGCTGCGACCGCGAGAGCCGCATCGGACCAGCCATCGAAGGCGGCATTGGCCGCGATCAACGGCGCGAGCCGCAGTCGCAGGTCGTCCAGGGTCTCATCAGCCAGCAGACCGGCAGTCTGCGGCGCGGCGGTGGAGGGCGCGAGGGTCATGGCCCCTGCTCTACGGCATTTTCACGCGCGAGGAAATCGCTGCCGCCATCGCGATGGCCGTCTCAGCGATACTCTTCGGCGATCTCCAGCATGCGCATCGCAGCAACGGCGGCCTCGCCACCCTTGTTCTTGCGGGCCGGATCGGCGCGTTCGAGCGCCTGCGCCTCGTTTTCCACGGTCAGAATGCCATTGCCGATCGGGATGCCATCCATGGTGAGCGCCATCAGTCCACGCGCGCTCTCGTTGGAGACGATCTCGAAATGATAGGTTTCGCCACGGATTACGACGCCGATGGCGACGAAACCCTCATAGCGCCCGCTCTCCGCGGCCAGCGACACGGCAGCCGGAATCTCCAGCGCGCCGGGCACGGTGAGTACGTCGACCAGATGGCCCGCCGCCTCCAGCGCCGCCCGCGCGCCGGCGATGAGCATATCATTGAGGTGGTCATAGAAGCGTGCTTCGACGATCAGAAACTTGGCCATGTCGGTTCCTTTCAAGACATATGTTCGTGAGCTTATCTGAACGCCGTGCCGGCAATCACCGCGAGCGTGCCCGCCATCACCAGCAGACCGCCCGTCAGGCGGCGCCAGCCGAGCCTCTCCTTGAGCATCCAAGCGCCGAGCACAAGCCCGAAGACGATGCTCGATTCGCGCACCGCCGCCACCGCGCCGACTGGCGCCAGACCAAGCGCGAACAGCGCCGGGGCAAACGCAACCACGGCCATCACCCCCGCCCGAAGCCCGGCGACCTTGTCGCGGATCATGAGGAACAAGGCGTTGCGACCGTGGCGCACCACCAGCGCGGCCGGCATGGGGAATGACCCGAGCAGGAAGAACCAGGCAATGAAGGTCAGCGAATCCGGGGCAGCTCGCACGCCCTTGGCATCGACCAGCGTGTAGCAGGTGGTCAGCAGCCCGGCGATGGCAGCGGCGGCAAAGCCGGCTGGTGAAATGGAGCGGCCGCTCGCCAGCACCAATATGCCGGCGCTCACGACCGCGATCCCGGTCAGGACGAAACCGTCGAGCCGGTCCCCCAGCAGCGCCATGCCGAGCAAGGCGGTGAACACCGGCACGAAGCCGCGGGCAATGGGATAGGCGGCATTGAAATCGCTGACCGAATAGGACCAGGAGAGGACGAGTTGATAGATGGCATGAACCACGACGGCCGCGAGCAGCCAGGGCCAGAGCCCAGCGGGCGGCAGGCCGATCCACAGCACGAATGGCAGGGCGAGCACGAATTCGACGCAGCGAATCCAGGCTAGCACCGCCAGCTTGTTCTCGCCCGATTTGAGCAGCGCATGCGCTGCCGCCGAGGCGAGCGCCGAAAACAATGCGAGCAGGAGGCCGGTCAGAACCGCCGCAGCGCTCCCTTCGATCATGGTCAGACGCCCGTGATCGCCCGCTCCTCGACAACCGCCAGATCATAGCCATCCAGCGCGATCAGATTGTGGTGGCTGTTGGTGAGCAGGATCATGTCATGCACGCCGAGATCGGCCAGGATTTGCGCGCCAACGCCATAATCGCGCAGCTCATCCATGCCGGCAGGGCTCGCCTCACCGGTACGGATCTTCATCTGCCGGCTGAACCGGTCTTCGCTCGGGCGATTGATGACGACGATGACGCCGGCCCCTGCCTCGGCGATCATTTCCATCGCGCGGGAGAGCAGGCTGGCGCGCGGCCCTTCTTCCCCGAAAATATCGGTGAAGACAGACACCTGATGCATGCGCACGAGCGTCGGCTGCTCGGGCGTGACATGCCCCTTGATGAGCGCAACCTGTTCGGACTCGGTCGCCCGATTGAAGAAGGTCACCGCGCGCCACTCGCCGCCCCAGCGGCTGGTGAACGTGGCTTCTGCGCGCCGCTCCAGCATGTGATCGTTGCGGCGGCGATAGGCGATGAGATCGCGAATGGTGCCGATCTTGAGGCGATGCTTCTGCGCGAAGGGGATGAGATCATCGAGGCGGGCCATGGTCCCGTCGTCCTTCATGATCTCGCAGATCACGCCGGAGGGATTGAGCCCCGCCAGCCGCGAGACGTCCACGGCCGCCTCGGTATGGCCGGTGCGCACGAGCACACCGCCGTCGCGCGCGATCAGCGGGAAGACATGCCCCGGGGTCACGATAGACTCGCGCCCCTTGGAGGCATCGATGGCGACGGCGACGGTCCGTGCACGATCGGCTGCGGAGATCCCGGTGGTCACGCCCTCGCGGGCCTCGATCGATACCGTGAAAGCCGTCTCATGCCGGGTGCCGTTGCTGGCGCTCATCAGGTTAAGGCCCAGCGTTTCGACGCGCTGACGGGTCAGCGCCAGACAGATGAGGCCGCGGCCGTGCGTGGCCATGAAGTTGATTGCATCCGGGGTCGCCATCTGCGCAGGGATGACCAGATCGCCCTCATTCTCGCGATCTTCGTCGTCGACTAGAATGAACATCCGGCCATTGCGCGCCTCGTTAATGATCTCCTCGGCGCTAGCCAAGGCCGTCCCGTGCGCGCGGGCAAGCAGATAGCTTTCCAGCTTGCCCAGTGTGTCGGCGGTGGGATTCCAGTCGGCTTCATCCAGCCGGCGCAGGCTGTTGGCGTGGAGCCCGGCGGCACGGGCGAGACCGGAGCGGGACAGAATGCCATCCCGCACCAGCTTACGGACGTTTTCGATCAATTCGCTGCTCATGACGGGCAGATATCACATTGTAATGTGATTGCCAACGTTTCCCGGCAGCTGCGCCTTAGTTGCGGGCCTGATGATCCTTCATGCGCGCCAGATATCGGGCCAGCACGTCGATTTCCAGATTGACCGGCTGGCCCGGTGCGAGCTGGCCGAAGGTCGTCACCGACCAAGTGTGCGGAATGATGTTGAGGCCGAAGGTCGAACCCTCCGGACCGTCTTCCACGGAATTCACGGTCAGCGATACGCCATCGACCGTGATCGACCCCTTGGCCGCGACATAGGGGGCAAGATCGGCCGGAAGCCGCACGGTGACCCGGTGCGAATCACCTTCGGCTGTGATGTCTGCGACTTCGCCGATGCCATCGACATGACCCGTGACGATGTGCCCGCCCAGCTCGTCCCCGAGCTTGAGCGCGCGCTCCAGATTGAGCAACCGCCCTTCTGCCCAGGCGCCCTGCGCGGTGCGCGAGACGGTCTCGGCAGACAGATCGACCGCGAACCAGTCGGCGCCCTTGTCCACCACGGTGAGGCACACGCCGGAACAGGCGATGGAAGCGCCGATATCCACGCCCTCCATGTCGTAATGGCAGCCGATGACCAGACGCAGGTCGCCGCGCTGCTGCGCGCTCTGGATGGTGCCGATGTCGGTGATGATGCCGGTAAACATGCCTGCTGCTCTATGCGGGCCGCACGCGTTCGTAAACCTCCAGCCGGTCTGGCGCGAAATCGCGCGCGTCGACCAGCCGCCAGCGACCGTGGGCCTCGGCCAGACGATTGAGCCCGATGTCGCCCAGCGCCGCCTTGCCGCGCCCGATGAGGATCGGCGCGCGATACAGCAGCAGACGATCAACCAGATCGGCCGCAAGAAAGGCGCCAGCCGTCTGAGCGCCGCCCTCGACCATCAGATGATCGCCGGGAAGGCCCGCAATTTGAGCCGGCGTCTGGATCGAAAGCCAATCATCCGGCGCCGCACCGCTGCGACTTAGGAGCACCCGGACGGGCGAACGCGACTCCAGCCCGGGCAGGCGCACGTCCAGCCGGGGCTGATCCTGTGCGAGCGTGCCGCGCCCAACCAGGATCAGCTCGTGCCGCGCCCGCTCCAGATGGGTATGTGCCCGCGCCGCCGGACCGGTAATCCACTGGCTCGTCCCGTCTTCCAGCGCAATGCAGCCATCGAGCGAAGTGGCGAGCTTGAGCGTCACGTGAGGTCGCCCCGCCCGCTGGCGCGTGAAGAAGCCAGCCATTGCGGCCCGCGCCGCGGGCGCCAGCTTTGGCAGAGTATCGACGATCAGCCCCGCGTCCCGCAAGCGCGCGATGCCGCGACCGTTGGTCCGTGGATCGGGATCGCCTGCCGCCACGACGACGCGGCGCACGCCGGCCTCCACCAGCAGATCCGAACAGCAAGGGCCGCGCGCGGATTGGTGCGCGCAGGGCTCCAGGCTGACATAGGCCGTGCTGCCCCGCGCCGATGCCCCGGCCATGGCCAGTGCCATCGCCTCGGCATGGGGGCGGCCGCCAGGCTGCGTCCAGCCTCGCCCGACGACGCGGCCTGCGGCATCGAGCATTGTGCATCCGACATTGGGATTGGGCGCGGTGCGACCGCGGGAACGGTGGGACAAGGCGATGGCTGCCATCAGCCAGGCGCTGTCGCCCGGAAGAGTCAGGGCGTTGCCGTGGCGGTGTTGCCCGCTACGCCGCCTTCCTTGGCCAGAGCCGCAGCAAGCTTCTGCTGCAGCTCCTTTTCCTTCGCATCGAACAGTTCTTCGCGCTCGCGCTTGGTGCGCGCGGCATCTTCGCGCCAGTCGATACCGAGACTATCGGCGAGGCGCTGAAACTCGCCCTGCTTGCTCTCAAGCGCCACCCGATACCGCGCGAAATCCTCAATCTGGCGCTGGATGATCGCACTGTCCGGCCGGTTGGCCTCCCAATTCTCGATGTAGATGATCTGCCGTTCCTGCTCCGGCTTGCGCGAGTCGATCGCGAACCCCCAGAGCAGAACGCCAGTCAGCGTCACCGAGAGCGCAAGAATGCTCCAGCGGTGCGGGCGATCGGGCGCGAACATCTCGCGCAGATCGGACGCAGCACTCCGTGGAGAAACCGGGCGGGGAAAAATGGCCATGGCGCCTACATAGGGAGGCACCATGGCCTTGAAAAGCAGCGCGTCATCGTGACGCCCCGCTTAACGCTCCAGTTCGAAGCGCAAGGTGAGCACCTGCTCGGACGCGACCGGTACGCCATCCCGCGTGGCCGGGCGGAAACGCCAAGCCCGCAGCGCGTGGCGCTGGGCCGCCTCGAAGAAGGCCGGATCGCTCGCGCGGACCTGCTCGACCGCGGTCACCCGTCCACGCTCGTCGATGCTGACCCGCACCGTGACGCTGCCCTCGCGCCCTTCGCGCTGCATGGCGGGCGGATAAGGCGGGCGAAACCGGTCAGCAAACCGCGCATCCGGCTGAGCGGGCACGATGACTGGCGCAGCGGGCGGCGTGACGATGGTCTTGCCGGCATCCGGGTCAGGCAAAGGCGGGTAGGGCTTCGTCGTCAAATCGGTCATGGTGCCGAGGTTGATTTGCGGATCGACCCTCACCGGGTCGCGTGGCGTATCGAGCGGGCGAGCCGGCTGAGTCTCCACTTTCGCGTCCGGCTCCGGTGTGACGGGCGGCGGCAACGGAGCGGTCGGCACGAACCGTACATCAATGGGAGGGGTCGGTGCGGGCCTCAGATAATGTGTGGCCGGCAAGGCGATCAACAGCCCGATGAGCCCGCCATTAAAGGCAATGGCCGCTGCCAGCGCGCCCGGTGACCGCCGGGCCGCATAGCGGGTCCGGGGTGCATAGGATGATTGAGACGACACAAGGGACATGACACCTCTCCTAATTTTATTTGTGATGTTATACTATCACTAAAAAGAGGCTACGCGAAGCGGTTTTTATCGGGTGTCAGAGCGCGCATGGATCGGCCGCCGGCGGGCGTTACCGGCGCCGACGATCGCTCAGCTGCTGGCGGCAGCGCGCAGCCGTGCGAGCGCGCGATCCTGCCCGATCAGCGGCAGCAGGGCGGCCATGTCAGGGCCGTGATCCACGCCGGTCAGGGCGAGGCGCAACGGCAGGAAAAGCGCCTTCCCCTTGCGCCCACTGCTCTGCTTGAGGGCGCTCGTCAGCGTGCGCCAGGGATCGGCGGCAAAGTCGATATCCGCTGCCACCTCGGCAGCCTGGGCGAGGAACGCGCGGTCGTCGGCATCGAGATCGGGCCGCGCGATCTCACCGTTGAGCACCGCCACCCAACCCGCTGCCCCGGCTACCGTTTCGAGGTTGGGCTGCACGACTGGCCATGCGGCAGCATCGATCTGCGCCGGGAGGCGATCGGCGACCGCCTCATAGGGCAGCATGTGGACGATCTTGGCGTTGAGGCCGAACAGCTCTTCATCCGAGAAGCGGGCGGGCGCTCGCCCGAAATGCGCGAAATCGAAGCGCTCGACCAGCGGGGCCATGTCGATCACCGGCTCCACCGGATCGCTGGTGCCGAGCCGCGCAAGCAGCGCGCTGATGGTGATCGCCTCGACCCCCGCTTCCCGCAGATCGCCAACGCCGACCGCGCCGAGTCGCTTGGAGAGCTTCCCTTCCGCGCCGGTGAGCAGGGCCATATGGGCAAACTGGGGCAGCGGCGCGCCCAGCGCAGCAAACATCTGCAACTGCGTGGCCGTGTTGGAGACATGATCCTCGCCGCGCAGCACATGGGTGACGCCCATGTCGATATCGTCGATCACCGAGGGCAGCATGTAGAGCCAGCTTCCATCGGCCCGGCGAATCACCGGATCGGAGAGCAACCGGGGGTCGAAGTGCTGGTCGCCCCGGATCAGGTCGACCCATTCGATCGGCGCATCATGATCCAGCTTGAAGCGCCAGTGCGGCTGCTCGCCGGCCGCCTGCTTCGCCGCGATCTCGTCCGCGCTCAGCGCCAGCGCCGCACGGTCATAGACCGGGGGCAGACCGCGCCCGAGCAGGATCTTGCGCCGCAAGTCCAGCTCCTGCGCCGACTCAAAGCAGGGATAGACCCGCCCGGCGGCCCGCAGAGCCGCCAACTTCTCCTCATAGAGATCGAACCGCGCGGACTGGCGCACCTCGCCGTCCATATCGAGGCCGAGCCAGGCGAGATCAGCCCGGATGCCCTCGACAAAGCGCTCTTCGCTGCGCGCGGTGTCGGTATCATCGATGCGCAGCAGGCACTGCCCGCCCATCTTGCGCGCCCACAGCCAGTTATGCAGCGCCGCGCGGATGTTGCCAACATGCAGATGGCCGGTCGGCGACGGCGCGAAACGGGTGATGACGGTCATGGTTCAGGCGGTCCGGAAAGCATTGGTGATGGGATAACGTCGGTCGCGGCCGAAATTGCGGCCACCCAGCTTCACCCCCGGCGGCGCCTGACGACGCTTATACTCCGCCACATAGAGCAGCCGCTCGATGCGGGCGACGGTTGCGCGATCGAAACCCATGGCAGCAAGCTGATCGACCGACTTTTCCTGTTCGACCAGGCCGTAGAGGATGGGGTCCAGCACCTCATAAGGCGGCAGGCTGTCCGAATCCTTCTGGTTCTCGCGCAACTCTGCGGTGGGCGGCTTGGTGATGACCCGCTCCGGCATCACCGGCCCATCCGGCCCTAGCCCAAGCGACGGCTTCTCCGCGTTGCGCCAGCGCGAGAGATCGAACACGGTTGTCTTATAGGCATCCTTGAGCACCGAATAGCCGCCGGCCATGTCGCCATAAATGGTGGCATAGCCCACGCTCATTTCGCTCTTGTTGCCGGTGGTCAGCAGCATGTGGCCGAACTTGTTGGAGAGCGCCATCAGCGTCACACCGCGAATGCGCGACTGGATATTCTCCTCGGTCAGATCCGCGGTCCGCCCGGTGAACGCCTCCGCCAACATGGCATCGAACGCGCCGACAGCGGGTGAAATCGGGATGGTATCGAGCCGGCAGCCGAGCAGCCGCGCGCATTCCGCTGCATCGTCCAGGCTTTCCTGGCCGGTGAAACGCGACGGCATCATCACGCACCAGACGCGATCCGCCCCCAGCGCATCCACCGCCACAGCTGCGGAAAGCGCGCTGTCTATCCCGCCCGAAAGGCCCAGCACCACGCCGGGAAAGCGGTTGCGATTCACATAGTCGCGCAGGCCCACGACCATCGCGTGATAAATATCCGCCGGATGCGCATCGAGCGCGTGCACCTCGCCCGGCTTGCAGAACCACCGGCCATCGTCGCCTCGGTCCCACTGAGTGATGACCAGCGCTTCCTCCCAGTCCGGCAGCATATGGGCGATGTCGCCATCCGCATTCAGCACGAAGGAAGCACCGTCGAACACGAGCTCGTCCTGCCCGCCGACGCGGTTGAGATACAGGAGCGGCAAGCCTGTCTCGTTGACGCGCTCCATGCACACGCCGCGGACGCGGAAATCATCCTTGGCCACCTCATAGGGGCTGCCGTTGATCGAGATGAGCAGCTCCGCGCCCTTTTCCGCCAGATGCCCGGTGACGAAGGGGAACCAGATGTCCTCGCAGATCGGCAGACCCAGCTTCACGCCGCGAAACTCGACTGGGTCGGGCAGTGGCCCGGGCGCGAACAGGCGCTTCTCATCAAAGGTTCCGTAGTTGGGCAGCTCGCGCTTCTGGCGGATCGCGACGACCTTGCCGCCATCGAGCAGCGCCACGCAATTGAACAGCAGGCCTTTGTTGGCGATGACCGTGCCGACAAGCATCGCCGGGCCGCCATCCGCCGTCGCCTCGGCAAGCCGATGCAGCGCGGTCTCGGCGCGTGCGGCCAGCGCGGGCTTGAGCACCAGATCCTCGGGCGGATAGCCGATGAGCTGCAACTCGGGATACACGATCAGATCCGTGCCCTGCTCGCGTGCTTTGTCCCGGCAGGCCAGCATGGCCTCTGCATTACCCGTGATATCACCCATGCTCTGGTTGAGCTGGGCCATGGCGATCCGGAGAGAGGCTGTCATAGCGCCGCTTTATGGGCGGGCGGGGGCGGGAGCAAGGGCGTCGCCGAGCCGGATATGCGGCCTTGCCGCACCATTGACCGCAACCCCTTGTCCCCGAACCGTCACAAGCGCCTTTTCAGCGGCGCACCTGCTCGCTAGAGGGGCCGCGACAACCGCAGCCATGGGGACCCCGACATGAAGATCATCTCTGGCAACGGCAACATGCCGCTCGCCCAGGCGATTGCCGATTATGTGGAGCTCCCGCTCACCGATGCGAGCGTGCGGCGTTTTGCGGACGAGGAAATCTTCGTCGAGATCCACGAGAATGTGCGCGGCGAGGATGTGTTCGTCGTCCAGTCGACCAGCTATCCGGCGAACGACAATCTCATGGAACTGCTGATCATGATCGATGCGCTCAAGCGCGCCTCGGCGCGGCGCATCACGGCGGTGGTTCCCTATTTCGGCTATGCCCGGCAGGACCGCAAGCCCGGCCCGCGCACGCCGATCTCGGCCAAGCTGGTGGCGAACCTCATCACCACCGCCGGCGCCAACCGCGTTCTTTCGGTCGACCTCCATGCCGGACAGATCCAGGGCTTCTTCGATATCCCGACCGACAATCTGTTCGGCGCGCCGGTGATGTCCGCAGACATTCAGGCCCGTTTCCCGAATGAGAATCTGATGGTCGTCTCGCCGGACGTCGGCGGCGTGGTCCGTGCTCGCGCGCTGGCCAAGCGGCTCGACAATGCCCCGCTCGCCATCGTCGACAAGCGCCGCGAGCGCGCCGGCGAATCGGAAGTGATGAACATCATCGGCGACGTGAAGGGCCGCTTCTGCATCCTGATCGACGACATCGTCGATTCGGCGGGCACGCTCTGCAACGCAGCCGCCGCGCTGAAGAATGCCGGCGCGACCGACGTCGTGGCTTATGTGACGCATGGCGTGCTCTCGGGCGGCGCAGTCGCGCGGGTGGAAGGCTCGGCTCTGCGCGAGCTGGTCATCACCGATTCGATTCTCGCCACGCCCTCCGTCGCGGCCTCGACCAAGATCCGTCAGTTGCCGATTGCGCCGCTGCTCGGTGAAGCGATCCGCCGGATCGCGGACGAAAGCTCGGTCAGCTCGCTGTTCGACTGATCGGGCGCCGGGGCAGTTCCCACGGCCGCAGATCAGAAACCGGCGTCGAGTCGGCGCAGACGCATGGTGGCGCCGATGAAGCCCATCACGCAGATCATCAGCGACCAACGCGCCGCCTCGGGCGCGGAACGCAGCAACAGCGCAAGGCCCAGCGCCGCGAACAGAGCCATTATTGCGCCTGCGATCCTGCCAAACCCGAACATGATACGCCTTCCGCTCCCGCGATAGCCGATGACACGGATTCGCCATGCGCCGAACAGCGGCTGACAATCCACGACATTGACGGTGCCGGCCGGCCCAAACCGGGGGGGCGCGTCGATTTTGGGAGAGACTGTGTCATCCAATCCACAGCCAAGGCGGCACGAACGGTCCGCCCAGCAAGGGATGCGCCCAGGTGGCACCGAGCCAGAGGATGACGCCGCCGAGCACCGGAACGACGCCCGGCCACAGCGCGTGCCACTCCGCCTTCCCGGACAGGAGCGCGACGAATGGCACAAAGCTCGTGCGCGCCTGCCACTGGCGCCATGGCGCACCCAGGAGCCGAGCCTTCTTCCGGTCCTGCCCCAGCGCGCCCACACAAGCGAGCACGGCGATGCCGCCCGTGAGGATCAGCGTCCGTCCGGATGGCCAGAGCGTGGCGTGAACCAGCGCCCAGAGAATGAAGCTCCACATCATCGGGTGGCGCGTCACGGCATAGACACCCCGGGCGCGCTCGGGCGCGGTCATCTGCCCGGTGGGGTCGACCATCGCGGGATTGCCGATGAGCGAGCCAACCAGCATCACGCCGGCGAGCGCCATCACCAGCCCGCCAAGGTGCCACAGGCCGATGGGCGCGATCCACAGCAGCGGCGCGGCGGGCGCGGCCCGGAAAGCGAGGATCGTCCAGCCCAGCGTGGCAAAGGCGGTGAGGGTATAGAGGCCAAGAAAGCCCCGCTCGCCCAGCCCCGCGACCAGAGGCGCGCGAAGGGGATGGGACAGGAGAAGGTGCATGCCCACGAAGCTCCCCATCGCCAGAGCCAGATGTATCAAAGCCTGCATGAGACGTGCCTCCTCAACGCTGCCGCCTGTGCAGCTTCTACACCGAGTCTGACGGTGCTGAAACGCTGGCCTTGATGCCATCACGCTGCCAATAGGGCCCCATGAATCGCGCCGCCCTGCCCATATCGTCCGACGCACCCTTCGTGCTGCTCGATGATGCGCGGGCAGACGGATCCGGCAGGGCGACGCTGTTCCGCGACCCGGTCGAGATCATCCGCGCCGATCGGCTGGTCGATGTGTTGCCTGCGCTGGCGCGGGTTGAGGCGGCGGTCAAAAGCGGGCTGCACGCCGCCGGCTACCTCTCTTATGCGGCGGGCCACGCCTTCGAGGCGCGGCTGAACGGCTATGTGCCGCGCGAGGGCGATGCCGGGCCCTTGCTCTGGTTCGGCTTGTTCGACGCGCCCCAGCCCATCGCGGCGGATGCCGTGGACGCGCTGCTCCCGGAGACGCCCGTCACGATCGGCCCGATCCAGCCGATGATTTCGCGCGCCGACTATGACTGCGCCATCGGGACGGTGCTGGACTATATCCGCGCCGGTGACATCTATCAGGCGAACCTGACTTTCCCCGCGCGCGTCGCCATCGATGGCGATCCCCTCGCCGCCTATCGCGCCATCCGGCCCCGTGCCGCCGCCGGCCACGGCGCCTTGCTGCGCCATGATGGACGGCATGTCCTGTCTTTCTCGCCTGAGAGCTTCTTCACGCTGGCCAATGGCATGGTGACGACCCGGCCGATGAAAGGCACCGCGCGGCGCGATGCCGATCCGGACCGCGATGCCGCCGCCGCGCGCGACCTCGCCAGCGACCCCAAGCAGCGCGCCGAAAATCTGATGATCGTTGACCTGTTGCGCAACGACATCTCGCGCGTGACGCAGGCGGGCAGCGTCGCGGTCCCGGCGCTCTTCCATGTCGAGCATTATCCGACGGTCCATCAGATGATCTCCGTCGTCGAGGGCCGGCTGCAACCGCAACTTGGCCCGGCGGACGTGCTGCGCGCCCTCTTCCCCTGCGGATCGATCACCGGCGCCCCCAAGCTGCGCGCCATGGAGATCATCCGCGAGGTCGAACGGTTCGGGCGCGGACTCTATACGGGCAGCATCGGCCATATTGCACCGGACGGCACCGCACGGTTCAATGTCGCCATCCGCACCATCGTGTTGGAGAAGGATGCGCGGGCGGGCATCGTGGGGCTGGGCTCCGGCATCGTTGCGGACAGCCAGCCCGAGGCAGAATGGCAGGAATGCCTCGACAAGGGACGGTTTCTGGCCGTTGAGGAGAACGTGCTTTGATCGCAAAGGCCCATCATTTCGACCTCATCGAAACCATGGCCTTCGATCCCGAAATCGGCCTGCCGCTTCTCGACCTTCACATCCGGCGACTCGAACGCAGCGCGCACGAACTTGGCTTCATTCTCGACCGGCATGAGCTGCGCAACGAACTGCAGGCCGCGACCTTCGGCTTTGTCGAGCCGAGGCGCGTGCGCATCCTGCTCGGCCGGATCGGCACGCTCAGTATTGAGGTTCGCGAAATGCCGCCCTTGCTGGAGGGACCGGCGTCGGTGAGCATCGCGCCTCGCCTGCTCGGCGGAGACGATATTCGCGTGCGGCACAAGACCACGGACCGGCGCCATTACGAGGTGCCCCTGCGGCAATCGGGCACGTTCGAAGTGCTGCTGACCGACGAGGCCGGCTATCTGACGGAGGGTTGCTTCACCAACCTGTTCGTCCAGCGGGGCGAAACCCTGCTGACGCCGCCCCTTGCACGCGGCCTGCTGCCGGGCGTGTTGCGCCAGAGCCTGATCGACCAGGGCAAGGCGCAGGAGGCCGACCTACGGCCCGAGGATCTGTCGGATGGCTTCCTCATCGGCAATGCCGCGCGCGGGCTGATGGCTGCGAGGCTGGTTGCGCCGCAAGGCTGAGCGCACTATGCACCGCGCCGTCCGGGAGCGTCCCGGGCGCCACGCGCATCATCCCTGACTGTCAGGAGCTTTCCATGTCCCGGACTTCCGCCGCCCTCGGCCGTATTCAGCCCAGCGCCACGCTCGCGATGACCGACAAGGTCATTGCCCTCAAGCGGGAAGGCAAGGACATCATCGGCCTTTCCGCCGGCGAGCCGGACTTCGACACGCCCGATTTCGTGAAGGATGCCGCCATCGCCGCGATCCGCGGTGGGCAGACCAAGTACACGAATGTCGACGGCACCGCCGAGCTGAAGGAAGCGATCGCAGCCAAGTTCAAGCGCGATAACGAGCTCTCCTACAAGACGAGCGAGATCAGCGTGAACTCGGGCGGCAAGCACACTCTGTTCAACGCGCTGATCGCGACGGTGGAAGCCGGCGACGAGGTCATCATCCCCGCGCCTTATTGGGTGAGCTACCCCGACATCGTGAACTTTGCCGGCGGCACGCCGGTGATCATCGCGGCCGGTGCCGACCAGCTCTACAAGATCACGCCGGCCCAGCTCGACGCGGCGATCACCCCCAAGACGCGCTGGGTGCTGCTCAACTCGCCCTCCAACCCGACGGGCGCGGCCTATTCCGGCGAGGAGTTGATGGCGCTCGGTGAGGTGCTGCGCAAGCACCCGCATGTGCTGATCCTCACCGACGACATGTACGAGCATGTCTGGTATGCGCCGACCCCGTTTAAGACGATCGCGCAGGTCTGCCCGGATCTCTACGAGCGCACGCTGACGGTGAACGGCGTGTCCAAGGCTTATTCGATGACCGGATGGCGCATCGGCTATGCCGGTGGTCCGCAGTGGATCATCAAAGCGATGGCCAAGCTGCAGTCTCAGTCGACCTCCAACCCCTGCTCGATCAGCCAGGCCGCGGCGACGGCCGCACTGAATGGCGACCAGAGCTTCCTCATCGAGCGCAACGAGGCATTCCGCAAGCGCCGCGATCTGGTGGTGGCCATGCTGAACGATGCGCCGGGCCTCAATTGCCCGACGCCGGAAGGCGCCTTCTACGTCTATCCCGATGCCGCCGGCTGCATCGGCAAGACCACGCCCGAGGGCAAGACCATTGCCACGGACGAGGACCTCATCACCTATTTCCTCGAGAGCAAGGGCGTCGCAGCCGTCCACGGCGGCGCCTTCGGCCTCGCCCCGGCCTTCCGCGTGAGCTACGCGACCTCGGAAGAAATCCTGCGCAAGGCCTGCACGCGCATCCAGGAAGCCTGCGCCGCGCTGAAGTGATAAAGGACAGGCCGGCCTGAGCGGGAACGCTGGGCCGGCCTGCCTCCAGCGCTGCTTGATGGGCGCCATTGCCGGCGTCGGCACGGATATTCTTCGAGCAGCTCTCCGTTCGTCCTGAATAGCTGCTGAGCCCGTCAAAGCAGCGTATCGAAGGACCGGCCCGTGCGCTGCGATGCTTCGATACGGCTCTTCGATATGCGCCTGCGGCGCTCCTCAGAGCCTACTCAGCACGAACGGTAAAGATCGGCGAAGACCGCTTCGGTGTCATGATCGGAGCTTCCCCAGGCGAAGAAACGCTCCCCGACGCAAGGCTCGTCCAATTAGTCCTTGTCGAACAGCGCCGCGAGCTGCTCCACCATCGCACCGCCCAGTTGCTCGGCATCCATGATCGTCACGGCGCGCTTGTAATAGCGGGTGACGTCGTGGCCGATGCCGATGGCGATCAGCTCGACCGGTGAGCGGCCTTCGATCCAGCCGATCACTTGCCGCAAATGCCGCTCCAGATAGGTTCCGTTGTTCACCGAGAGCGTCGAATCGTCGACCGGCGCGCCGTCGGAAATCACCATCAGGATGCGGCGTTCCTCGGTCCGGGCGAGCAGGCGATTGTGCGCCCAGAGCAGCGCCTCGCCGTCGATATTCTCCTTGAGTAGCCCCTCGCGCATCATCAGGCCGAGGCTGGCCTTGGCACGGCGCCAGGGCTCATCCGCCTTCTTGTAGATGATGTGGCGCAGATCGTTGAGACGACCGGGCCGGGGCGGGCGCCCGGCGGCGAGCCATTGTTCGCGACTCTGCCCGCCTTTCCAGGCGCGGGTGGTGAAGCCGAGCACTTCGGTCTTCACGCCGCAGCGCTCCAGCGTGCGCGCCATGATGTCCGCGCTGATCGCTGCGATGCCGATGGGGCGCCCCCGCATCGAGCCGCTATTGTCGATCAGTAGCGTCACCACCGTATCGCGGAAATCGGTGTCCCGCTCCATCTTGTAGGAGAGCGAGTGCGCGGGATTGACGACAACGCGCGCCAGTCGCGCGGCATCGAGCATGCCTTCCTCCTGGTCGAAATCCCAGCTGCGGTTCTGCTGGGCCTGCAGGCGCCGCTGCAGACGGTGCGCCAGCTTGGAGACCGCGCCCTGGAACGGGGCGAGCTGCTGGTCAAGAAAACCACGCAGGCGCACGAGTTCATCGGCATCGCACAGGTCGAGCGCCGTCACCACCTCGTCGAACTTCGTCGTATAGGCGTGGTAGTCGAAGTCCGGCGGCAGGTCCGACAAGGGGCGATTGGGGCGCACGGGCATGGCGCCATCGTCATCCTGCGCGTCGCCATCGCCATCCTCGTCCGAGTCGCCGTCCTGCTCCTCGCGCTCTTCGGACATCTCCTCGCCCGGCTCGCCCTTATCCTCGCCGCGCGTGTCGGCGCGGGACTGATCGTCCTCTTCGCCCTCGTCTTCTTCCTTGTCCTCATCCTGCTGCTCGGATTGCTCGTCCTGGTCCTCGTCATCCTCATCGGGCGATTCGGGGGGAACCTCCGCGCGCACCAGCTCGAGATGCTGGAGCATCGAGAGCACCTTGTCCTGAAAGGCCTGCTGATCGTCGAGGCACAAAGACAGGCCTTCAAAGTCGTCAGCGGCCTTCTCGTCGATCCACTCGCGCAGAAATTCGATGCCCTTGAGCGATTCGGGCGGCGGCGCTTCCCCGGTCAGCTTCTCGCGCAGCAGCAAGGCAACGGCGCCCTGCACCGGCACTTCATCGGCCGATTGCGCGCGCGTGATCGGGTCGGAATGGGTGCGCATGTCCAGCGCGGCGGCGAGATTGGCCCGCATGCCGGCGTAGTTCTTGGACCCCAGCGCCTCATAACGGACCATCTCGACGGCATCATAGACGGCGCGCGCAGCGGGCTCGCTCGGCGCCCGCGCGGAATGGAGTCGCGCATCATGGTGGCGAAGCTTGAGCGCGAAGCTGTCTGCAAAGCCGCGCGCGAGCGCGACCTGATCCGCCGGCAGATTGCGCGTCGGCGTGGGCACCTTGATCTGCTTGCCGGCGAGGTGCGGTGCATCGGGCGTGAAGCCGAGCTCAACCTCGGCATCATGCGCGACAGCGCGCGAGGCGCCGGTGAGAACTTCCTTGAAGCGGTCGAGGGGGGAACGGTCAGCCATGATGTACAATGGGCTGGTCCAGTGCCCCGATCCTGTCAACCCTCCTGCCCTTTGGCAGAGCGGCCCATCTCAGCTCGTCAACCTTTGCGCGCTCAACTGTGCCGCTGTGGAACAGCACCCAAATTATTAGGATTTCTTGGTTAAATCCATTTTCGAACGCGGCCTGCCTGCCTATCAGCGTCCCCAAGGGACGGTGCTGGAGCGGCTAGGTCGCGCAGCTTTTTGTGATAGGACGATTGCCCATGATCCGGACTGCCTGCCTTGCCGCGATGCTGACGAGCGGCGCACTCCTGCCGATCCAGAGCGTCAGCGCGGCGGTCAATCTCAATGCGCGCATCGCCCTGCTGACCAGCATTCTGCACACCGAGGCCAGCTTCTCGCAGCGCGATTTCAGCTTTGCGATCAACAGCGGCGGCAGCCAGCAGATGGTCTTCAAGGGCCTGGATGGCGTGCGCAACTTCAACAATTATGCCCAGCTCAACAATTGGCTGGGCCACTATGCGGATTCGCAAGGCGTTTTCGAGGGCGGCCAGTACAAATTCACCCACTCCGTGCTCGACAGCTATTTCACCAGCCCGGCGCCCGCCACGCCGATGGCGACCGTGACCGAACCGACGCCAACCGTGTTCGAAGGCGCGCCCTACAAGTTCACCCATTCGGTGCTGGGCAGCTATTTTGACGAGGCCGCGGAGCCGCAGGCAGAGTCGCACACGGAGACCGCCGGCCCGCTGATGCGCGCGATGATGGCGCCGCCGCCCGCCATTCCCGAGCCGGCAACCTGGGCCATGATGATTGCCGGCTTCGCGCTGGCCGGCGTCGCCCTGCGCTACCGGGTGACCCGCACGCGCATCGCCTGATCACCCATTCGCGAAGGCGGCCCGCGCTCGGGCCGCCTTGCCGCGTCAGGCGCTCTTGCCGACGACGCTTTCCGGCAGATCCTTGCCGAACACGCGCTGGTAATATTCCGCCACCAGCGCCCGCTCCGCCTCGTCGCACTTGTTGAGGAATGACAGGCGGAAGGCGAAGCCGACATCCTTGAAAATCAGCGTGTTCTGCGCCCATGAGATCACGGTGCGCGGACTCATTACGGTGGAAATGTCCCCGTTGATGAAGCCCTGACGGGTCAGTTCCGCGACGCGGATCATCTTGGCGACTTCCTCGCGACCGCCCGGATGATCATATTCGCCGGACTTGGCGAGCACGATCTGCGCTTCGGTCTCGGCCGGCAGATAATTCAGCGTCACCACAAGGTTCCAGCGGTCCATCTGGCCCTGGTTGATCTGCTGGGTGCCATGATAGAGGCCCGTGGTGTCACCCAGGCCGACCGTGTTGGCGGTGGCGAACATGCGGAACCAGGGGCTCGGACGAATCACCCGGTTCTGGTCGAGCAGGGTCATCTTGCCGTCGGCTTCCAGCACGCGCTGGATGACGAACATCACGTCGGGCCGACCGGCGTCATATTCGTCGAACACCAAAGCCACCGGACGCTGCAAGGCCCAGGGCAGCAGGCCTTCCTTGAACTCGGTGACCTGCTGACCGTCCTTGAGGACGATGGCGTCACGTCCGACGAGGTCGATGCGGCTAATATGCGCATCGAGGTTGATGCGGATGCAGGGCCAGTTGAGCCGCGCCGCGATCTGCTCGATATGAGTCGACTTGCCGGTGCCGTGATAGCCCTGCACCATCACCCGGCGATTATAGGCATAGCCGGCCAGGATCGCGAGCGTCGTGTCCGGATCGAACACATAGGCGGGGTCCGTATCCGGAACGCGCTCGTCCGCTTCGGAAAAGGCGGGGATCTCCATGTCGATATCGACCCCGAACACCTCGCGCGCGCTCACGACGCGATCGGGCGCATCGAGCAGCACCTCGCTGCGCATGTCGGAATTGGTGTTGGGCAGATCGGTCATAGTCATCATCTTCCTGCGAGTCACACAGCCCCTAACCGATTGCCGCGCGCCCTGTCGATAGAAGGTAGGGTTCCATCAGGCGGATCAGACCGCCCATTCCGCCGGATCGTGCTCCAGCCCGATCAGCGCGAGACCGTGCGCGATGGATGTCAGTTCTCCGCCGGTCGCGATCCGCTCGGCACCGAACCGGCGTTCGAATATGGCGCGAATCGCGGGGATGAGCGACGATCCGCCTGTGAGGAACACGCGGTCGATGGCGTCGGCGTCCAATGCGGCGTCTGCCAGGGCCTGATCGACCGTCTCCTCGATCCGCGCGACATCCGGCGCGATCCATCGCTCAAACTGGGCACGCGTCACATCGGCATCGATCACCAGATCATCGCTCTCAAAGCGGAAATGCGCTTCATCCTCGCTCGAGAGCGCACGCTTGAGCTGGCCGACCGCATCGTAGAGCGCATAGCCGAGCTCCCGCTCGATGATGGCAATCATGCGCCCGATGGCAGCGGGATCGACGGCAGCGCGCTGCAGCCGCGCCAGCTCTTCCATGGTCCGCCGGTTGCGCATCAGGGCGAGTCGGGACCAGTCGGCAAAGTCCGCGAAATGGCTGCGGGGAATTTCCAGAACCTTGTCGAAGGAGCGATAGCTGCTGCCCTTGCCAAGTATGGGAAGCACGAGATGATCGACGATGCGGTAATCGAACCGGTCGCCCGCAATGCCGATGCCGGCATGGCCGAGCGGCTCGCAGCGCCGCCCGTCGCCCGCCGGGCGCATCCGCACGATGGAGAAATCGCTCGTGCCACCGCCAAAGTCCGCGACCAGAACCGTCGCCGGCTCCGACAGGCGGCTGGCGAAGCTGAACGCCGCGCCGAGCGGTTCGTAGACATAATGGATATCGGTGCCGAAGGTGCGGAACATGGCATCGTAGCGCGTGCGGGCCAGCCCCTCATCCGGTCGCGAGCCCGCATACCGCACCGGCCGGCCCACGATGATCCGTTCGGGCCGCTCCGGCCCGGAGCCCAGCGCGCCACCGGCATGGGCGACCATGCGCTCCAGAAAGGCCTCGCCCAACTGCTCGAAGGTCATGCGCTGATCAAAAATGCTGGCATGATCGAACAGCGGGCTGGCGGCGACCGACTTGAACGACTGGATGAAGCGCGAGCCCTGCGGAAAATCCAGATATTCCGCGATGGCCCACGGCCCTGCCTCGCGCGCCAGCGCCGCCCGGCTCTCGCCCTCTTCCCAGAAGCACAGGGCCGAGCGGAAAACGGCGCCTGTCGCCTTGTCGCCCGAGAACTCCAGCATATGGGACGTGCCGTCCTGGGCAATCGCGGCAACGCTGTTGGTGGTGCCGAAGTCGAAGCCCATCGCACGGGCCGGCGTGCCGGTCGCCATATCAATCACCTTCCTGGAAGCGGGCCGGCGCCTATGGCAGCGTAGACCCGGCGCGGCAAGGTCCGTCAGGCGAAGGCCGGCGCCTTGCGGAGATGGGAATAGGCCGCGATCACGTCTTGCAGCGCTTTCTCATGCGCGCGGTCGCCGCCATTATGATCCGGGTGAAAGCGGCGGACCAACTCGGTATAGCTGGTGCGCAAGGCGCGCCGGTCGGCATCGGTCGAAAGACCAAGCGTCTTGAGGGCAGACCGATCCGCGCCAGACAGCGGCTTGCCATCCTGCCGTTGCGCGGTTTCCGCTGCCCGCATCTTGAAGCGGGCGCCAATCGCATCGAGCGGATCGGAGAAATCGGCCCAGCGTGGCGGCGGCGTGCCACTCGCTGCGGCCGACGAAAAGGCCCGCGTCTCTCGCTCCCAGCCGCCATAAGGACGCTGCGCCTGCGTGATCTCCTCCGGGCTCATCCCCTTGAAGTAATTATACTCGGTGTTGAACGCGCGGATGTGCTCCAGGCAGAACCAGCGCCATTGCGGCGGACCATCGGGTGCGCCGCGCTTTTCCTCTGGCGGCGCGCGGAACTCACCTGCTTCCATGCAGCCGGGATGCGAGCAGCGGCGCGCCTCACCTTCCACGCGACCGTGAAAGCGCGTGTGGCGGCGCGATGCACCCTGATTGAACCCCGACCCTGACACGACTGTCTCTTCCCTGTGGCTGCGTGACCCAAAACGCTTATATAGGGCGCATGGTTGACGCTTCGCTAGGCCCGGTCGGGCAAGAGATCGCACAGCGGCTGGAAAATGCCCTGTCCCCGCAACAGCTCGCCGTCATCAATGACAGCGCCAAGCATCGCGGGCATATGGGCGATGATGGCAGCGGCGAAAGCCACTTCACCGTGGAGATCGTCGCCGACTCCTTCACCGGCCAATCCCGCGTTGCGCGGCAGCGCATGGTCAACGCGGCGCTCGCCGATCTGCTGCGTGAGAAGGTGCATGCCCTCGCCATTCGAGCCCGCGCGCCGGGTGAATGAGCGGGGCGTGACCCGTCGCGCGAAACGTCCAGCGGCCCGCCTGCTGGTCACCGATCCGCAAGGACGGCTGCTGCTCTTCCGCTTCACGCCCGATGATCGCCCGCCTTTTTGGGTGACGCCCGGCGGCGCGGTCGATCGGGGCGAAACCTTTGAGCAGGCCGCGCGGCGCGAACTGCGCGAGGAGACAGGGCTCGACCTCGAACCCGGTCCGCTCGTGGCGGTGCGCGATGTCACCTTCGTCACGCTCGAGGGCATTCCCGTCGATGCCGAGGAGCGCTTTTACGCGGTCCCCGTCGCGGAGGCGCGAATCGACACGGCGGGTCACACCGATCTCGAGAAGGCCGTCATGCTTTCGCACCGCTGGTGGACGCCACAGGAACTGGCGGCCCATGACGAGGCCTGGTATCCGGTCGATTTGCTGGACATCTGGCAGGAGCTGCTCGCCGGCACCGTGCCGTCATGACCGGCGAAACGCGGGCAGGGCTGCTGGAAGGCTGGCGCGCGCATCTCGCCGAAGGCCGGCGCCGCTCGCTTCACACCGTGCGCGCCTATGTCTCCACCGCCGAACGCCTGCTCGACTGGATGGCGGACATGGACGGCCGCGCGCCGACATCGGCGGCCATCACCACGCTGACGACAAGCGATCTGCGCGCCTTTCTGGCGGCGCGCCGGGCGGAAGGCATCGGCAACAGTTCGGCGGCGCGGGAGCTCTCTGCCCTGCGCGCCTTTCTGCGGTTTGTGGGCGGCGAGGGCGCCACGATTCCGGTGATGCGCGGGCCGCGCGTCAAGCCCGGCGTGCCGCGACCGATCAGCCCGGATGAAGCCGTCGCGCTTGCCGAGGACATTGCCGAAACCGCGCGAGACGGATGGATCGGGGCGCGCGACTGGGCCGTGCTGATGCTGCTCTACGGCGCGGGCCTGCGCATCAGCGAAGCCTTGGGACTGACAGGCGACGCCTTGCCGCTGGGTGAAACGCTGCGGGTGCTGGGCAAGCGGAGCAAGACGCGGGTGGTGCCGCTGCTGCCGCAAGTGCGCAGCGCGATCGAGGAATATATCGCGCTCTGCCCCTATCCGACGCGCAAGGACGCACCCCTGTTCCGGGGCGCGCGCGGCGGCCCCCTTTCCCCGGCGCTGATTCGTCGCGCCGTTCAGGGGGCACGCGGGCGCCTTGGCCTGCACGATCGCACGACGCCGCATGCGCTGCGCCACAGCTTCGCCACCCATCTGCTCGGGCGCGGCGCGGACCTGCGCTCACTGCAGGAACTGCTCGGTCATGCCAGCCTGTCCTCGACGCAAATCTACACGCAGGTCGATGCGGTGCATCTGCTCGATGTCTATCGCAACGCGCACCCGCGCGCGGAAGGATAAGACATGATTACGGCTGGTCGCGCGGCTCGCTCTTCCAAGTGAACAGCCGCCAGAAATAGCCGACGACCAGAAACGCCACCGCGATATTGGTGAGCGGGCCAAGATAATCATCGATGCGCTCGAACCGCACGCCAAGATAATAGCCGGCCCCGACCAAGACGACGTTCCAGATCAGCGCGCCACCGGTCGTCCAGATGACGAAGCGCCAGAACGGCATGGCGAACAGCCCGGCCGGGAGCGAGACGATCGTGCGGAACACCGGCATGAAGCGGAAGATGAACACGATCTTGTCGCCATGGCGCAGGAAGATCCGCTCCAGCCACTCGACCTCCCGCCACCGCAACGTTGCCCAGCGGCCATAGCGCTCGACCAAGGGTCTCAGGCGCGCATAGCCGAGGCAGAGCCCCAGATAATACCAGAACAGATTGCCGATGGTGGTGCCGATGGTCCCCGCTGCCAGCAGGGGCACCACATCCATCTTCCCCTGGCCGACGCGAATGCCGCCAATGCCCATGATCAACTCGGACGGAATGGGCGGAAACACATTTTCCAGCACCATCAGCAGGGTGATGCCCCAATATCCGCCGGCATCGATCAGATGAACGACCCAATCGCTCATCTGTCGTCACCCATCATCGGCTTATCAATCATCTGGTTGTTGCAGCAGCCTCAGGCCGCCCGCTCCGCCAGTCGACGCTCGACCGCATCCCAGATCATGCCGCCGGTATCCGTGCCGTTGAAGGTATCGATGGCAACGATGCCGGTCGGTGACGTCACGTTGATTTCGGTCAGCCATTTGCCGCCAATGACATCGATGCCGACGAACAGCAGGCCGCGCTTCTTGAGCTCCGGCCCCAGCGCGGCGCAGATCTCCTGCTCCTCCGCCGTCAGCTCGGTCTTGGCGGCGGTGCCGCCGGCGGCCAGGTTGGAGCGGATCTCGCCCTTGCCGGGAATGCGATTGATCGCGCCGGCCACTTCGCCATCGACGAGAACGATCCGCTTGTCGCCTTGCGCCACGTCCTTGAGGAAAGCCTGCACCATGAAGCTTTCGACCCACATCTCACCGAAAAGTTCCACCAGAGCGGCGAGATTGGCCCCATCTGCGCCAATGCGAAACACGGCCGAGCCGGCATTGCCGTACAGCGGCTTCACGACGATCTCGCTATGCTCGGCAAGGAAGTCGCGCGTTTCCTCAAGGCTGCGCGTGATCATCGTGGGCGGCATGAAGCGCGCGAAATCCAGCACGAACAGCTTTTCCGGCGCGTTGCGCACGGCCACCGGATCGTTGACGACCAGCGTTTCGCCGGTGATCCGCTCCAGCAGATGCGTCGCGGTGATATAATTGAGGTCGAAGGGCGGGTCCTGCCGCATCCAGACCACATCGACATCGCGGCCAAGGTCCAGCTTGACCGCCTCGCCGAAGCGATAGTGATCGCCTGCAACCTTCTGCACCGTCACCTCACGCGCCTGCGCATAGAGCCGTCCGCCGCGCCAGCTCAGATCATCGGTACGATAATGGTAGAGCCGGTGCCCCCGCGCCTGGGCGGCGATCATGATGTGAAAGGTCGAATCGCCGGCAATGTTCAGCGACTCCATCGGGTCCATCTGCAGAGCGACCTTGAGCGACATCCGTTCTTACCTTCCACCGTTCGGGCTGCTTCGAGCCCTGCCTTGTTCTGAACCGAGACGCTGACACGTGACGCAACCGGGACCGCAGGCGCTAGCCGCCGTGCCAGACATTTTCCAGATGGCGTGGCCGATGACCCGGCGCAAGCAGCATCACGTCGATGCGCATGTCGTCATCCGGCCCCAGCCAGTTATGGGCGACCGCTTCCGCCGCCGCCGCGACGCGCGCCAGCCGCCGCTCATCGATCGCTTCATCGAGCAGCGCCTCGCTGGCCCGCGTCTTCACCTCGACGAAGGCGACGATCTTGCCACGCCGGGCAATCAGGTCGATCTCGCCGGCGCGGGTGCGCACCCGCCGCGCGAGGATCGTCCAGCCCTTGAGCCGCAACCACCAGCCCGCGATCCGCTCGCCCTGCCGGCCGCGCTTCTCGGCGGCGAGCCGCGCCGGCGTGGGCGGGCTGCCTTTCACTTCCCCTTGAGCTCCATGGCGCGCGCGTAGAGCGCCTTGCGGTCCGCCCCCAATGCGCGGGCGACTTCGCCTGCCGCTTGCGAGACAGTCAGCCGCTCCAGCGCCTCGCGCAGCGCTGCATCGATCTCGTCGGCTTCCGGCGCGGCGCGCTCTCCCGGCGGACCGACGACCAGCACGATCTCGCCCCGTGGCTCCTTCTGCGCGCAGGCCGCCGAGAGTTCGGTCAGCGTGCCGGTCAAGCTTTCTTCATAGGCCTTGCTGATCTCTCGACAGAGCGCGGCCGGACGATCGCCGAGCACGGCCGCCATGTCCGCCAGCGATGCCGCGCAGCGCGGCCCGCTCTCGTAGAAAACCAGCGTCGCACGGAGCGCCACCACTTCCATCAGCGTATCAGTGCGGGCCTTCGTCTTTGGGGGCAGGAAGCCCATGAACAGAAAACGGTCACTGGGGAGGCCAGAGAGCGTGATCGCCGCAATCGCCGCGCAGGGACCGGGCACCGTATTGACGGATCGGCCTGCCGCACGGGCGTCTCGCACCAGCTTGTATCCAGGATCTGAGATGAGCGGCGTTCCTGCGTCCGACAACAGCGCTATAGCTTCGCTCCCCATCCGCTCGACCAGACGAGCGCGAACCCGCTCATCGCTGTGGTCATGGTAGGGAATCATGGGCCGGTCGGACCCGGCATGGCGCAGCAATTTAGCACTGACCCGGCTGTCCTCTACGGCCACTACGTCCGCGCCTTGGAGGACCGCGGCAGCGCGGGGCGACAGGTCGGACAAGTTGCCGATCGGTCCCGCAACGATATATAGGCCAGGCTCAAGTGAAGCGGACATGAGGTGTGCCATGGCAGAGAGGAGCCTTGCGGGGCAAGTGAGGTTCGACATCGCGGCTGGAGGCACCCCGACGCCCCGTCGCATTCTGCAGGGCATTGTGCTGATCGGCGCCATGCTGCTGGCGGCCTGTACGCGCGTGGTGCCGCCGGCGCAGCAGCCTGCTCCGCCGCCCAAGACACAGCAGCCGGATGTGACGCAGGGCCTGCCGACCGATACCGAGCGGCACCGCATTGCCCTGCTTGTGCCAATGAGCGGCGCAAATGCCGGCGTGGGGCGCTCGCTGGCCAATGCCACCACCATGGCGTTGCTGGATACCAAGACCGAGCGACTGCGCGTCACCACCTATGACACCGGGCGCAACCCGGCCGAGGCCGCGCGCAAGGCCGTGGCGGAGGGCAACAAGCTCATCCTCGGCCCGCTGACGGCGGACGAGGTGCGCGCGGTTGCCCCGATTGCGCGCGCAGCCAACATTCCGGTGCTGAGCTATTCCAATGACGAGAGCGTCGCAGGCAATGGCGTCTATCTGCTCGGCTACAGCCCGGAGCAATCGGTCTCCCGCGTCGTGCGCTTTGCAAGGGCGCGCGGCCTGAGCGATTTCGCAGCGCTCGTGCCGCGCGGCGTGTATGGCGAGCGGGCCGGCAAGGCATTTCTCAGCGAGGTGAAAGCCGCCGGCGGCACGGTCGTGGCGATGGAGACATTCGATCGCTCGGCCAATTCGGTTCAGTCCGCAGTCCAGCGCCTGTCGGCCAGTTCCAGCTATGATGCGCTGCTGATCGCCGATGTCGGTCGCATCGCGCTGCAAGCCGCGCCGCTGGTCCGCACGGCTGGCGCCAGGGATGCGCGCATCCTCGGCACCGAACTGTGGGCGACCGAAGCAGGTTTGTCCGCCAGCACGGCGCTGCGCGGTGCCTGGTATGCCGGCGTATCCGATGGGTTGTATCGCACGCTCGCAACCAAATATCGCTCGACCTACGGCGCCGCGCCATATCGCCTCGCGTCGCTGGGTTATGATTCGGTGCTGCTCACCGTGCGGATCGCGCAGGACTGGAAGCCCGGGAGCGCCTTCCCCGCAGCGCGACTTCGCGATGCCGAGGGCTTCGCCGGCATCGACGGCGCCTTCCGCTTCGGCCGGGACGGGATCGCCGAGCGCGCACTGGAAGTCCAGCAGGTCGGCGCCAGTGGATCGACGGTGGTGGATACCGCGCCCAAGGGCTTCGGGCGGTAGATCGCGCCGCCCTGCGAGCCAAAGAAAAGGGCCGCTGCCTCCCAGGAGACAGCGGCCCTTCTTATTGAAATGCGGCAGGTCCTAGAGGATCGACTGACCCGTCTTCTCCCAGTCCGAAGCGAAAGCGGCGAGGCCCTTGTCGGTCAGCACATGGTTGACCAGCGACTTGATGACCGCTGGCGGCGCCGTAATCACGTCCGCACCGATCTTCGCGCATTCGAGCACATGGATGGGGTGACGAAGCGAAGCCGCGAGAATCTCGGTCTCGAAGGCGTAATTGTCGTAGATCAGCCGGATGTCCTCGATCAGCCGCATGCCATCGAAGCCATTGTCATCGTGCCGTCCGACGAAGGGCGAGATGAACGTCGCGCCTGCCTTGGCGGCGAGCAGGGCCTGATTGGCCGAGAAGCACAGGGTCACATTGACCTGGCAGCCATCCTGCGTGAGCGCCTTGCAGGTCTTCAAGCCATCGATGGTGAGCGGCACCTTGATGCAGACATTCTCGGCGATCTTCCGGAGCACAGCGGCTTCCTTCATCATCGTCTCATGATCGAGCGCCACGACTTCTGCTGAGACGGGGCCATCGACCAGCCCGCAGATTTCTTCCACCACTTCGAGGAACTTGCGGCCCGATTTGTGGATGAGGCTGGGATTGGTCGTCACGCCGTCCAGCAGGCCAGTGGCGGCAAGCTCGCGAATGTCGGCAGTGTCGGCGGTATCGACGAAGAATTTCATGGCCAGAGGTTCCCGGTTGTGGAGAGATTGGCGCCGCCTATAGCGCCGCACGCCCCCGGATGTAAGGCCCGCCTGCCGTGCGGAGGCGCAAGCGAGGCCGACGATGCCATTTCCTCCGAGCCAGACAGTCTCTAAGGCCGGAGCATGACCCGCGCCCGGATCATTCTGCTCAACGCCGCGCTAGGCCCGCTCGATTACCGGGTGCCGCATGGCATGAGCGTGGAGCCCGGGCAGATCGTCGTCGCCCCGCTGGGTCCGCGCCCCATGATCGGCGTGGTGTGGGAAGCGGACCGCTTTCCGGACGTCGCGCCGGTCGGCGACAATCGTCTGCGCCCCATTACCGGCGTGCTGGATGCGCCGCCTTTGCCCGCTTCGCTGCGCCGCCTCATCGAGTGGACGGCGGATTATTATCTCGCCCCGCCCGCTGCCGTGCTGCGCATGGCGCTCGCCTCCATGTCCGCGCTGGATGGCGAGAAGACAGTGGTGGAATATCGTCCAACCGGCGCCGTGCCGGATCGGCTGACGCCCCAGCGCGCGCAAGCGCTGGAACGCATCGGCGAGCGTCAGGGGCTGGTGCGTGAACTTGCCGCCATTGGCGAAGTCAGCGACGCGGTGATTCGCGGGCTGGTAAAGCAGGGCGCGCTGGAGGCTGTCGAAGTCTCCACCGATCAGCCCTATCCCGATCCGGACCCCGACTTCGTGACCGTCACGCTCAGCGCCGACCAGCAGGCCGCGGCCGACAGGCTGACAGAGCATGTTCGCGCCCATGCCTTCCAGACCGTCCTGCTTGATGGCGTCACCGGATCGGGCAAGACGGAGGTGTATTTCGAGGCGCTGGCCGAGACTCTGCGGCAAGGCAAGCAGGCGCTGGTGCTGCTCCCCGAGATCGCGCTGACCGAGCCGTTTCTCGACCGGTTCACCGCCCGCTTTGGCTGTGAGCCGGTGCCCTGGCATTCCGGCCTCAAGCAATCCGACCGGCGTCGCGCCTGGCGGGCGATCTCACGCGGCGAGGCGCAGGTGGTGGTGGGCGCGCGCTCGGCGCTGTTCCTGCCTTACCCCAAGCTCGGCCTCATCATCGTGGACGAGGCTCATGAGACCAGCTTCAAGCAGGAAGAAGGCGTGCGCTACCATGCGCGGGACGTTGCGGTGATGCGCGGCATGTTCGAGAGCTGCCCGATCATCCTCGCTTCGGCGACGCCGGCCATCGAGACGCGCCATCAGGTCGCTCTGGGGCGCTATGAAGAGATTGCCCTGCCCAGCCGGTTCGGCGGCGCCGAACTGCCGGAGATCATCGGCCTCGATCTGACGCGCGACCCGCCCGACCGGGGACGATGGCTCGCGCCGCCGCTGGTCAAGGCCATGGCGGAGACGCTGGAGCGCGGCGAACAATCTTTGCTGTTCCTCAACCGGCGCGGCTATGCGCCGCTCACCCTGTGCCGCCATTGCGGCCATCGCTTCCAGTGCCCGCACTGCACCGCCTGGATGGTCGAGCATCGCCTGACCCGGCGCCTCGCCTGCCATCATTGCGGCCACAGCATCCCCACGCCCGACGCCTGCCCGGAATGCCATGAAAGCGATGCACTGGTCGCCTGCGGCCCCGGCGTCGAGCGTATCGCGGACGAGGTGAAGCTGCTCTTCCCGCAGGCACGCACCGCCATCGTCACCTCCGACACCTTATGGTCTCCGGCTCGGGCGGCTGCCTTTGTGCGGGACGTGGCGGGCGGGGCCGTGGATATCATCATCGGCACGCAACTGGTCACCAAGGGCTATCACTTCCCCGAACTGACGCTCGTCGGCGTGGTCGATGCCGATCTTGGGCTGGATGGGGGCGACCTGCGTGCCGCCGAGCGCACCTATCAGCAGATCATGCAGGTCTCGGGGCGCGCGGGGCGTGGCGAGAAGCCTGGACGGGTCTTCATCCAGACCCGCGCCTCGGAGACACCGGTGATCCGCGCCCTGCTCGACGGCGATGGCGCGCGCTTCTACGCGATGGAGACGGAAAGCCGGCGAATAGCCAACGCGCCGCCGTTCGGGCGCTTCGCGGCAATCATCGTCAGCGATGCCGACGGCGCGCTGGCCCGCGAGACGGCCCAGCGAATCGGTAAGATTGCGCCGCATCAGGATGGTCTGGACGTTTATGGGCCAGCCGAAGCGCCGCTGGCCGTGCTGCGCGGTCGACACCGGTTCCGATTGCTCGTCCACGCGCGGCGCGGGGTGGATTTGCAGGCCATCGTCCGCAAATGGCTGGGCCAGATCGATTGGAAGTCCACGACGCGGGTGAGTGTGGATATCGATCCCTACAGCTTCGTCTGATTGCGAACGGCGCTGTAGTGAAACAGCCGCTCCTCGTTACGAAGAGCGGCTGCATCTTAATCTACGGACCGATGGAGATCAGGTCGTGCGCGGCTTTAGGGTCGGGCGGACGGTCGTCCCGCCGAAGCTATAAATCGTCTGACGCGCAGGGGCTTGCGGCTGGGTTGCGGGCGCTGCCGCGGTCTGGCGGTCCATCGTCGCCGGCGCAGCCTCAGGCAGAGCGCCTTGGCGCATCAGGAAGTTGGCGCGACGCAGACGGTTCTTGCGGGTAAGAAACGGGTTTTCCCGCGACGGCGCCGCCGCCACCTGTTGTTCCAGATCGCCCTCGCGGACCACAGTGGAGCGCTGCATGATCGGAGCAGAAGAATCAACCGGTGCACGGGGCGCTACGGCAGGTGCAGAGGCTGGATTCACGACCGTATCCTGCTTCGGCGTGACGACGGGTTCACGGATCACCTCCCGCTCCATCGCATCTGCTTCGATCTCCCGATCATAGGTCTTGCGGCGACGGAAGGCCATGAAGCCGGCTCCAAGCAGGACGAGCGCACCAGCACCGCCGATGATGATCGCGGTGTTATCGCTGGAAGCAGCCTCACCGGTGGTTTCAAGCGGCGCGGGTTGCGGTGTCTCATTGACCATCGGCGCCTCAGTCGCAGAGGCTGCCTCAACCGCCTGGGGTTGGGCTTCGGCCGGCGCGACAGTATCGCTGGCGACCGGCTGCGGAGCCGGTTCACGCGCCGCAGTCGGACGCGTCGATTCCGCGCGGGCACTCGATGTGCGCTCGGCAGGTGCTGAGGCGGTCTCCGCGGACGCCGGAACGACCTGACGCGCCTGGGGAGGGCTTTCAGCAGTACGGGCGGTTGTGGCCTCCGGGGCAACAATGGGCGCAGCGGTTAAGGCGCTCGATGAAGGCGCTGCCGGGCTCTGCGTGACGATCGGAGCCACGGTCGTCAGGGGCGGCGCGGTTGTCGGGAGCGGGACCGCCGTAGGCGCAGGCTGCGCATCCGGAATCACGATTTCACTACCTGCGGGATCGACCGCGGGTGGAGCGGTTCCGGCCTCCTGCGCCAGAGCCGAGGTGGAGCCAAGCGCCAAGACGGCGGCAATCGCGGTCAGCGCTGTACGAGGGGTTTCATGGTTGCGTGTCATAGTATGGGAAAAACCGCTGAACATGTCTGCTGGTTTCGCGTCCCCTGGCTGAATCCGGCCAGTTGTTAGGCAATGGCGACAAGTTGAACTGAAAATTTACTTGGCAGCCGGCGCGTAAGGCAATGAGTTTTCGTTGTTTTTTCGCCACTGATCTATTGGGGCCGACTCTATCCTCATGTTCCCCCAGAAAAGTCCTACTTCAGCCGTTTTTCCTTCTCCAGCAGGACCGTCTTGCGATCCGTCCCATAGGCATAACCGCCCAATCCGCCATCGCTGCGAAGAACCCGGTGGCAGGGAATGAGCACCGCCAGCTTGTTATCGCCACAGGCCGACCCCGCCGCGCGGACGGCAGCCGGCTTGCCGACCGCTGCTGCGATCTGCGTGTAGGTGCGCGTTTCACCGATGGGGATCGCCCGCAAGGCCGCCCATACCGCCTGCTGGAATGCTGTGCCGGCGACATCGACCGGCAGATCGACCGCGCGTGTCGGATCGTCGACCAGCGCCACGACCTGCGCTACCAATGCCGCAAAATCGGCACCCCCGGCAACGATCGTCGCGCGCGGGAAATGCCGCCGCAGGTCGCTTTCCTCCTCATCAAAGCTGATCCGGCACAGGCCCTTGTCGGTCGCCGCGACGAGCATGTCGCCCAGAGAGGTCGCCGTGACCGTGAAGCGAATCGTCACGTCCGCGCCGCCGTTGCGCCAGGCGGATGGTGTCATGCCAAGTCGCGTCCGCGCGTCGGCATAAGCGCGGCTGGGTGCTTCATAGCCGGCATCGTAGATCGCATCTGTGATCCTTTCGGTCTGGTGGAGCGCGCGCGTCAGCCGGTCCGCTCGCAGGCCGCGCCAGTAGGCCGCGGGCGAGACTCCGACGGCCCGCTTGAACAGGCGCTGGAAATGGTGGGGCGTGTAGCCGACGGCGCGTGCCAGCTCGGCCAGCGGCGGCATGACCTCACCAGCTTCTAGCAACGCCAGCGCTTGCGTGACGGCAGCGCGATCCGGCGCGACATCGTCCGGGCGGCAGCGCAGGCAGGGACGGTAACCCTCCGCTCGTGCCGCGCCGCCATCGGGCAGGATCGTGACATGCTCCGGCCGGGGGCGGCGCGCAGGACAGCTCGGTCGACAATAGATGCCGGTCGTCTTGACCGCGACGACGAAATGCCCGTCCATGCGGCGGTCGCGCGCCGCGAAGGCCGCCCATGCCGTCTCTTCATCAATGGCCGGCGCGATGGCGGGCATAGCAATTTTCCTGTCTCTTCCGCAATCGAGCGGGGGCTATCCGATGTAAGCGGGCCGGTCATGCTTACGCAAGGCGCGGGGTCAGCGGCGGGTCCTTGTCGCACCGGCAATGCGGGCAAGCTTCCCGTAAATTGCTTTCAAAGCGCGTGGACCGTGAAAACCTCTGTCGAGAGCTCGAAGGGCGCGTTAAAGGTTCCCCATGATCAAGCCTCGCACCGGACTGTTCGGTTCCTTCAAAGCGGTCCTCCACCTCGCCCTTGCGCTGCTGCTGCCTCTTGCCCTGACGCCGGCGCTGGCAGATGTGCAGGACATCGCCGCCGCCTCGCGCAGCGTCGTGCGGGTGGCGCTGGTGGCAACGGACGGCCAGAATGCCTATTTCGTCGGCCATGGCAGCGGCGTCATGATCGCGCCGGGCCGCGTGCTCACCAATGCCCATGTCGTCGAACTCGCCCGCAGTGAATCCAACATCGTCATCGGCATCATCCCGTCCGAGGGCACGAACAGCTATGGCGGCCGCATCCTGGCCTATTCGCCGGGCAATGATCTGGCCTTGCTGGCGGTCGACGATGCCCCATCGATCCCCATCGCGACCTTTCTGGCCGGCCCGGTGGAAGACGGCACGCGGGTGACCGCCATTGGCTATCCCGGCTCGGTCGATCGCGCGCAGGGCATGAGCATCGAGGATATCATTCGCCCGATGAGCGCCGTCCGCACCTCTGGCAATGTCTCGGCAGGGCGCGCCTCCCGCCAGTTCGACACCGTGTTGCACACCGCGCCACTGGCGGCGGGAAACAGTGGCGGGCCGCTGGTGGACGATTGCGGCCGCGTCATCGGCATCAACAGCTTTGGCTCGCTCTCGGACGGCAGCGACGCCGAATATGGCTTTGCGGTATCGACGCGCGAGATTGCGAGCTTTCTGCGGCAGGCCAATGTTCAGGTGCGCCGATCGAGCGAAACCTGCCGATCCATGGCGGAAATCGACGCGGCCCAGCAGGCCGCCGACGAGCGCGCTCGGGCCGAGGCGGCGCGGCGGCAGAACGAAGCCGCCCTGAAAGACCGCGAACGCGCCATCGCCGCGCGCGAGCAGGCCCAGCAGCAGGTCATCGCCCGCCGGGAGAACATGATCGCCATCGCCGCGCTGCTTCTTGCCGCTGCGGCTCTCACCGGCGGTGCCGCGGTACTGGGCCAGTCGCGCGGCAACATCCGCCACGCCCGGCGCTTTGGCGGGGCGGCAGGCGTGCTGCTGCTGGCTGCAGTGCTGACCTTTGCGCTGCGCCCAAGTTTCGACAGCGCCGACGCACCGGCCGAGCCGCTGCCGGATGCCGGCAATGCGGTCGGCAACGAGACGGACGGCGCGGCGTCGGCCGAAAGCGGTCGCTGGCTATGCCGGCTCGAACCGGGGCTGAGCCGAGTCACCGTCTCGGAAACGGCGGATCTGAGCTTTACTTGGACGCAGCAGGGGTGCCTTGACGGGCGCACCCAGTTCCAGAACGGCGCGACCGGTTGGTCCCGCGCCCTCGTGCCGGCTGACGAGGCCGCTGTTTCGGTGCGGCGCTTCGACCCCGGTATCGGCCGCTACCGCACCGATAACTATCTCGTGAGCGCGCAGAGCGCCGCCGAGATGCGCGCGCTGCGGGACAAGATCGGCTGGTCCGGCTGCTCGAGCGACCCAGAGCGGCTCGCCAAGCTGATGCAGATTCAGGGCGAGATCGAGGCGCGGCTGCCATCCAGCCCGAACGAGCGCCTCGTCTATCGCTGCGAGCGGCAGGTGCCCAAGACGGCGGGACCAGGCACAGCGCCCTAAGTCCCGACGCCCTGTCCCGACGCCCGGCCTGCCCACATGGCGCTTCAGTGGCTGACGGACTGGATGCGCAGCCGCCGCCGCTTGCCGCTGCGATCCGGCCAGTTGATCGACTGACCCTCGCGCAGGCCGATCAGCGCCGCGCCGATCAGGGTGAGGATGGAGACGCGGCCGGCATTGATGTCCGCCTCGCCGGGATAGACGAGCTGGACAGACCGTTCGGCGCCGCTTTCTTCGTCGATGAACGCCACCGTGGATTGCATCCTGACGACATCGGGGCCGATCTGGCTGGCGGTCTTCACCGTCGCGCGCCCGACTTCATCGAGTAACAAGGCGCTGACCTCGGGAAACCGGTCTTCGGCGCCGAGCGCAAGTTCGGTCAGGCGATCGGCTTCGGTGTCGATCATATGGATGGCCGGCCTGCGGCCCGCCTGTGTGCTGGTCATGGATGGATCTTTCAAGATGGAGGGCCAGCGCCACCTAGGGGGGACGCTGGGCAAGATGCGCGAATTCACCCCGACAGTCGGGGCGAGACGCGCCGACTCCCGGGGCTATCGTCCCGTGAGGATCTGACCTCGATAAGATCGGTTGCCCGACAGGCAACAAGGCTGGCCAACATGCTCAGTCATGCCTGCAAGCTGTCATTGCCTGATCGGGAAGTCAATCGATGCGCCCCGGCGCGCCATCCTACCGCCTGCGGAGCAGGCCTGCGCAGGCAGCGGCGTCCATGTCATCGCCCGCGCTGTTGCGGGCATCGACATGCGTCACAACGGGCTCCCGATTCGCGGCCGGGGGATAGAGATAGGCATCCAGCACGCACTGGCCGTTGGCAAACTGCAGCTTGCGCACTGCAGGATCGCGAATGTCCAGCCGAGGCTCCCCGAAAAGCCGTTGCAGGCCCCGCGCATCCGCGCCGACGATGCCGCCCGGCTGGGACCGCTTGGCCGGCGCATAGCCGACCGCGGGCGCCTGGCCGCCAGTCTGCGGGACAAGCGACGCGCCGCAGCCGGAGAGGAGCAGGGCAAGCAGGGGAAAGCCAAAGCGCAAGAGCATCTGTTCAGGTCTTCCGCGGGGCGTGAAACATGTGCGCGGCCATAGCTACGCTCCAGATCGGCGCCAACAGGTTCACGACGGGTGGCAGGAATAGAAGCGCCGAAACGAGGCCCAGCTGCCAGCGCTGGCCAGCGGTGAACGCCGCCAGGCCCGGATGCCGCCCCTCGATCAGTTCGGCGAGGTCGCGGCCGAGCAGATAGGCATTGAGCACAAGGAACAGGATCGGCGCGCCGACGCCTGTGACCAGCAGCGCTACATAGAGCGGCAGCACCGCCAGATTCCAGCCGACCGCGCGGCCGGCCGAGCGCAAGGCGATCCGCATTCCGGTGGCGAAAGGCACGGCCGCCGCCTGCGCATGGCGTGTGGGATAGTCCGTCTGCTCGACCACCGCCACGATGCGATCCGCATAAAGTCCAACGATGGCAATCGCCACGGCGCGAAACAGCAACCAGCCGATGACCAGCGCGATTGCGACGGCGAGCGCTGCGCCGGCGAAACCGTCTGCATCCAGCCAGCCGGTCCGGGTCAGCAGCAGGCGCAATCCAAGCCAGACGCCCGCGCCGATAAGCGCAAAGATCGCCACGGTGATGGCGAGACTCTGCCAGAGCACCGCGCGAATGCCGGGCAACAGGATTTGCGGGAGGGCGCGCAGCAAGGCGGGAAACACCATGGGACAGGTTTTGCCCGAGCACGCGCGGCGGTCAAGCGGCCGGCGTTCCCCATGCCCTGCCCCACGCTGCTTGCCGGGGCGAGATCAGGCGGATAAGGACGGGCTTTCTCCCGCCCTGCCTCATCCTTCATGAAGGAATGCCTCTTGTCCGAAGCTGTTCTTGATGTCGTCGCCATCGGCAATGCCATTGTCGATGTGATTTCCCAGGAAAACGATGCCTTCATCGCCAGCCGCGCGCTCACCAAGGGCGGGATGCAGCTTATCGATGCCGACCAGGCCGAGGCACTGTATGCCGATATGGCGAGCGGCCTTGAGATTTCCGGTGGGTCGGCGGCCAACACCCTGGCCGGCATGGCCGCACTGGGCGGCAAATGCGGCTTCATCGGCCAGGTCGCCGACGACCAGCTCGGCCGCATCTTCGCGCATGATATTCGCGCACTGGGCATTCGCTATGAAACCGAGGTGGCGAGCGACGGCCCGCCCACCGCGCGCTGCCTCATCATGGTGACGCCCGATGCTCAGCGCACGATGAACACCTTCCTTGGCGCATCCCAGTTCCTGCCCGCGGCCGCGCTTGATCTCGACATGATCCGCTCGGCCCGCATCCTCTATCTTGAGGGCTATCTGTGGGACCCCGAGCAGCCCCGCGCCGCGATGCGCGATGCCATCGCCGCCGCGCGCGAGGCGGGCCGCGAGGTGGCCTTCACGCTGTCCGACGCGTTCGTCATCGAGCGCCATCGCGAGGACTTCATCAGCCTGATCGACGGCGGGATGATCGACATCCTCTTCTCCAACGAAACCGAGATCTGCTCGCTGGCGCAAACGCAGGACTGCGAAAAGGCCATTGCGCGCTTTGCGGACAAGCTGCCGACGCTGATCGTCACCCGCAGCGAGAAGGGCGCCATCGCCATCCAGAACGGCACGCGTTATGAAGTGGCGGCAGCGCCCGTCGAGCGAGTGATCGACACGACCGGCGCGGGCGATCTCTTCGCCGCTGGCTTCCTGACCGGCCATGTGCGTGGGCAGGACCCGACGACCTGCCTTACGCTCGGCGCCATCGCCGCTGCAGAAGTCATCTCACATTATGGCGCGCGGCCCGAGGCCGATCTCAAGGACCTGGCCGGCACGCTGCTCGCCTGAGGCTTGGCAGGCGCCGGAACACCGGCGCCTATCCTGCCCGCACCAGCAACCAGCACCGGATCGCGCTGGCGAGGTTGGGCGGCTCGCTCTGTCGAATCCGCTCGGCATCGATGCGGGCGACGAGCGCGCTCAGCGGCAGGTCTGCCGCGCGGGCGCTGTCTTCCAGCGCCCGCCAGAAGACAGGCTCCAGGCTGATCGAGGTCGTGTGGCCGGCAATGGTCATGCTGCGCTTGACCGGGCCGGCATAAAGCGGTGGCGTCTCTTCCACCGCCCGGCTCAATACATGTGCTGGCCGCCGTTGATCGACAGGGTCGATCCGGTCACAAACCCGGCATCCTCGCTGCACAGGAAGGCCACGCCGCGCGCGATTTCTTCCGCATGGCCCAGACGCCCGACGGGAATGCGCGCCACGATCTTCTCCAGCACCGCGGCCGGCACGGCGGCGACCATGTCGGTATCGATATAGCCCGGCGCGATGGCGTTGACGGTGACGCCATATTTGGCGCCTTCCTGCGCCAGCGCCTTGGTAAAGCCGTGGATGCCCGACTTGGCTGCGGCATAGTTCACCTGGCCATATTGGCCGGCCTGACCGTTGATCGAGCCGATGTTGACGATGCGCCCCCAGCCGCGCTCGCGCATGCCGGGGAAGGTGGCCTTGGCCATGTTAAAGCAGCCGCCGAGGTTGATGCGCATCACCTCGTTCCAGTCCTCGAAGCTCATCTTCATGAGCACGCCGTCTCGCGTGATGCCGGCGTTGTTCACGACAACGTCGATCGGACCAAGGTCGGACGCGACCTGGGCGCAGCCATCGAGGCAGGCCTGATGATCACCCACGTCCCACGCGTAGGAGCGAATGCCGGTCTTGTCCGTGAAAGCCTTGGCGCGCTCGCTATTGCCCGCATAGTTGGCAGCGACCTCAAACCCCTTTTCGCGCAGTGCCAGACTGATTGCTTCGCCGATACCGCGGGTTCCGCCGGTCACGATCGCTACTCTGCTCATTCAATGCCTCTCCTGCGCGTCATCAAGGGTTCGGTCAAATGCTGGACGGCTCTACCCAGCCGGCAAGTTCTCGCCCGAGAAGCTGCCGATACATGGCAATAGCGTCCGCCTGAGCGTTAAGACAGGGCAAAAAGGCGAAATGCTCGCCACCCGCGGCGACGAAGCTCTCCTTGCCGCGCAGGGCGATTTCCTCAAGCGTCTCCAGGCAGTCCGCCGAGAAGCCGGGCGTCATCACCGCGACCGAGCGCACGCCCTGGCCGGGCAGTCCCTCAAGCACGGTGTCCGTCGCCGGCTCCAGCCATTTGGCGGGGCCGAAGCGGGACTGGAAGGTGACGATGATCTCACGCCCGAGCGCCTCGCCGAGCAGACGCGCCGTCTCCACGCACTGCGCATAATAGGGATCGCCCAGTTCGCGGGTGCGCTTGGGCATGCCGTGGAAGCTCACCAGCAGGCGATCCGGGGCGAATGGCAGGGCCGCCAACTGGCTTTGCGTGCGGGCGCGCAATGCCTCGATATAGGCGGGATCGTCGAAATAGGGCGGCAGGGTGCGGATGGCGGGCTGCCACCGCATCGCTTCCAACGCCTGACCGACTGCATCCATCACGCTCGCCGTCGTGGCGCCACAATATTGGGGATAGAGCGGGGCGATGAGAATGCGCTCATGGCCGCTCTCTTTCAGTGCGGTCAGCCGGTCGGCGATGGATGGCGCGCCATAGCGCATCGCCCAGTCGACCGTGATCGCGTCCTCCCAGATGACCCGCAAGCCCCGCGCCGTATCCCGCGTGTGCATCGCCAGCGGGGAGCCATCGTCCGTCCACACCTGCTGATAGGCATGCGCCGACTTGCGCGGGCGCACATTGAGCACGACACCGCGCAAGATCGGCTGCCAGACTGCCTGCGGAATCTCGACGACGCGCGGATCGGACAGGAACTCGCGCAGATAGCGCTTCACCGCTGCGGGCGTCGGCGCATCAGGGGTGCCGAGATTGACGACCAGCACGGCCACCCGGCCCCCTTGAGCGCCCATGGCGCCGCCCGTCATCTGCGCTTCGTTCATCCATCTTCTCCCATGACCGGCAAGCGACGGTAGCGCCGCCCCGTGACCGTCGCCAACGCACTGGCGAGCGCTGGCGCAACCGCCGGCACGCCGATTTCCCCAAGGCCGGACTGGGTCGCGCTGCTGTCGATGAATTCCACGCTCACCTCCCCCACATCCGCCATGCGTGGCAGGGCATAATCGCCAAGCTGCAGACCGGCTGGCAACGATCCGGCATAGGTCGGCGCGCCACCGAGCGCCATGGCGAGGCCGAAGATCAGTCCCCCTTCGATCTGCTGACGGGCGATCCCCGGATTGATCAGCTTCCCGCAATCGGCGACCGCGCAGATTTTCTTCACCGCGACCCGTCCCTGCGACAAGCCGGCCTCCACCAGCACCGCGATGTGGCCGCCAGCCATGCTGTGGCAGGCGATGCCCTGACCGCTGCCCGGCACGCCGCCCTGCCAATCGCCAAGCGCGGTGACGGCGGTGAGGCATTGCGCCAGACGGGGATTGTTGCCGAGCAACTGCATCCGGAAGGAAAGCGGCTCGACCTGCGAGACCACCGCCAGCTCGTCGATGAAGCTCTCGGAAAAGAAGCAGCCATAGCTGTCCGCATTGCCCCGCCAGCGACCCGCCGCCAGCGCGAGGTCGGCGGGGAAATGATCCACCGCGAAATTGGGAATCGCATAGGGCAGGTCCATGCCGGAGACAGCCAGAGCGTCGGCCTTGTTTGCTGTGTCGGCCCGCGCTTGCGCGCGCGTGCGCCCATGCGCGATCCGCCGCCACTGCTGAGCCAGCGCGGCGGGTGCAGCCACCTTGGCGGACCAGCCCTCGATCAGACCGGTCGGCCCCAGCTTGGCAACCATCCGCGCGCGGGCCGGCGGCCGCGGATAATCGCGGATGATATCCTCCGCGCGGGACCACATGAGCTGCACCGGCGCATTGGCGGCACGGGCGATGAGCGCTGCCTGGACGCCGGCATCGACCTCCATCTTGAGCCCGAAGGAGCCGCCCGCGAACAGGGGATAAATGGTCACGTCGCGGGCTGACACACTCAGCGCCTTGGCCACGGCGTCGCGGGCCAGCGTCGGGGCCTGGGTGGGCATCCACAGCTCCACGCCCTCCGGCCGCACGCGCGCCGTTGCCGCCATGGGTTCGAGCGCGAGATGCAGCGCCGGCGCCACATCGTAAACGGCGCTGACGACCTGCGCACCGGCAAAGACCGGCTCCAGATCACCCCGGCGGAAATAGCGCCCGCCCTGACCGCTCTCGAACGCCGCTTCCAGCGCGGTATCAATGGCTGCGTCGTCCAACTCCGGCCCATCGAGCCGGAACACGGGATCCAGCCGGCTCAACGCCTGATTCGCCGCCCACCAGGTGCGGCCGGTCACCGCGACCCAGCCTGCCTCCCGCACGATGTCGATCATGCCAGGCACCGCGCGCGCCGCCGCCTCGTTGATCGATTCGAGCGCGACGGCGTTGACCGGCCCCTGCCGAATCGAGGCATAGATCATGTCCGGCAAGCGGATGTCGGCCGCGTAATTGGCCGATCCGTCGATCTTCGCCGGCACATCCAACCGGGGCGCTTCGGTGCCGATCAACGCATCCTCGCGCCCTTCTGGCCGGAAGGGCAGCGGCTCGGGCGGCGTGAAAGCGGCGGCCTCTTCGGCCAGCGCGCCGATCCGCGCCTTGTTGGTCCCATCGCTGACAATCCCCGCGACAATATCGCAGCTTTCCCAGCCGACGCCCCAGCGATCGGCCGCCGCCATGCAGAGCAGCACCCGCGCGGTTGCACCGGCCTCGCGCAAGGCGTCGCGGAAATTGGCAACCGAGGTCGCCCCGCCCGTCAGGACCAGATTATACCGACGCGCATATTCCGCGATCGCCCGATCGCTCAGATCCCCGAACTGCTCGGTGACCGGGCCGGAGAACCATTGCCGCAGGAGCGTGGGATTGGCATAAAGCGGTCCGGGCGGGGCGGGCTGGACCGCGACGGTGCGCCAGTCAGCGCCGAGCTCATCCGCAACGAGTTGCGCGAACAGCGTGAAGATGCCCTGCCCCAGCTCCGCTTGCGGCACCATGACGATGACCTGCCCATTCCGGTCGATCTTCAGGAACGCGCCGAACGCGGTCTCGCTCTCCGTTGCATCGGCGGTTTGCGCATAATCGCGCGGCCAGAGCCCCCAGGCCAGGGCCAGTCCGCCGCCTGCCGCAGCCCCGATCAGGAGCGTTCGGCGGTTGATGGATGAACGAAGCCCCTTGCCGGACTTCTCTGCGCCGCCGCTGCTGCCCATCCTGTTGCGCGGCGTCCGCATCAACCGGCCGTGGCGCCCGACCCGTTTCGATCGAGCCAGCGGGCGACGCGCTCGGCAATGGCTCGGAACGGCTGGCCAGCCACGCCCTCATCAGCAGCGGGCGGCTTGCCGGCATCCGATGCGGTGCGGACTGCGATATCCAGCGGCACGCGCCCGAGGAACGGCAAGCCCATTTGCGCGGCGCTCGCTTCTGCTCCGCCGGACCCGAACGGATCGGATACCTCGCCGCAATGCGGGCAGACATAGCCTGCCATATTTTCCACCATGCCGATCACCGGCACCTTTGCCTGATCGAAGAAGCTCACCGCGCGCGTCGCGTCGATCAGCGCCAGATCCTGCGGCGTGGAGATGATCACCGCCCCGGCCGGCTTGTAGCGCTGGATCATGGTAAGCTGCACGTCGCCTGTGCCCGGTGGCAAATCCACCACCAGAAGATCGATGCCCTGCCAGTCCGCATCCAGCAACTGCCCCAAGGCATTGCCGGCCATCGGGCCACGCCAGGCAATCGCCTGCCCCTTTTTGGCCAGATGCCCCATGGACAGCATCGGGATGCCATAGGCGTTCTGGACCGGGAACAGGCGGTTGCCTTCCGCCTTGGGTTTGGCATCCTCGCTGTCCAGCAAACGAGGCAGCGACGGGCCATAAATGTCCGCGTCCACCATGCCGACACGCTTGCCGAGCGCCTTGAGGGCAACGGCGAGGTTGACCGAGAGCGTCGACTTGCCGACGCCGCCCTTGCCCGACCCCACCGCAATGATCGTGGGGCGCGCGGCGCGTTCCGCCGTCATCGCGACCCGCACATCCTCCAGACCGAATTCGCTCGTCCCCGCGGCAACGAGCTGCGCGGCGAGGGAATCGCGCTGCTCCGCGTCCAGCCCGCTCACATCCAGCACCAGGCTGAGGACATTGTCGCGCAGGCGAAGTCCCCCGGCGCGGCCCGCTGCCAGGCCTTCGATCCGGGCGGTGAGAGCGGGAGGAAGGGCGGACGCATCATCGATCGGAGAGTCAGTCATGCGGGCGCTCTAGAACATGCCGACTGTTTTGTGAATCGAAGAGCGCCCGAATACGCCCTCACCAAGGGGCAATTATCGCAGCACGGCCCTGTATTTCCGCAAAGACCGTCCCTATAACCACGGCATGAGTAAGGAATTGATGGAAAATCCCGGCCAGACTTTGCCAATGAGCGAGGGTGGTCCTTGGGGCACGCAGGGCGAGGAGCCGTCTTCCGGCAAGGGCAAGGAAGGTCCGCGCAACCCGTGGACCCCACCGCCCCGGGATGACAGAGGTGGCGCGGATTCGCGCGGCCCGAGCGCAATCGATGAGTTGATGCGCCGCGCGCGGGACAGCTTCGGCGGCCAGGGTGGCGGCACGCCACGCAGCCCCGGCGGGCGCGCGATCTGGTTCTATGCCGCCATCGCCATCGTCGTGCTGTGGATTGCCACCACCAGCATTCACAGGATCGGCCCGCAGGAGCGCGGCATCGTCTCCATCCTGGGCAGCTACAGCCGCACCCTTGGCCCCGGCATCAACTGGTCGCTGCCCGCCCCGCTCGAAAATGTGACCATCCTCGACGTCGAAGAGATCCGCACGGTCGATCTCGGCTCGGCGGGCGATGAATCCGAGAAGCTGGTTCTCACCGGCGACCAGAACATCATCAATCTGGGCTATTCTGTCCGCTGGAATATCCGCGACCCGCAGCAATATCTCTTCCAGATCGCCAATCCTGAGGAAACGATCACCGCCGTTTCCGAATCCGCCATGCGCGCAGTGGTGGCGACGGTCTCGCTGACCGACGCGCTCGGCGCGGGGCGTAACGCCATCGAGGCACAGGTGCAGGAGCGGATGCAGCAGATTCTCGACAGCTACGGCGCGGGCGTGCGCATTCAGGGCGTCGCCATCAAGCAGGCCGATCCGCCAGCCGCCGTGAACGATGCCTTCAAGGAAGTCAGCGCTGCGCAGCAGGCTGCCGAAACCTATCTCAATCAGGCCCGCGCCTATGCGCAGCAGCTCTCTGCCCGCTCACAGGGTGAGGCCGCCGCGTTCGACAAGGTGTATGAGGAGTATCGCCTCGCACCTGACGTGACGCGTCGCCGCATGTATTATGAAACCATGGAAAGTGTGCTCTCCGGCGTGAACAAGACCATTGTCGAAACCCCCGGTGTGACGCCCTATCTGCCGCTACCAGCCCTTCGCCCCCGCGCGAATGTGAGCGTGGAGACGCCTGCACAGCCGCAAGCCCAGCCGCAGGGAGGCGCACAATGAACCTCTCCTTGCGCAACCCCATCCTGCTGGCCGTTCTGGCGACCGTCGGCCTGATCCTGCTGGCCAGCACCTTCTCGATCGTCCCGGAAACCAAGCAGGCCGTCGTGCTGCGCTTCGGCGAACCGGTCCGCATCTACAATGCCTACAAACCCAATGAGGTGTTCGGGAACACTGGGGCCGGCCTCAAGGTCCGGCTGCCGTTCGTCGATCAAGTCGTGTGGATCGACAAGCGCGTGCAGTCGGTCGCCATGGAGCGCCAGCAGGTGCTCTCCACCGATCAGCTGCGCCTTCAGGTCGACGCCTTTGCGCGCTATCGCATCATCGATCCCCGGCGCATGTTCATCTCGGCCGGTAGCGAAACGCGGGTGGAGGACGCGCTGCGCCCGATCTTGGGTTCGGCTCTGCGCAACGAGTTGGGCCGCCGCCGCTTCGACCTGTTGCTCAGCCCTGAGCGTAGCGAGGTGATGAACAACATCACCGCCAGCCTGAACCGCGTCGCGCGGCAATATGGCGCGGAGATCATCGACGTGCGGATCATGCGCGCCGACCTGCCCGACGGCACGCCGCTGCAGAGCGCGTTCCAGCGGATGCGCACCGCGCGCGAGCAGGAGGCTCTGACCATCCGCGCAGAAGGCGCCCGGCGCGCCCAGCTGATCCGCGCCGATGCCGATGCCGCCGCAGCCAAGGTCTATGCCGCCAGCTTCGGCAAGGATGCGCAGTTCTACGATTTCTATCGCGCCATGCAGTCCTACCGGACGACCTTCGCCGAAACCGCACCGGGCGAAACCAGCGCCGTCCTGTCCACGGACAACGACTATCTCCGCCAGTTCCGGGGGCGCTAAGGCTGATTGAGGGCGCGGCGTCTTTACGTCGCGCCCTGACCATTCAATGCCCGTTCATCCGGGCGATTCCATGGCCGGTGGGTCACTCCCCGGCTCCGGGCCTTCCGTTCCGGAACACCCGGCGAAAGATGAAGAGAAGAGGAACATCTTCGTGCGCTACGCTTATGCTATTACCGCAGCCCTCCTCCTCGGCGGCACCGCCATTGCCCTGACATCCAATTCATCCACCGTCGTCGCGCAGACCGCGCAGAACGAGAATATGGCCGCAGCCGCGCCGCGCGGCGCGCCAATGAGCTTCGCCGACATGTCGCAGCGCCTGCAGCCGGCCGTGGTGAATATTTCCACCCGCCAGCGCGTGCAGGTGCAGAACCCGTTCGCAGGCACGCCGTTCGGCGCCCTGTTCGGCTCGGGCGACCAGCCGCAGACGCGCCAGGCGCAGTCGCTCGGCTCGGGCTTCATCATCTCGGCAGATGGTTATGTGGTCACGAACAACCATGTGATCGCGCCCGGTGCGCGGGGCGCGCGGGTCGACTCGATCACCGTCACCCTGCCCGACCGCACGGAATATGAGGCCAAGCTGATCGGCACCGATCCGCGCTCGGACCTTGCCGTGCTCAAGATCTCCACCACCAAGCCACTGCCCTTCGTGAAGTTCGGCGACTCGACCCGTGCCCGCGTCGGTGATTGGGTGATCGCCATCGGCAATCCCTTCGGCATCGGCAGCACGGTCACCGCCGGGATCATCTCGGCGCTCCACCGTAACACCGGCGGCGGCGAGCGCTTCATCCAGACCGACGCGTCGATCAACCAGGGCAATAGCGGCGGCCCGATGTTCGACATGAACGGCAATGTGATCGGCATCAACAGCCAGATCCTCTCGCCCACCGGCGGCAACATCGGCATCGGCTTTGCGATCCCGGCCGAGCAGGCTGTCCCGATCATTGAGACGCTGCGGAAGGGCCAGACGATCACGCGCGGCTATCTCGGCATCCAGATCGGCCAGCTTTCCGAAGACATGGCCGATTCGCTCGGCCTGCCCCGCAACCGTGGCGAGTTCGTGCATGGCGTCGAGCCGGGCCGCGCTGCCGACAAGGCCGGCATCAAGGCTGGCGATGTCATCGTGAAGGTCAACGATCGCGAGGTGAACCCGGACGAGACGCTGTCCTACATCGTCGCCAATCTGCCGGTTGGCTCCAGCGTGCCGATCGAGCTGATCCGCAATGGCAAGCGCATGACCATTCGCGCGACGATCGAGGAGCGTCCGGCGGAAGAGGAACTGGCCAACTTCAGCCAGCCGGCCGAGGACGATTTCTCGGACCAGGATGCCCAGGCCACCAAGGAAGCCTCGCAGCAGTTGCTCGGCATCGCCGTTCAGTCGCTGACGCCCGCCATCGCCCGCCAGCTTGGCGTGCCGGCGGATACGCGCGGCGTGGTGGTGACAGCTGTCGACCCCGCGACCGATGCCGGACAGAAGGGGCTGCGCCGCGGCTTCGTCATTACCACGGCCAATGGCCAGCCGGTCACCAGCGAGGCGGAACTGGGCAAGGCCGCGCAGGCTGCCAAGGATGCCGGCCGCAACGCCGTGCTCCTGCAGGTGGTCCGCCGCGGATCGCCGCCGGCCTTCGTGCCGATCCGCCTGCGCGGCATGTAAGCGCGGGGCATCCCGACGGAGTGAAAGGGCGCGATGACCTCGCGCCCTTTTCTGTTTGTGCCGCTTTTCTTGCTCCCTTTGCCAAGCTACCTCTGGCCTGTGGTTGGAGAACGGGCATGAGCGACGACACGAGCATCTTCATTGGCCAAAGTCTCGACGGCGAACCGCAGCGTCTGGTCCTGCGTCGCGCCAACCGGCACGGCCTGATTGCCGGCGCAACTGGAACCGGCAAGACGGTCACGCTGCAGGGATTGGCCGAGAGCTTTTCGGCGCAGGGCGTTCCGGTCTTTCTTGCCGATGTGAAGGGCGACTTGTCCGGCATCGCCATGGCCGGCTCGCCGACCGCCAAGAACGCCGACAAGCTGATCGCCCGCGCACAGGAAATCGGCATGACCGATTATGCCTTCTCGGATAATCCGGCGATCTTCTGGGATCTCTATGGCGAGCAGGGCCATCCGGTCCGCGCCACCATTTCCGAAATGGGGCCGTTGCTGCTCGCCCGGCTGATGGGGTTGAATGAAACGCAGGAAGGCGTGCTGACCATCGCCTTTCGTTATGCGGACGACGAAGGGCTTCTGCTCCTCGATCTGGGCGATCTGCAGGCGATGCTGGCTTATTGCGCCGACAATGCCGACATGCTCACCAGCCGCTATGGCAATGTGACCAAGGCCAGCGTCGGCGCCATCCAGCGCCAGCTTTTGCAGCTCGAATCGCAGGGTGGCGACAAATTCTTCGGCGAGCCCGCGCTGGAGATCAGCGACCTGATCCGCACCGATGAAAAGGGGCGCGGGTTCATCAACATCCTCGCCGCCGACAAGCTGATGCGTAGCCCGAAGCTGTATGCGACTTTCCTGCTCTGGCTGCTGTCCGAGCTCTTCGAAACGCTGCCCGAGGTCGGCGACCCTGCAAAGCCCGTGCTCGTCTTCTTCTTCGATGAAGCGCATCTGCTGTTCGACGATGCCCCCAAGGCGCTGGTCGACAAGATTGAGCAGGTCGTGCGCCTGATCCGGTCCAAGGGCGTGGGCGTATATTTCGTGACGCAGAACCCTATCGACGTGCCGGAGGATGTGGCGGGGCAACTCGGCAACCGAGTGCAACATGCCCTGCGCGCCTTTACCCCGCGTGAGCAGAAGGCGATCAAGGCCGCCGCCGAGACGTTCCGCGCCAATCCAGCTCTCAACGTCGAAACCGCGATCATCGAACTGCGCGTGGGCGAGGCACTCGTCTCCCTGCTGCAGGAAGATGGCGCGCCCTCGATGGTCCAGCGGACGCTGATCGCGCCACCGCGTTCGCGGCTGGGCGTGCTGGAGCCCAAGGAGCGCGCAATCATCCAGTCCATTTCGCCCTGTGACGGCAAATATGACGAGGCGATCAATCGCGAATCGGCCGAGGAAATCCTGCTGGCCCGCACGCAGGCGGCAGCTGCCGCCGCAGACGCAGCCAAGGCACAGGCCGAGGCAGACAAGGCAGCCGCACAGCAGGCCAGGCTGGAAGCCAAACAGCGCGAGGCAGAAGCCCGCGCTCAGGCACGGGAGGCGGCCAAGCCGAGCAATCTCGACCGGGCCATCCAGTCCGCGACACGCTCGGCCGCCTCATCGGTGGGCCGGCAGGTCGCCAATGAGATCGGCAAGGCGATTCTCGGTGGATCGAGTCGCAAGAGCAGCGGCGGGCTTGTCGGGCGTCTCGTGCGCGGCGTGTTGGGCGGACTGCTTAAATAACGGTTCGCTCGGGCGCCCGCTTAGCCGCGGCCGCGATAGCCGGGGACATCCTGAGCGGGAAGCCATACGCCCTCCAGCGGCGGACCGGACTGCCAGAATACATCGATGGGAATGCCACCACGCGGATACCAATAACCGCCGATGCGCAGCCAGAGCGGCTGCATTTCGGCCGTCAGCCGTTCACCGATGCCGACCGTGCAATCCTCGTGGAAACCGGCATGGTTGCGGAAACTGCCGAGGAAGAGCTTGAGCGACTTGGATTCCACGATCGTTTCGCCCGGCACATAATCGATGACCAGATGCGCGAAATCGGGCTGGCCGGTGACGGGGCAAAGCGATGTGAACTCCGGCGCGGTGAAGCGCACCAGATAGGGCCGGCCCTTGCGGGGATTGGGCACGTAATCGAGAACGGCCTCCTCCGGGCTTGCCGGAAGGCCGCTTGTCTGACCGAGATGCTTGAGTGTCATGCCACGCGCCTTAATATGATTCGCGGCCGGCGCGAACCCCTTGCGCCAACCAACCCACCTCAAGGATGCGTCTCCATGGATATGCTGGTTTCCACCGATTGGCTCGCAAAGGCGCTCGGCGCCCCGGACCTCAAGGTCCTCGATGCCACGGCCTTCTTGCCGGGCACCCCGCGCGACCCGAAGGCGGAATATCTGGCGCAGCATATTCCCGGCGCTGTGTTCCTCGATCTCTCGACGCTCAACGATACGGGCGATCCACGCCCCGCGATGGTGCCGACCAACGCCCAGTTCGCCGAGCGGATGGCCGCCCTCGGCATCGGGCAGGACGACCGCATCGTCATCTACGACAATAGCCCGCTGAGCAGCGCGGGCCGGGCGTGGTGGCTGCTGCGCATCTTTGGCGCGCGTCAGGTCGCTATTTTGGATGGCGGGTTGGCGCGCTGGACCGCCGAAGGCCGCCCGACCGAAGCAGGCGAGGCAACCAGGTCGAACAACGGTGCCTTCACCGCCGCCCGCGACGACAGCGCCATTGCCAGCAAGGCCGATGTGCTCGACAATCTGGAGAGTTGCGCCGCGCAAGTCGTGGATGCCCGCAGCGCCGACCGGTTCCGGGGCGATGCCGCCGAACCGCGCCCCGGCATGGCGGAAGGCCATATCCCCGGTTCGGCCAATCTGCCGTCAAACCTGTTGCTGGACGAACAGGGACGCTGGAAGCAGGGCGACGCGCTGCGGCAAGCCTTTGACGATGCAGGCGTCGACCTCGACAAGCCGCTGATCATGAGCTGTGGCAGCGGCGTCACCGCCTGCAATCTGCTGTTCGGCGCCGCCCTGCTCGGCAAGGAGGATGTACGGATCTACGACGGGAGCTGGTCCGAATGGGGCGCTGATCCCGCGACACCCAAGGCGGTCGGCCCGGCATGAGCGGTACCCGCGACGCCGGAAAGACCGGCAAACCTCTTGGCCCCGGCACGCGATTGGTTCAGGCCGGTCGCCGCCCGGAATGGACCGGGATGCCCGGGCAACCCGGCGGGATCGTCAACCCGCCTGTCTGGCGCGCTTCCACCATATTGTATGAGGATGTGGCGCATCTGCGCAGCGCCACGACCGCCGATCCGCACCGCCTCTATTATGGCCGGCGGGGCGCGCCCACGAGCTGGTCGCTGACTGAGGCCATCACCCAGTTGGAGCCGGAAGCGGACGGCACGATGCTCTACCCCTCGGGCGTCGCCGCCATTGCCGGCGCTTTGCTCGCGGTGCTGAAGCCCGGCGACGAACTGCTGATGGTCGACAGCGTCTACGGCCCGACCCGCGCGATGTGCGATGGAATGCTGCGCGAGTTCGGCGTGCGGACGATCTATTATGATCCGCTGATCGGCGCCGATATCGCTGCGCTTTGCACCGAGCATACCCGTGCCATCTTCCTCGAAAGCCCCGGCAGCCTGACCTTCGAGGTGCAGGATGTGCCCGCCATCGTCGCGGTGGCAAGGGCGCGCGGGATCATCACGCTGATCGACAACACTTGGGCGACACCCTTGCTGCTGCCGGCCCTCGGGCTGGGAGTGGATGTGTCGATCCTCGCCTGCACAAAGTATCTTTGCGGCCATAGTGACGTCATGATGGGGTCAGTCACCGCGAATGCCGCGCTGTGGCCCGCCATCCACAAGCGCGGCCACATGCTCGGCCAGACCGTCAGCCCGGACGATGCCTGGCTGGTGCTGCGCGGCATGCGGACGCTGGCCGTGCGCCTCAAACATCAGGGCGAAAGCGCGCTGGCGCTGGCCCGCTGGCTGGAAGCGCGACCCAAAGTTGCGCGCGTGCTGCACCCGGCTTTGGAATCCTGCCCCGGTCATGAAGCGTGGCGCCGCGATTTCGCCGGGAGCGCCGGCCTGTTTGCTTTCGAACTGGCGAGCAACGACGACTCGGCCCGCGCGGCCTTTATCGACGCGCTGACGCTGTTCGGCATCGGCTATAGCTGGGGCGGGTTCGAGAGCCTTGCCCTGCCGGTCGATCCCGCCAGCCTGCGCACGGCGCGACAGTGGGAGGCCAAGGGTTTGCTGGTGCGGATCAATGTCGGGCTGGAAGAGCCTGACGATCTCATTGCAGACCTCGAACAGGGGCTTCAGCGTTGGCAGCTTGCGATGGAGCACCACGCCGCTCGTTGAGTCGCCCGCCGCTTGCACTGCACCCTGGCTGACCGCCCATGGGGGCACTTCGCGCCTGAACAAGTCTGGCGAAACCTCCAGATGCGCCTGCTTCCCCTACGGTTTCGGTCAATAGCCAGCGTGGCGCGGCTGCAACACTTCATGAGTTCGCAACACATATGTGCAGTTTCTGTCTTGTGCGTCGCACAAGACAGAGGCATCAGGATCGCGGCTTGCCGGCAAGTCCGCTCAACCGCAACAAATGCGGATCCAAAATGAAGCGATCGCCCGGCGCTGCAGGCAGGGACGATCGCATTTTTATCTCGTTAAGGGGAATCCCATGCGTAAGTCCATTCTGGGCCTCTCGGCCCTCGCTATTTTTGCCACTGCCACCCCTGCTCTCGCGCAGGACGATGACAGCGGCCTGACCGTTTCCGGCTCCGCCACCGTTGTGTCCGACTACCGCTTCCGCGGCTTCTCGCAGACGAAGCAGAATGCTGCCATCCAGGCCGGCATCACCGTGACGCACGACAGCGGTTTCTACTTCGGCACCTGGGGCTCGAACGTCGACTTCCCGGATCTCGACGGCGCTGGCAATGGCGCGACCGCTGAGCTCGACTTCTTCGCCGGTTATTCCACGGAGCTGGCTCCGGGCGTGACGGTCGACGCCGGTCTGCTCTACTATCTGTACCCCAAGGACACGGTCACCGACGTCGCGACCGACTTCTTCGAGCCTTATGTGACGCTCAAGACCACGCTCGGCCCGGTCGGCCTGGCAGTCACGGCGAACTACGCCTGGAAGCAGGACGCGCTCGGCAAGAACGATGCCTTCTACATCAAGGCCGCTCCGTCGCTCGCCATCCCCGGCACGCCCTTCACCGTTGACGGCAGCATCGGCTACGCGACGAGCGACAGCTTCCTCGGCGGCGTTGACGGCGAAGTGTTCGACTGGTCGGCTGGCGTGAGCGCGAGCTGGAAGCAGCTGACCTTCGGCGTGCGCTATGTCGACACCGACGAGCCCGGCCAGATCCGCGGCAGCGACGCAGCGGTCGTGTTCTCGGTCGGCGCCGCGTTCTGATCGAACAAAGTGCAGCCGTCACCGGGGGGAGACGGCTGAACCAAGGGGGTCGCGACATCCGTCGCGGCCCCTTTTTATTTGGGGCAGCGATGCAACGGCCGCGCTCTTACAAAACCGATCTGGAACCGGATCATTCGGCCTTGGCCCGCCGGGCCGTGATGATGCGAATGGCAGGCTCAAGCATCTGCCCTTTCATCACACCTTCACCCTTTGTGGCGCTGCGCGGCGCGTTCCAGATGCTGCGGATGACATCCATGCCGTCGATCACCCGCCCGAAAGCGGCAAAACCCGGCTGATCCTGCGTCGCGTCGAAGCCGCGCATGTCGCCGACGATGATGAAGAAATCACCGGTCGCCGTCCCCGGCGCACCTTGCGCCATGGAAATGACGCCTTCGATATGGCTCAGCCCGGTTTTGCTGGTCGGCTCATGCGGCACGGGCTTCAGGATGCGCTTTGGATCATTCTGCGTCCCGCCCTGGATGAATCCACCGGGCGTGCCATCCTCCCATTTGAAGGCGCGATAGAAGAGCGTGCCATCGAGCCGCTTCCCATCGACATAGGCGAGGAAATTGGCCGCAGTCACCGGCGCCCGCTCCGTCTCGATCGCGAGGGTGACGGTGCCGGCGCTAGTCGTCAGGACGACGGGCACGGTCTGGTAGACCTGCGTCTCGACCACCTCCCGCGCCTTGGCAGCCTCCTCCTCAGCCTTGCGTTGGACCGCGGCCGCTTCGGCCGCCCGCGCGGCGGCCTCGGCACGGTTGATCGCTTCCAGCTCGGCATCGATCTTCGCCTGAATCTCGGCTTCGGATCGCTGGGCGTGGGCCGGGGCAAGCGCCGTTGCCGAGAGGGTGGCCAGGGCGACGGGCATCGTCAGCCGGCGAAGGCGTGAGAGGATCATCATGACGCCATGCTAACCCGCCCGCTCCCCGCAAGACAAGGCAGCCCTTTTGCTTCACAGCCTGCCTCCGCAAGCCTATAGGCGGGAGCACCATGTCGTTCCTCAGCCTCGTCGCTCTCTTCATCCTCACCGTCGCGCTGATGGAGGGCTTCGCCTATGTGATGCACCGCTGGGTGATGCACGGGCCCGGCTGGTTTCTGCATGCCAGCCACCATCGGCCGCGAAACGGCAATTGGGAGCTCAACGATTTCTATTTCGTGATCTTCGCCCTGCCCTCGATCCTGATGTTGCTCGGCGGCGTGCAATGGGGCTGGGGCAACTGGGCGACCGCCGTCGGCGCCGGGATCGCCGCTTATGGCGCCATCTACCTCGGCTTCCACGACATCATCGTTCACCAGCGGGTGAAGCATCGTTATGTCGCTCGCTCGCCCTACATGAAGCGCATCGTGCAGGCGCATCGCCTGCATCATGTGGTGGAGACGCGCGAGGGCAATGTGAGCTTCGGCTTCCTGATCGCGCCGGCGCCGGAAGACCTCAAGCGACAACTCGCTGGCATGGATACAGGCCGCATCCGCGATGCCCGGGGCCGGTAGAAGGCTCTCGCCGCCAGGGCTGCTTTCCCTGCCGAGGATATGGCTTGCAGCGCGGCCTGTCATTCTCCGGCCTTGGTGTTGCTGACGTCTTGCACTATGCAGCGCAAAACTGACGGGGAAAACACTTGACGCTTGCTGTCCTGGCCGCTGCTCAGCCCATCTATTTCCAGAATCTCGGGCTCGATCCGGTCGCCCTCGATCTCGGCTTCTTCGCGATCAAATGGTATAGTCTGGCCTATCTCGCCGGCATTCTGATCGGCTACTGGTATCTGACCGTGCTACTCCGCCAGCCCGGCGCACCCATGGCCCGCCGCCATGCCGACGATTTCATCTTCAATGCCACGCTCGGCATCATCGTGGGCGGACGGCTCGGCTATATTCTCTTCTATCAGCCGTCGATCCTCCAGAACCCCATCGACATCTTCAAGCTGTGGGAAGGCGGCATGTCGCTGCATGGCGGCACCATAGGCGTCATCGCCGCGATCTGGTGGATGGCCCGGCGCGAGAAGCTCTCCTTCCTGCGGGTGGCGGACTATATCGCCTGTGTCGTGCCGTTCGGGCTGTTCTTCGGCCGACTGGCCAACTTCGTGAATGGCGAATTGTGGGGCAAGGTCACCACCGTGCCATGGGGCATCGTTTTCCCCGGCGGGGGCGACATGCCCCGGCATCCCAGCCAGCTTTATGAAGCGCTGCTGGAAGGGCCGCTGATGTTCGCGATCCTCGCCTTCTTCTTCTGGAAGACCAAGGCCCGCTACGAGCCCGGCAAGCTGTTTGGCATCGCTGCGCTCTGCTACGGCGCTGCCCGCTTCTTCGTCGAGTTCTACCGCGAGGCGGATTCCCAGTTGATGGAGTTCGCGGAACGCACCGGCCTACATATGGGCCAGTGGCTGACCCTGCCGATGCTGGTGCTGGGCCTTTATCTGGTGGTGACCGCGAAGGGCCGCCGGACCCGCGTCGAGCCGATTGCCGGGCGAGACAGTGTCGCCTGACATCTGGCAGGGCCGCGACACTCTTTCGCTCCACGACTTTATGGCGGCAGCCAATGCCGCTTATTATGCCGGGCGCGATCCCTTGGGGGCGCGCGGGGACTTCATCACCGCGCCGGAGATCAGCCAGATGTTCGGCGAGCTGATCGGACTTTGGGTGGCCGATCTTGCCTTGCGCGCCGGCGTCGGCCCTTCCTTCGCCTATGTCGAGCTGGGACCGGGTCGCGGGACGCTCGCGGCCGACGCCCTGCGAGCAATGGGCCAGGCCAGGCTCTCGCCGCCGGTCCATCTCGTCGAGACCAGCCCCACGCTGCGCGCACGCCAGCAGGCCGCGGTGCCGGGGGCGATCTGGCATGACAGCGTGGCGAGACTGCCCGATGATCGCCCGCTCATTATCATCGCCAACGAGTTTTTCGATGCGCTGCCGATCCGCCAGTTCCAGCGCACCGGCGCGGGCTGGCGCGAGCGCTTCGTGCAGCGCGAGCCCGCCGCTTTCATCCTTGGTCGTGAGGATTGCGGCCAGCACATTCCTCTCCCGCTCAGCGACGCGCCGTTAGGGTCCATGGTCGAGCGCAATTTTGCGGCCGAAGCCATCGTCGCCGATCTCGCACAGCGGCTCTGCCGACAGGCCGGCGCGCTGCTGACCATCGATTATGGCTATGAGGGACCGGCATCGGGCGATACGCTGCAAGCGATGAGCCAGCACCGCTTTGCCGATCCGCTCGATGCGCCGGGCGCCCGCGACCTGACCGCCCATGTCGACTTCGGCATGATCGCCGCCGTCGGCCGGGCGCAGGGGCTGCGGCCGCAACCATGCATCGGGCAGGGCGCCCTGCTCACGGCGCTGGGCATCGATGCGCGCGCAGCCACGCTTACCCGCGCAAATCCTGCGCGTGCCGAGGATATCCGCGCCGCGCGCGACCGGCTGGTCGAGCCCGATCAGATGGGCACGCTGTTCAAGGCCCTCGCCTTGCGTCACCCGGACTGGCCGGCATCGGCGGGGTTCGCATGAGCATCGAAGTGCTGCGCGCCGGCGCGCTGGGCGATGTCCCCCATGGCTTTCTCGGGCGGACGGGCGGCGTCTCAACCGGCGTTCACGCCGGACTGAATGTCGGCTTGGGTTCGGATGACGAACGCGATGCCGTCCTGACAAATCGCGATCTGGCCCGTGACGCCGTGCTGTCGCAATCGAAGCTGGTAACGCTTCATCAGGTCCATTCCGCCCGCGTCGTCATTGCGGACAACGCCTTTCCGCTCGACGCCCGACCGGAAGCCGATGCGCTGGTGACAGCCCGCCCCGGGCTGCTGCTGGGGGTTCTCACTGCCGATTGCGTGCCGATCCTCTTTGCCGATCCCACCCATGGCGTCGTGGGGGCGGCCCATGCGGGATGGAAAGGCGCGCTCCACGGCGTGGCGGAGGCGACCATAGACGCCATGACGTCTCTGGGCGCAACGCGCGCCACCATCGCCTGCGCCATTGGCCCCTGCATTGGCAAGGCGAGCTATGAGGTGAGTGCCGGTTTCGAGCGCCCGTTCCTGGAACGCGATCCCGATGACGAGCGCTTTTTCGCCGAGGGCCGCCCGGGCCATCTGCAGTTCGACATTGCCGGTTATGTCGGCGCGCGACTGGCGCAGGCGGGCATCGGCACGGTCACCTTGCTGGATGAGGACACGTACAGCCAGCCCGCGCGCTTCTTCTCCTACCGTCGCGCCTGCCATGCCGGAGAACCTGGCTATGGGCGGCAGATTTCGCTGATCGGATTGCCGGCTTAAGCGCGGCCTTGTGTCGCGCCGCGCAACTTCACCAGTGAAGAACCGGCCAGCCCTCTTCCGCCGCCAGTGACGCCAAGGCGCGATGGGGATTGGCCGCATAGCCCTCGTCCGCAAAGCCCAACAGCGGCGCATCAGTGACATGATCGCTATAGGCGCGGACGTGCGCATAGGCCCGGGCAATCCCTTCGCGGGACATCCACGCCTCGATCATCCGCAACTTTGCGACGTCATAGCAGTTCTCACCTGCAATGCGTGCCCGGATGTAATCGACACCCTGGCTGAAATGATCGGTAGCAATCACATCATCAAAGCCCAGCCTCTTCGCAATCGGTTCCACATAAAGCCGGAAGGATGCCGAAGCGATCACCAGCCGGCAGCCGGAGGCGCGATCCTGCGCGATCTGGGCCAGCGCGCCAGCGCGGATGTTGCGCGCAATCACCTTGTCGGCATAGGCCTCCACGGCCGGGCGGATCCTCTCGCGATTGACCCGTCGCCCGATCAGCAGCGCCTGATTGAGTTCCTTCGCCCGGCCACGATCGACCAGCCGCAGCACGTAGCCGAGCATGACGAAGCCCGCCAAAGGCATGAAAATCAGCCGCCACGGCGCCAGCGAGAGAGCCATGTGCGTGAGAAACGCCGCATAGGTGCCGCGCACCGTGATCGTGCGGTCCATGTCGTAGATCGCGATCCTCTGCACCGCTCAATGTCTCCCTGTACTCTCGGGCTGCGGCCCGCCAGATGGTCCAATTCGGCTTGCCGTGCAACGCAAACTGGCCCACTGTGGCTCAGATGACGCAATCTGCCGACCTCATCGAGAGCAACGATGCAACAGGCCGGACGGTTGCCTTCACCGGCAGCCTTGCGCTCGCCCAGCTTGGCGATCTGCCCAATCGCACCGAGGCGATAGAGGGCGATGTCGCCCGGATCGACCTCACGCAGGTCACCCAGATCGACACAATCGGCGCGTGGATCGTCCACAGCCTCGCCAAACGCACGCAGGCGAAAATCACCGGCGCCAGTGACGACGCAATGCGGCTGATCGACGTCGTCTCGCGCAACGATCAACCGCTGGAAACGCGCAATGTGCCGCCCCATCCGATCGTGCGCATTCTTGAGGAAGTGGGTGTTGCAACCCGGATGACCTTCAACACGATGATCGGCCTGCTCGGCTTTCTGGGCGCCGTCGTCATCACATCGTTCATGCTGCTGCGGCATCCGTCTCGCATCCGTCTGATCGCGGTCGTCCAGCGTATCGAGGTCGTCGGAATCTCGGCGCTCTTCATCATCGGGCTGATGAGCTTCCTCGTCGGCATCGTGATCGCGCAGCAGGGGTCGGTGCAGCTCGAGCAGTTCGGCATGGAAGTGCTGACCGTCAATCTCGTTGGGCGCCTGACCTTCCGCGAACTGGGCGTGCTGATGACGGCCATCATGGTCGCCGGCCGCTCAGGATCGGCCTTTGCCGCGCAGATCGGCACAATGCAACTCAATGAAGAAGTGGACGCGATGCGCACCATCGGCGTCTCGCCCATGGAAGCGCTGGTGATGCCGCGCATCATGGCCGCGGTCATCATGATGCCGCTGCTCGGCTTCTATGCCTCGGTCATGGCGGTGATCGGCGGTGCCTTCCTGTGCGCGGTCTCGCTCGACATTCCGCCCGTCACCTTCTTCCAGCGGCTGCGCGAAGTCGTGCCGCTGACCGACCTTTATATCGGCCTCATCAAGGCCCCGGTCTTTGGCCTGATCATCGCGATTGCCGGCTGCTTCCAGGGCCTGCAGGTGCGCGGCAATGCCGAGGAAGTCGGCCTGCGCACCACCGCCGCTGTGGTGCAAGCGATCTTCATCGTCATCGTGCTCGATGCCATCTTCGCGGTGTTCTTCACCTGGCTGGGGTGGAAATGAGCGCTAGCGACGATCCGGTCATCTCCATCCGCGGACTGGTCAATCGCTTCGGCGACCAGACCGTGCATGACGGGCTGGACCTCGACGTGCGGCGCGGCGAGATTCTCGGCGTCGTGGGTGGATCAGGCACCGGCAAGTCGGTGCTGATGCGCTCGATCATCGGACTGCAAAGCCCTTATGACGGCTCCATCGAGGTGTTCGGCGAACAGATGCTGGACCGCGACCCTGCGGACCCGGAATTGCTGGCAATCCGCAAGCGCTGGGGCATCCTGTTCCAGAACGGCGCGCTGTTCTCCACGCTGACCGTCTCCGAGAATGTGCAGGTGCCGTTGCGGGAGTATTATCCCGATCTGCCGGTTCAGCTGCGCGAGGAAATCGCCGCCTACAAGATTCTGATGACCGGCCTTCCGGATAATGCGGGGCCGAAATTCCCCTCCGAGCTCTCCGGCGGAATGCGCAAGCGCGCCGGCCTTGCCCGCGCGCTTGCGCTGGATCCGGCCTTGCTGTTCCTCGATGAGCCGACCGCTGGGCTCGACCCAATAGGTGCTGCGGCTTTCGACGAGCAGACGCGGGCCTTGCAGGAGACGCTGGGCCTCACCGTGTTCCTGATCACGCATGATCTCGATACGCTCCACGCCATTTGCGACCGCGTTGCCGTGCTCGCCGATCAAAAGGTCATCGCGGTCGGGACGATCGACGAGTTGCTGGCGCTCGATCATCCCTGGATCCAGGAATATTTCAACGGGCCGCGCGGGCGCGTTGCCCATGGCCAGAGCGCCAAGATGAGAGGCGCGTGATGCACAATCGGCCGCAGACATGGACAGGGTGGAACCACGGCGCCATAAAGCCGTTGGGGGAAAGCAGGAAATAGATGGAAACACGATCCAACAATGTGTTCGTGGGCGCGGTCGTCCTGCTCCTGATGGCCTTGACGGTCGGGGCAGCCTTCTGGTTCTCACGCATCGGCGAATCCGATCGCAAGGAATACGACATCTTCTTCAAGCAGTCGGTGAGCGGCATCGCCCGCGGCTCTGCAGTGACTTATGCCGGCGTGCCCTCGGGGCAGGTCCAGTCGATCGAGCTTTGGGAGCGAGACCCCCAGTTCGTGCGCGTGCGCATCGTCGTCAGCCGGACGACGCCCGTCCTGCAAGGCACGACCGCGACGATCAATGGCGTGGGCTTTACCGGCGTCTCGGAAATTCAGCTTGAGGGGGCAGTGCGCGGCGCTCCGCCGATTGTCTGCCCGGAGCGCAATACGCAGGCGGTATGCCCGGAAGGCGTGCCTGTCATCCCGACCAAACCCGGTGCGCTTGGCGAACTGCTCAACAGCGCCCCGATGCTGCTGGAGCGGCTGACGACGCTCACCGAGCGACTGACCGAGCTGCTGGATGATCGCAACCAGAAGCATATTGCCGGCATCCTGCAGAATCTCGACAAGCTGACCGGCGACATCGCCGCGCGTGGGCCGGAACTGGCTGATACCATCACGCAAGCCAAGCTGACGCTCGAAAATGCCTCCAAGGCTGCCGAATCGCTCGCCCAGGCCGCGAACAACACCAATGCGCTGGTGAACGAAGAGGGTCGCCCCCTCATCCGCGATCTGCGCACGACGATCCGCAATGCCGGCGCGACGCTGGAAACGCTGGATGCGACCCTGAAGGAGGCACAGCCTGGCATGCGGACCTTCACCCGCGACACCATGCCGCAAATCGGCTTGCTGGTCCGCGATCTGCGTCAGGTCTCCCGTTCGCTTCAGGCTGTGACGGATACCGTTGAACAACAGGGTGCAGGCGCCTTGATCGGCTCGCCCAAATTGCCGGATTACAAGCCATGACGAACAGCAGAGCGAACGTGCAGACAGCCCCGGCGACCAGCGGAGTAGCGATGCGCAAGGCAGCGCGGGCGGCCCTGATCACGGGTCTGCTCATCTCGGCGGCCGGGTGCGTGAAGTTCGGTGCCGAGCCGCCCGACCGGCTGCTCGCGATTGCCAGCACGGCGACGGTGCCGGCCGGGGTATCGGCGTCTAGTGCCAGTGAATCCGCGCTGTTCATCGACGTGCCGAACGTGCCCAAAGCCCTCGCGACACCGCGCGTGGCGGTGCGCGAGAACAGCACCAGCTTTGCCTATGTGAAGGATGCGATCTGGGTCGACACGCCGGCCCGGCAATTCCAGTCGCTGCTGTCCGAGACGATCCGGTCCCGCAGCAATATCCTGGTGCTCGACCCCGGCCAGTATCTCGCCCGCACCGGCTACATCCTCAATGGCGATCTGGTCGAATTCGGCATCGATGCGACGCGCCGGGAAGCGGTCGTCACGTTCGACGCGACCATGCTCTCGCCGGACGGCCTGACGGTGACGCGCCAGCGGTTCACCGCCTCCGCGCCGGTGAGCCGCATCGACGCAGATGGCGTCGCCCCGGCGATCAGCGCCGCCGCCAACGATGTCGCCAATGCCGTGGCGACCTGGGTCTCCAGCCGGACCTGACGTCCGGCCGCAGCCGTATCCCGCTCAGGCGAGGCTCTTCGTCGCCTGCTCCATCACGTCCCGCGACAGGCCGGGTTCGGCGATGATCCGCTCCAGCGCCGCACGCATCGCGGCACCCCGCTGCGCATCGAACCGGCGCCAGCGACCAAGTGGCGGCACGAGCCGCGCGGCGGTCTGCGGATTGAGCTTGTCGAGCGCGATGATGGCGCCTGCCACCATCTCATAGCCCTTGCCGTCCGCCCGATGGAACGCCCATTGGTTGGCGGCAAACGCACCGTAAAGCGCGCGGGCGCGGTTCGGATTGGTCAAGGTGAAATCGGGGTGGCTGCTCAGCGCCGCGACATTATCGACCGTCTCCGGATGGAAGGCCAAAGCCTGGGTCTGGAACCATTTGTCGATGACCAGCGCATTGCCCGCATAGCGCGCGTGGAACGCCGCCAGTGCTGCGTCCCGCTCTGCCGCCGTGCCGTTGGCGAGAACAGCCAGCGCGGCCTGGCGCTCGGTCATATTATCCGCCTGCTCGAACTGGGCGAAGGCAAGCGCCGGGCCATCCGATGCGCCTGATGCGACCAGATAGCTCAAGGCAACTCCGCGCAGCTTGCGGGCCGCGCGCGCGTCCGCCGAGAGTGAGAAGCCGTTACGCGCGCAATCGGCATGGAGCCTGCGCCAGTCCTGCTCCAGTTGCGCGCCGATCTCGTGCTGCAGCGCCTCGCGCGCCGCATGGATGGCGTCGGGATCGACGACCTGCATCTGGTCGCCAAGATAGGCCTCGCTTGGCAGCTTCACCGCTTCGGCGATCAGCGCCCGGTCCAGCGTGTCGTCGCTGATCGTCCGGCGGATCGAGTCGATGATCACGCCGCTCTCCAGCGGTCCGCCCGCAATGTGGCTGAGCAGGCCATTGATCATGAGTTGCTGCAGGGCCTCATAGCGGCTGAACGCATCGTCATCGCGCGCGGCCAGAAAGGCCAGATCCTCGGCGCTCTGCTCGGCGTCCACGACGATTGGCGCAGAGAAGCTGCGATTGAGCGAAAGCACCGGTGGCTGCGCGAAGCCGGTGCGCGTGATGACCGTCTCCGCCTGCGTCAGCACCTCCAACTCCTCGCCGGCATGGGCGCCCCTTTCCCGGTCGAACAGAGCGAACAGGAACGGGATGGCCATGGGCTGCTTCTCGCCCTGCCCCGGCGTCGGCGGCACGGTCTGCCGCAAGGTGAGCGTCACCGTGCCGCTCGTCGCATCATGCGTAGCCTCGACCGTCACGCGCGGGGTGCCGGCCTGGCTGTACCAGAGCCGGAACTGTGCGAGATCGATGCCCCCGCCATCTTCCATCGCGCGCACGAAATCCTCGCAGGTCGCCGCCTGCCCGTCATGCCGGTCGAAATAGAGGTCAGTGCCCTTGCGGAACCGCTCCGGCCCCAGCAACCGGGCCATCATGCGGATCAGCTCGGCGCCTTTGTTATAAACGGTCGCCGTATAGAAGTTGCTGATCTCCATGTAGGATTCGGGCCGCACCGGATGGGCGAGCGGACCGCCATCCTCCTGGAACTGCGCCGCGCGCAGCACCCGCACGTCCTCGATCCTCTTGACCGCCGCCGAGCCCATGTCGGCAGAAAATTCCTGATCGCGATAGACGGTGAAGCCCTCCTTGAGGGAAAGCTGGAACCAGTCCCGGCAGGTCACCCGGTCGCCAGACCAGTTGTGGAAATATTCATGCGCCACCACCGCCTCAATGGCGTCGTAATCCGGGTCGGTCGCCGTCTCCGGGTCTGCCAGAATGTAGCGCGTGTTGAAGATGTTGAGGCCCTTATTCTCCATCGCGCCGAAGTTGAAATCCGCCACCGCCACGATGTTGAACACGTCGAGATCATATTCGCGGCCATAGACGCGCTCGTCCCACGCCATTGAATCCTTGAGCGCCTTCATCGCATGGTCCGTGCGCGGCAGATCGCTTTCCGCCACCCAGATGCCGAGCTTCACCGGCCGGCCGCTCATGGTCGTGAAACTGTCCGCATTGCAGGCGAGATTGCCCGCGACCAGCGCGAACAGATAGCTGGGCTTGGGGAACGGATCGGTCCAGCGCGCCCAATGACGCCCGCCCTCCAGATCGCCCGCCTCGACAGGATCGCCATTGGCCAGCAGCACGGGGTAGGTCGCCTTGTCGGCGCGCAGCGTCACATCATAACGCGAGAGCACATCCGGCCGGTCGGGGAAGAAGGTGATGCGACGGAAGCCCTCCGGCTCGCACTGGGTGCAGAGCAGGCCCCCAGAGGCGTAGAGTCCCATCAACTGCGTATTGGCCGCAGGATTGATCTCCACCTCGGTCTCGACGACGTGGCTCTCGCCGGTCAGCGGGATCAGCAGCGCGCCATCCTCGAGCCGCCAGTCGGAGGGGGCGAGCGCGCGGCCGTCGACAGCGACCCGCAGCGGCGTCAGTCCGTCGCCATCCAGTCGCAGCGGCTGCGCATGATTGCCGACGCGGGTGAGCTCAAGCCGGGCCTTAACGCGGGTGGCGCGGGAATCGAGATCGAAGTCGAGGCTGATCTGCGGCACCTGCCAGAGCGGCGGGCGGTAATCCTCGCGGCGGATGACAGGCGGCGTGGCGGCGGCTTGGGTGGTCTGAATATCCATGCCTCAGTCCTATGCCCGCATCAGGCGGGGCACAAGCGGGGGAAGCCGCCGATGGCCAGAACTCCACCACCACGTTCCCGTTCGTGTCGAGCGAAGTCGAGACACGTTAGCGCTGTCCTTGGTGTCTCGACTTCGCTCGACACGAACGGAGCACCAGCAATCTATTTAGTCCCCACTCCGCCCGTTGTTCGGCCCGGGCGGCAAATCGAACGGGTCCTCCGCGCGCTCCATGGAGCGGTCGAGCAGGTCCGCCTGCCGATCCGGCTTTGCCTGAGTGGATGGCGTCATGAGCTGCTTGGGCGTCTCCCGCTCAGGCGCGGCGGCGGCCTTGGGCACCTGACCCATGCCCTCCTTGGGGCGCAGATCCTTCACCGAGCCGCAGCCCGCAAGACCAGCCGCCACGATCAGCGCCAGAGCGGCGCGCGCGATCATCCCTTGGTTCATCGCCTTCATCGACCGGTCTCTCCATCCAGCACAGCTTGCGCTTCGGCAATCCGCGCGCGCACCTGATCGGGTGCGGTGCCCCCATAGCTCTTGCGGCTGGCGACGGAGGCATCCACCGTCAGCACTGCAAAGACGCGCTCGTCGATCCGCGCATCAATGGCCTTGAGCGTCTCGATGGGCAGCGAAGCAAGCTGCACGCCCGCCTCTTCCGCGGCCTTGACCGCACGCCCGGTAATATGATGCGCCTCGCGAAACGGCACATTGCCTTCCCGCACCAGCCAGTCGGCAAGGTCGGTTGCGGTTGCGAAGCCGCTTTCGGCCAGCGCCCGCATCCGCTCGGTGCGGAAGGTCGTCGTCTCCACCATGCCGGTCATCGCGGTGATCGAGAGGCCGAGCAGATCATGCGCCTCGAACAAAGGCGGCTTATCGTCCTGCATGTCCTTGGAGTAAGCCAGCGGCAGGCCCTTCATGGTGACGCACAGCGACGTCATGCAGCCCATGATCCGCCCGGCATGGCCGCGCACCAGCTCGGCGGCATCGGGATTGCGCTTTTGCGGCATGATCGAGCTGCCGGTGGAATAAGCGTCGGGCAGCGAAATGAAGCCGAAAGGCTGGCTTGCCCAGATCACGAACTCTTCCGCCAGCCGCGAGAGGTGCAGGCTGCACTGGGTGGCGGCCATAAGATAATCGAGCGCGAAATCCCGGTCGGAAACGCTGTCGAGGCTGTTGCGCGTCGGCCCGTCGAAGCCGAGCGCTCGCGCAGTCATATGCCGATCGGTCGGAAAGCCCGTGCCTGCCAGCGCCGCCGCACCGAGTGGCGAGAGATTGAGCCGCGCGCGCGCATCGGCAAAGCGCGAGCGATCCCGCGCGATCATCTCATAATAGGCCATGAGGTGATGGCCGAGCGTCACCGGCTGAGCGCTCTGCAAATGGGTGAAACCGGGCATGACGCTCTGCGCATGTTCGCTCGCGCGCCCGATCAGCGCGCGCTGCAGAGCCTTGAGGCTGGCATCGACCTCATCGATGGCATCGCGCACGAAGAGGCGGAAGTCGGTCGCCACCTGATCGTTGCGCGAACGTGCGGTGTGCAGCCGCCCCGCCACCGGCCCGATCTTCTCGGCCAGCCGCGCCTCGGTGGCCATGTGTATGTCCTCGAGGTCGAGATCCTCGGGCAGATCACCGGCTTCATACTCGGCCTGGATCGCCTCCAGCCCGCCAATGATCGTCGCTGCCTCGTCCTGCGCAAGGATGCCTTGCGCGCCGAGCATCCGGGCGTGCGCGATGGAGCCGGCGATGTCCTGCCGCCACAAGCGCTTGTCGAACGGGAGCGAGGCATTTATCTCGCGCATGACGGCGGCCGGCCCGGCCGCGAAGCGACCGCCCCACATGCTGTTCGCGCCCTTGCTTGCGGAGTCTGCCATGCGCTCTATTTCTGCCCTTGCTATGCTGATCGGCCTCTCACTGGCCGCGAGCGGCTGCGATAGGCAATCCGCTCAAAGCGCGCAAGGCGCCGGCAACGACGCCGCGGTGGGCAATGCCCTCTCCCCCGATGAAGTGAGCCCGGACGAAGCCGCACCGGGGAGCGCGGGCAAGACCTTCTCCCATGTCATCGACCGCAGCCACAAGGGCGAGGCGATGCCGGACAAGCCCTTCACCACCATCGAGGGCAAACCGGCGACGCTCAAGGCCATTGCGCAGGGCAAGCCGATGCTGGTCAATCTGTGGGCGACCTGGTGCGCGCCTTGCGTGGCCGAACTGCCTGCCCTCGACCGCGCCGCCAAGGCTGCGGAGGGCAAGGGCGTTAAAGTGATCGCCGTTTCTCAGGACATGGAGCCGGATGGCGTCCCCGCCTTCTGGTCGGCGCGCAAGCTCTCCAACCTGCAAACCTGGCTGGACCGGGAGAATGCGCTCGGCTTCCATTACGGCACCGGCACGTTGCCCACGACCATTCTCTACGATGGCGCGGGCAAGGAAGTCGCCCGCATCGTCGGCGCCCTGGAGTGGGACGAGGAAGATGGGCAGAAACTGATCGCCGAAATTGGCGGGTAAGCCGTCCCGACTCCCCTAGCCGGAGATCATCGCCCGCAAGCTTTCGATCCGGTCGGCCTCATGGGCGGGCTTGTCATTGCGGATGCGGCTGATGCGCGGGAAGCGCATGGCGAGGCCGGACTTGTGGCGCTTGCTCTCGTGGATCGAATCGAACGCCACCTCAAAAACGAGACTCTTATCCGTCTCCCGCACCGGGCCGAAACGATTGACGGTGTGCCGGCGGACGTGGGAATCGAGCCACTTCAGCTCCTCGTCGGTAAAGCCGAAATAGGCCTTGCCGACAGGCAGCAACTCGGCGCCGGCATCGGGATCGCCATCCCAGCAGCCGAAAGTGAAATCGCTGTAGAAGGAGGAGCGCTTGCCGCTGCCGCGCTGGGCATACATCAGCACGCAATCGGCGAGCAGGGGATCGCGCTTCCACTTGTACCACAAGCCCGTGCGGCGGCCGGCGACATAAGGGCTATCCCGCCGCTTGAGCATCACGCCCTCAATGGCATCATCGCGTGCGCGCTCGCGGATGGCGGCAAGATCGGCAAGGCTCGCAGCCTCGATCAGCGGCGAAATGTCGAAGCGGGCGGAGTCGAGCCGGGGCATCAGCGCCTCCAGCACGGCGCGGCGCTGCTCCCAGCTCAACGCGCGATGATCCTCGCCGTCGAAGAGCAAGACATCGTAGAGGCGGACGAAGGCGGGAAAATCGGTGAGCATCGCCTTAGAGACAGTCTTGCGCCCCAGCCGCTGCTGCAAGGCGTTGAAGCTCGCCGCGCCGCCCTCTTCGCCGCCCTGATGCGTGCCGCGCACCAGCAGTTCGCCATCCAGCACGCCGGGCTCGCGAAAGGCCGCCGCAATATCGGGGAAGCTGCCGGTGATGTCATCGCCGGTGCGGGAGAAGAGCCGCGCATCCCCGCCCGGCCCCGCGCCATCCGACTCCGGCACATGGACGATCTGCACGCGGATGCCATCCCACTTCCACTCTGCGGCATAGTCGGCCATGTCGAGCGTTTCGCGCGCGATGACATCATCCTCCAGCGGATGCGCCAGCATGAAGGGACGGAAGGTAGGGATATGGTCGACGCGCGGCGGAGGGCCACCCTTGGCGGCCCAATCGAATAGCGCGCCATAGGGCGGCGTCTGGCCGTGCCAATATTCCTCGACATCGTCCACCGGCACATCGAACGCCTGCGCGAAGGCGACCTTGGCGAGCCGCGCCGAAATGCCGATGCGCATCGCCCCCGTGGCCATCTTGATGAGCGCGTAGCGGCCGTTCACATCGAGCCGATCCATGAGGTTTGCCAGCGCGGGCGCCACGGATTGGCGGGTCATGGCGGACAGCGCGGCCACCGTTTCGCTCAGGCTCGGCGGATCAAGCGCGGCGGGATTGTCCGGCCAGAGCAGGCTTGCCGTCTCCGCCGTATCGCCGACGAAATCGCGGCTGAGCTTGAACAGAACCGGGTCCACACGGTCCATCAGCAAGGCACGGATCGCGCCGGCCTTCACCGCCGGAAAATCGAGGCCGTCCGTCAACGCAGCAAGCGCCCAGCCCCTGTCAGGATCGGGCGTCTCGCGCAGATAGGCAGCGATCAGGGCGAGCTTGCCGTTGCGCGAGCGGGTGTAGACGAGCGCATCCAACAGGGCAGCGAAGGCCTCCATCAGTCGTCCTCATCCTCATAGCCGACAAGGGCGAGCGCGCGGGCCCGGCGTTGGTGCAGCTCGCACCAGCGCAGCAACGCATCTTCCCGGCCATGGGTGATCCAGGTCTGCGCCGGATTCACTTCCGCGATCGTGGTCGTCAGTTCCGCCCAGTCGGCATGGTCCGAGATCACCAGGGGCAGCTCGACATTGCGCTGCCGCGCACGCTGTCGCACCCGCATCCAGCCGCTTGCCATGGCCGTGACCGGATCGGGCAGGCGACGGCTCCAGCGATCGTTGAGCGCCGAGGGCGGACACAGGATGATCTGCCCGGCCAGCGCACCCTTGGGCATTCCGGCGATCAATCTCAGCTCGCCCAAATCGACGCCGAGGTCTTCATACAACCGGCACATCCGCTCCAGCGCGCCGTGCAGATAGATCGGCTCGACATAACCAGCTTGGCGCAGCTCGGCGATGACCCGCTGCGCCTTGCCCAGCGCATAGGCCCCCACAAGGATGCAGCGTTCGGGATTGGCCTCGCGGGCCTTGAGCAGCTTGCCAATCTCCTCACCGATGGGCGGGTGACGGAAGACCGGCAGGCCGAACGTGGCTTCGGTGATGAATACATCGCAGGGCGTAATCTCAAAGGGCGGACATGTCGGATCTGCCCGGCGCTTGTAATCGCCAGTAACGATCACCCGCTCGCCGGCATGTTCAAACAGGATCTGCGCGGACCCGAGCACATGCCCCGCCGGCAGGAATGTGGCCTGCACGCTCCCCGGCAGGCTGATCGTCTCGCCATAGGCCACCGGTTGCGCGGCGCCGGGCGGACCGTAACGCAGGTCCATGATGGCCAGCGTCTCTGGCGTCGCGATGCAGCGGCCATGGCCGCCCCGGGCATGATCGGCATGGCCATGCGTGACGAGGGCTGTCTCCACCGGATCGGCCGGATCAACCCACGCCTTGGCCGGCACGACATGCAGCCCATGCGCCTCTGCGCGAATCCAGGAGAAGTCGGCCATGGCCTCTAAATGGCGACCGGCACGTCCCGGTTCCAGCACGGCTTTGCGATGTGCCCCAAAGGACCTATATCAAGGCCATGACAGATGCTGCTCCCCAGACCACAGACGTGCGTTCCTTCCTGTATCGCGATGGGTCTCTCGACCCGGATAGCGCTCGTCGGCTCACCGCCGAGGCGCTTACCGGCTGCGAGGATGGCGAGCTTTACCTGCAATATGTCGCGACCGAGAGTTTTGGGTTCGATGATGGGCGGCTGAAGACAGCGGATTATTCCACCGATGCCGGATTTGGCCTGCGCGGCGTCTCTGGCGAGATGACCGGCTTCGCGCACGCCAATGACATCAGCGAGCGGGCGATCCGCAAGGCAGCGCAGACGCTCCAGCTGCTCGACCCGGCGCGTGAGCCGATGACAACGCCGCCTCAGCGCACCAACCGGCATCTTTATACCGACGCCAACCCGCTCGATCTCGTCCCCTTCGCGCAGAAAGTGGACCTGATGGCCAAGATTGACGCCGCGGCGCGGGCCCGCGATCCGCGCGTGGTGCAGGTCTCTGCGGTGCTGGCCGGTAGTTGGTCGGTCGTTGAGATCGTGCGGCCGGACGGCTTCGTGGCGACCGACGTGCGTCCCCTCGTCCGCCTCAACGTCTCGATCATCATGGAAGAGAATGGGCGGCGCGAAACCGGCTATTTTGGCATTGGCGGGCGCTATCTCTACGATTCCCTGTTCGAGGAGCCGACCTGGCAGCGCGCGATCGACGAGGCGCTTAAACAGGCGCAGGTCAACCTCCGCTCAATGCCCGCGCCAGTGGGCGAGATGACCGTGCTGCTTGGTCCTGGCTGGCCGGGCGTGATGCTGCATGAGGCCGTCGGTCATGGCCTGGAGGGCGATTTCAACCGCAAGGGCACCAGCGCCTTCTCGGGCAAGATCGGCGAGCGCGTGGCGGCGCCGGGCGTGACGGTGGTCGACAATGGCGCGATGGACGCGCGACGCGGGTCGCTCAGCATCGATGATGAGGGCACCCCGACTCAGGAGAATGTGCTGATCGAGGATGGCATTCTGCGCGGCTACATGCAGGACCGGCTCAACGCGCGGTTGATGGGCGTGGCACCCACGGGCAACGGCCGGCGCGAAAGCTATGCCCATGCGCCGATGCCACGCATGACCAACACTTATGCGCGCGCGGGCAACGACGATCCCGCCGAGCTGCTCAGCCGCGTAAAGACCGGCATCTTCGCGCGCAGCTTTGGCGGTGGGCAGGTGGACATCGTCTCGGGCAAGTTCGTTTTCTCCTGCACCGAGGCGTACAAGGTGGAAAATGGCAGGATCGGTGACCCCATCAAGGGCGCGACGCTGATCGGCGATGGCCCCGCCGCGCTGCACCGCATTGTCGGCATCGGCAACGACCTCGCGCTCGATGAAGGGATCGGCATGTGCGGCAAGGCGGGACAAGGCGTGCCCGCGGGCGTGGGCCAGCCGACACTGCTGCTCGAAGGGCTGACGGTCGGCGGCACCGGGGGCTGAGGCGCCGGTCGGGACGACCAGACGACGCCCTCACACCCCGGTGAGCAACATGTCGAGCGCGTTCTTGATCCGGTATTCTTCTTGCGCGAGGGAGCCGGCGATTTCTTGGATTTCCGACACGGACACTGCACCTGCAAACTGGGTGACAAGCACCCAGTCTTCGCCCTGCATACGAAAGCGGGGATTGAGGCCCGGCCGGGGCGGCGGCGCGTCGTTTGGGTAAGCCAGCGGAACGACAAACCGTGTGTTGATGCCCGACAGCACCTCAGCCTGACAGTCTACGACATACTGCCCCGACCTCAGCCGAACGACATCATATTGGGCCATTAAAACATGCGGTAACGGGCAAGGGGAAGGCCGTTCTTCTCAACCCACGCGTTGTGGGCTTCGACCCACTCCTTGTTCTCCTCCTGCCAGCGCCGCTCGCGCTCTGCCTTCGCCGCCGCGCGCAGGGCCGCTTCGCAGGTCTGGGAGAGATTGATCCCGGCCTCCCGCGCGGCCTCCACCACGCCAGTATCGAGCGAGAGATTGACTGGCTTGCGCTTGCCGGACGCGATAGGATCAAGCTTCATATGCGCAAGCTATGCGCATGAACCATGCGCGTCAATGTGCGCATCCGACCAGCAAGACCTGAGGCCCATGTCTGAATTCTTCACTGCCATTTCCGACAAGCAACGCAGTTTCATCGAGAAACAGCCGGTCTTCTTTGTCGCCACCGCTGCGGACGGCGCGCGGATCAACCTCAGTCCCAAGGGCATGGACAGCTTCCGCGTGCTGGGGCCCAATCTGGTCGGCTATCTGGATGTGGGGGGATCCGGCAACGAGACCCAGGCCCATCTTTCAGCGGACGGGCGCATCACCATCATGTTCTGTGCGTTCGACCAGCCCCCGCTGATCCTGCGACTCTATGGGCGAGGCAAGGCGGTGCTGCCTCAGGATGATGAATGGGATTTCGCCTCGCGGCCCTTCACAATCCTGCCCGGTACCCGGCAGATTTTCATGATCGCGGTGGAGAGCGTGCAGGAGAGTTGCGGCTGGGGCGTGCCCTTCATGCGGCACGAGAAGGATCGCGACACGCTCTCTCGTTATCATGAGCAGAACGAAACGCCGGAACGGCTGGCGCGCATTTCCACCCGGACGCAAAGCATCGATGGCCTGCCCGTACGCGTGCAGGACCATTTCCCCGAGCGCAAGCCGGCGCAGGTGCATGTCGATCCCGACTGGGTGCCGGCGGTGCTCAATCACTGGCTCAATGAGATCGGCCCGGAGGGCTGGTTCGATTCGAGCGAGGAAGAGGATGTGCGACTGACGCATCTCTTCCGTTCGCTCTGGGAAGCGCAGCGCGACAAGCCTGCCGATATGTTCGTGGCCGATGCCGACACGGCGCTGGCGGCGCTAATCCTGTTCGACCAGTTTCCGCGCAACATGTTCCGGGGCGAGGCTCGCGCCTTCGCGACCGATCCGCTCGCCCGCGAAATCGCCCGCACGGCATTGCAGCGTGGCTTCGACAAAGCATTCGTCGAGGGCGCCCGCGCCTTCTTCTACATGCCGTTCATGCACAGCGAGGACCTGTCCGATCAGGACTTGTGCGTGGCGTTGTTCAGCGCGCCGGGCTTCGAGCATAATCTGAAATTCGCCGAGGCCCACCGCGAGATCATCGCCCGCTTCGGCCGCTTCCCGCATCGCAATTCGGCGCTCGGACGGGAAACCCGGCCCGAGGAGCAAGAGGCGGTGGCGGAGGGCAGCGACTGGTAACCCACCGCCGCTCGCAGCGGATCGGCATCAGTCCGGCAGGCGCCAACTCAGGCGGACATCTGAATCGCCATTGGGCGCGATGAGCAGGCGCTGGTCCGGAATTTGTTGGGCGCGCAGAATCTCGCGCACCATCTCGGCGCGTGCGGCCTGCCCCGTAATGGTGATGCCCAATGGCACCCGCCGCGCCGCCCACACGGCCAGATCGAGATCGGCGGCGCCCTGCTGGGTCAATGCCTCGCCCGAAAAGCCGATGACCGGCAGCGGGGCGGGCGGCGGCGTTAGCACCAGCGTCCAGCCCTCCAGGCCGGCGGATGCGCGCCGTTCCAGCTGGCGGTAGAGATCGAGCGACGCGCCGGTGAGCGGCTCGGCTGCGACCGTGGCCTGGCGCCGGCCCCGGTCCACCAGGACCGCATCGCTGGACACGCCAGCGACGAGGGCCAGTCGGTCCACGGCCGTCGTCGCAAAGCGCTCAAGGCTCTGCGTGCGCTCGCGAGACTGGGCGGCGGCCACCTGAGCCGCCTCGCTATTGCCCGCCCCCACCTGGATCTGGTCGATGGTGACATCCAACTCCCGCTGCAGCGCATCGCGCAGGCTGGTCGCGGTGTCCCGCTCGGCATCCTTCGCATAAGTGGGCGTAAGCACGGTGGCGACGACCCGCATGGGCTGGCGGTTGAAGTCGGTTTCCAGATCGCTGATGCGTGCCGTCTGGGGGAACTGGCGCTGGATCACGTCCCGCACCTGGCGGGCGGCCAGCGTTTCCCAGGCGATGTGCCGCAAGGTAAGCGCCAGCGGCACCGAAAGCGCCGTCATGCAGACCACCATCACAATGCTTTGCAGTCGGGTATGCGCCGGCGTGAGGTGGGAGCCAAAGCCGTAGAGCCGCGCCATGAATGCGGCCGTGAGCGTGATCGTGACCGTGTTGGTCATGAAGAGCAGGAAAGCACCGCCGGCAATGGTCCAGTTCCATGTGGCGATGCCGAAGCCGACGGCGGCCAACGGCGGCATGAGGGCGATGGCGATGGCAACGCCCACGACCGTCTCGCCCCGCCCGCGAATAAGTGCATAACCACCCGCGAGTGCCGAGAAGAAAGCGACGAGAAGATCGAAGAGGTTGGGGCGGGTGCGGGCCGCGATTTCCGTCGTCACGGTCTGCACCGGTGAAACCAGGACAAACAGCGCGGTGAACGCGATCGCAATCACCGCGCCGACCGCCAGCGCGAAGCCGGACGCGCGCATTTCGGCAAAATCCAGCGTTGCAAGCGCAAAGCCCAGGCCTATGATCGGCATCATCAACGGAGACAGCAGCATGGCGCCGATGAGGACCGCGCTGGACGGCAGCAGCAGCCCGAGAATGGCGATGCCGGCGGATATGACCGTCATGAAGACATAACGCGGCGACCAGCCGGATTCCTCGACGATCCTCCGCAGGATCGCGTCGTGATCCACCGTCGCAATCGAGCGTTCCCGCCAGCTGACCCAGAGGGGGTTGCGCGAAACCGCGTAGGTCTTGTTGGTCAAGCGATTGGCTCCTCTGCTACGTCCGTCATTCCACCGACGCCCTAGCAGGGAAAATTGCTGCGTTTCCAGTCCGCTGCCCCTGCGGGCGAGCCCGGATGTTACAACCGCCGAAGCTCGGTGCCGTCCAGAATCGCTTCGCAACCCAGCGCCAGTGGGTCGTCGGCCTCGTCCAGCGCGGCGATGGTCACCCAGCCTTCCGCCCTGAGCGCCGCAGCCCGGGCGCCATCATGTCCAATGGGCAAAAAAGCCCGCTGCGCGGCCGTGGTGCCGAACCCGGCATCGATGAGCGGATCAGGGTAGAGCGAGAAGCCCATGGCCGGCTCAGCCTTGCCGTCCGCGCCCGCCACCGCATAGCTGCCGCCCCGGCCGATCTCGCCGATGAAGCCCTCGGCAAAGACAGAAAAACCGAACCAGCTCTGATATTCAAAACCGTGGCGCTCGGTGGGATCGAGCGTCAGCGTGATATCCCAGCCGATCGGCTTGGCAATCGCCCGCAGCGCCGCAATGAGGTTATCCAGCCTGCCTTTGGCTGGCCCCGCGTTGAAGGCCTGCAGCCGGTCCATGGCGGGGTGGAATGGCCCGGTCGCTTCAATGAGCGCCAGATAGGGCCGCGCCGCTTCGCCCAGCGCCGCCAGCGAACCTGCATCCTTCGCGTCGAGACTGTCGCGGACCGCCTCGACGTCGCCCTGGGGAAGCGGCATCGGGCCATCGGCAAGCATCGTCACGAGGTCGGGCAAGGTGAAGTCAATGGTGATGCCGCTGACACCCGCGCGCTGCAGCGCTTCGATGGCGACATTGACGATCTCGACTGCCGCCGCGACGCTGTCTGTGCCGATGATCTCGGCGCCGACCTGCATCCGCTCGCGCTCGGGCCGCAGCTGGTCGGCTCGCAGCTTCATCACCGGCCCGCCATAGCACAAGCGCAGCGGACGCGGGGTCGCAGCCATGCGGGTGGCGGCGATACGGCCGATCTGGGCGGTCATGTCCGGCCGGATCGCCAGGCTGCGCTGGGAGAGCGGATCGACGGCGCGGAGCAGATCTTCGGCGCGGGCCGACTGCAGGCGCGCGACCAGCGTTTCCTCAAACTCGGCCAGGGCCGGCATCACGCGCCGATAGCCATGCGATGCAACGGTATCGAGCACTTCGCGCACAAGGCGGGCGGAGGCCTCCGCCTTGGGCGGCAGACGATCGGCAAGCCCTTCGGGCAGCAATCCGGGAGCGATGGCTTCAGTCATGGCGCGGCATTTAGCCGATTCCGCTCGCCAAGCGAGGATAAATTACAAGCGTGACCGGCCCGACGTGATGACACGCCGGGCCGGGCCGTGATTTAGAACTTGAGCGGGCAGACCCGGTGCACGTTCGGCAGGGCGCAGATCTTGTCGACCAGCGTCTGCGGCACGGTCTCGTCGACCGAGAGCAGCAGGATCGCCTCGCCACCGGCCTCGCGACGGCCGAGGTGGAAGGTGCCGATGTTGATCTTGGCCTCGCCAAGAATGCCACCCACGCCACCGATGAAGCCCGGCGCATCGACATTGGCGATGTAGAGCATGGTGCCATCGAGATCGGCCTCGACCTTGATGCCGAACAGCTCGACCAGACGCGGCGCGCCGTTGCCGAACAGCGTGCCGGCCACCGACCGCTCGCCCTGCGAGGTCTTCACCGAGACGCGGATCAGGGTGCTGTAGTCGCCCTCGCGCTCGGTCTTGATCTCGCGCACCTCGATGCCGCGCTCGCGGGCGAGGAAGGGCGCGTTGACCATGTTCACCGTGTCCGTCTGCGTGCGCAGGAAACCGGCGAGAACGGCCGAGACGATCGGCTTCTGATTGAGCTCGGCCGCCGCACCCTCGCTGTGGATCGAGATCCGGGGGATGACGTCGCGCGAAAGCTGGCCGACCAGGCTGCCCAGCTTCTCGGCCAGCGCCATATAGGGCTTGAGCTTGGGCGCTTCCTCAGCCGACAGGCTCGGCATGTTGAGCGCGTTGGTGACGCCGCCGCTCAGCAGATAGTCGCTGAGCTGCTCGGCGACCTGCAGCGCCACGTTCACCTGCGCTTCGCTGGTGGACGCGCCGAGGTGCGGGGTCGAGATGAAGTTGGGCGTGCCGAACAGCGGGCTGTCCGTCGCCGGCTCGGTCTGGAACACGTCCAGCGCCGCGCCGCCGATGTGGCCGCTGTCGAGCCCCGCCTTCAGCGCCGCTTCGTCGATCAGGCCGCCGCGCGCACAGTTGATGATGCGGACGCCCTTCTTGGTCTTGGCCAGATTCTCAGCCGAGAGGATGTTGCGGGTCTGGTCGGTCAGCGGCGTGTGCAGCGTGATGAAATCCGCCTTGGCCAGCAGCGTGTCCAGATCTGCCTTTTCCACACCCATTTCGATGGCGCGCTCAGGAGTCAGGAACGGATCGAAGGCGACGACCTTCATCTTGAGGCCCAGCGCGCGGCTGGCGACGATGGAGCCGATATTGCCGGCACCGATCAGGCCAAGCGTCTTGCCCGTGACCTCGACACCCATGAAGCGGTTCTTCTCCCACTTGCCGGCCTGCGTGGAGGCATCGGCCTCCGGCAGCTGGCGCGCGAGAGCGAACATGAGGGCGATGGCGTGTTCGGCGGTGGTGATCGAGTTGCCGAAGGGCGTGTTCATCACCACAATGCCCTTGGCCGAAGCGTAGGGAATATCGACATTGTCGACGCCGATGCCGGCGCGGCCAATCACCTTGAGATTGGTCGCGGCGTCGATGATCTCCTTGGTCACCTTGGTGGCCGAGCGGATTGCCAGACCATCATATTTACCGATGATTTCCTTGAGTTCATCGGGCTTCAGTCCGGTGATCTCGTCCACCTCGCACCCGCGCTCGCGGAAAATCTGCGCGGCCTGCGGGTCCATCTTGTCGGAAATGAGAACTTTGGGCTTGGTCATTTTACTGTCCTTCAAAGAGAGACAGTGCCCCTGCGAAAGCAGGGGCCCAGGGCGGGATGGCAGTGCTGCTGAGCCCTGGGCTCCTGTTTTCACAGGAGCACCGGAAAGTGGGGTCAGGCGGCAGTCGCGCTCAGCGCGGCCTTGGTCTCGGCATAGGCCCAGTCGAGCCAGGGGCCGAGCGCCTCGATGTCCGCGGTGTCGACCGTGGCACCGCACCAGATGCGCAGACCAGCCGGGGCGTCGCGATAACCTGCGACGTCATAAGCGGCATCCGCCTTCTCGAGCAGCGAGGCCATCTTCTTGATGAAGTCGGCATCGGCGCCCTCGACGGTGAGGCATACGCTGGTGATCGAGCGGGTCGCCGGATCAGCGGCAAGATGCCCGAGCCAGTCGCGCGATTCCACAATGGCATTGAGCGCATCGGCATTGGCCTGCGCGCGGGCGATGAGGCCCGTGGCGCCACCGATGGTCTTGGACCATTCGAGCGCGAAGATCGCATCTTCGACCGCCAGCATGGACGGCGTGTTGATCGTCTCGCCCTTGAACACGCCCTCGGCCAGCTTGCCCTTGGACATCAGGCGGAACACCTTAGGCAGCGGCCAGCTCGGCGTGTACTGCTCAAGCCGTTCGACGGCACGCGGGCCGAGGATCAGCACGCCATGGCCGCCCTCACCGCCCAGCACCTTCTGCCAGGAGAAGGTCGCCACGTCGATCTTGTCCCACGGCAGGTCGTAGGCGAACACTGCGCTGGTGGCGTCTGCGAAGGAGAGGCCCTCGCGGTCGTCGGCGATCCAGTCGCCATTGGGAACGCGCACGCCCGAGGTGGTGCCATTCCAGGTGAAGAGCACGTCATTCGACCAGTCGACCGCATTCAGATCGGGGATCTGGCCATAATCGGCGCGCAGCACCGTCGGATCGAGCTTGAGCTGCTTGGCGGCATCGGTGACCCAACCTTCACCGAAGCTCTCCCAAGCGAGCGTTGTAACGGGGCGAGCGCCCAGCATCGTCCACATTGCCATCTCGAAGGCGCCGGTATCGGAGCCGGGCACGATGCCGATGCGGTGCGTGTCGGGCAGGTTCAGCAGCTCGCGCATCAGGGCGATGCAATAAGCGAGGCGATCCTTGCCGAGCTTTGAGCGGTGGGAGCGTCCGAGCACTTCGGTGGCCAGCTTCGCCGGATCATAGCCGGGCGGCTTGGCGCAGGGGCCGGACGAGAAATGGGGGCGGGCCGGCGTGGTCGCCGGCTTCGTAACGTCAGTCATGGTATGCGTCTCCTTGCAGAGAGCACGCGCGGCGTTGGGACCGCGTGGCCCGCCGGCGGCCATAGAGATTTGCAGACAGGTGTCAATGTAAGATCGGGACCGGCGTGCCGTGCCCGGGGTGAACGGAGCCTCGGCGGACAGGCGCCAGACCGCGCGCGGCGGTCGAGGCATCCCCTTGCACTGTCTAGGTTTTGTTCAGCTGCGATGCGTGATAAACGGCGCTATGGTCCATTGGGCGTCATCGGTCGGATTGAGGGCGGGGATGCGCAGGCTGGTCGGCCTGCTGCTGGTCACCAGTCTTGCCGCCTGCGCCGACCGCCCCAGCCCGCGCCCGGGTGTAAGGGCGCCGGTGGCCGCCGCGCCGGCACAACGCACAATGCCGAACAGCGAGAGCTATCGCATGTGCGCCGCGCGCCTCTCGACCGCGAAGGTCCGCTTCGAGCCGCTGCCCAATCAGGATCGCGGCGGCGGCTGCACGACAATCGATACCATCCGCCTGCTGGAAATCGGCACGCCGGTGGCCAATCTGGGGCCGATGACCTGCCCCCTTGCCGCCAATTTCGCGGCCTGGGTGCAATATGCGGTGCGCCCCGCCGCGCGACTCTATCTGCGCAGCGAAGTGGTGCGAGTCGAGACCTTCGGCACTTATGCCTGCCGCGATGTCCGTGGCACTGGCGGGACTATCGCCGGCAAGCGCAGCGAACATGCCCATGCCAATGCCGTGGACATTTCCGCCTTCGTGCTGGCCGACGGGCGCCGAATCAGCCTGGTGAACGATTGGCAGGGCGAGAGCACCCACGCCCAGTTCCTGCGGGTCCTCCACCAGAGCGCATGCAAGCGATTCCGCACCGTGCTCGGCCCGGACTATAACAGCGCCCACCGCGACCATTTCCATTTCGACATGGGCGGGCGGGGCAGTTTTTGCCGTTGAACCCGCCGGTTTTCTTCTCCGCCGAAATCGTCTAGCGCCACTGGATGACAGACCAGCCTACAGTGCGCGAAAGCAAGTTTCGCCGTGCCCGCGAAGAAGCCGTCGATGCCAAGCGGATCATCCCCACTCCGCAGACGGAAAGCAAATCCTACAAGCTGGCCTTTCAGGACAACGAGTTCCTGCTGCGGGAAGACCTGCGGCCGGTCCGCTTCCAGCTCGAGTTGATGAAGCCGGAGCTGCTGCTCGATGAAGCGAAGATCGCCTCGACCTTCGTCTTCTATGGTTCGGCGCGCATTCCTGAGCCGGAGGCCACGCAGGCGCTGATCGATGCCGCGCCCGACGAGCGCGCCCGGAAAGTCGCCGAGCGCCTCGCCGAAAAGGCGCGTTATTATGAGGAAGCCCGCAAGCTGGCGCGAATCGCGGCGCAGTATCCCCCGAACGAGGCTGGCTGCCATCACTTCGTCGTATGTTCGGGCGGCGGCCCTTCGATCATGGAGGCGGCCAATCGGGGCGCGGCTGACGTCGGCGCGCAAACCATCGGGCTCAACATCGTGCTGCCGCACGAACAGGCGCCCAATCCCTATGTGACGCCAGATCTATCCTTCCAGTTCCACTATTTCGCGCTGCGCAAGATGCACTTTACCCTGCGCGCCCGCGCGCTGGCAGTGTTCCCCGGTGGTTTCGGCACGTTCGACGAATTTTTCGAGCTGCTCACCCTGGTGCAGACCGGCAAGATGAAGCGCATCCCCATCCTGCTGTTCGGCAAGGACTTCTGGACACGCGTCGTGAATTTCGAGGCGTTGGCCGAGGAAGGCGTGATCAGCCCACGCGATCTCGATCTGATCAGCTGGGTCGAGACGGCGGAAGAAGGCTGGGCCGTGGTCGAGAGCTTTTATGCGGATAGCCAGCCGGGCTGCTGAGGTCAGCGCCCGTCCGGCTCGCTGATACCAGCGGGTCCGATAACAAAAGCGGCGCGGGTTGCCCCGCGCCTGCTTGAATATTTGACCGAACCCAAGCCTGGGCTCTGGCTAATGAGATTATTCGTGCGGCGTCGCAGCGTTGGCGGCAGCGCCCTCAGCGCCCGCTTCCGCCGCATTGCCTGCAGCGGCTGCATTGTCGGCACCGACCTCTGCCGCAGGGGCCTCGGCCGGTGCATCGGCAGCCGGGAGAGGCAGGTTCGAGCCCTGCGTGTTGAGATAGGCGATCAGATTGGCGCGATCTTCAGGCTTGCTGAGACCGGCGAAGCTCATCTTGGTACCGTTGGCGAACGAACGCGGCGAGGTCAGCCAGTGATCCAGCTGCTCGAAGGTCCAGTTGCCGCCCACCTTCTTGAGCGCATCCGAGAAAGCGAAGCCGCCACGGCCATGGCCGATCGGGTCGCCAACGATGGCCCAGAGGTTGGGGCCGATGCCATTGGCGCCGCCCTGATTGACCGTGTGGCAGGCCACGCACTTGGCGAAGACCTTCTCACCGGCTGCCACGTCCGCCGAGGCGAGCAGCGTGTTCAGCGAAGGACCGGACGCACCGCCCTCGCCTTCCGCCTCAACGCCCTCGATCGCGTAGCCCATCGGCTCGGGACGCTCGGCGTGAAACAGCTTGCTGCTCACAATGCCGCTGCCAAGCGCAATGATGCCGCCAAACAGTGCCCAGCCTGCAATGGTATTGAAACGATCGCTCATGCGCCCTCAATCTCCAGAAATCTACCCGACGCGCGACCTCCTCAATCGCGGCGCTGCCGGTGCCCGTCGGCGCTCCCCTTAATGACTGCATTGCGCGGGTGCAAGCCTGTCGGAAGGCCTGTGTCGCGACACATGCGCCGGTGCCTTGCGCGGCAGGGCCCAAAGCCCTAAGCGCAGCGGCCATCATGGACACCTATCCGCTCCCCGCGCAGCGCCTTGTCGCCGAGATGACGGACGCCGCCGCGCGCGCGCCTGAGCGTGCGATCAGCTTTCAGGGCGCGCCGGGCGCCAATTCGCATCTGGCTGTGATGGATTTTGCGCCGGACGGCCTGCCCCTGCCCTGCTTCAGCTTCGAAGACGCGCTGGATGCCGTGCGCGATGGCCGCGCCGACCGCGCGATGATTCCCATCGAGAATTCGCTGCACGGGAGGGTTGCGGACATGCACTTCCTGCTGCCCGAGTCCGGCCTGTCGATCATCGACGAATATTTCCTCCCCATCCACCACAGCCTGATGAGCGCCGACGATACGCCGCCGGTCAGCGCACTCAGTCATGTGCAGGCGCTGGGGCAGTGCCGGAAATATCTGCGCAGCCGTGGCATCCGCCCGATCGTCTATGTCGACACCGCCGGCGCGGCCGCGCTGGTCGCCGAGGTCCGCGAGCCCGGCGCAGCGGCGATTGCGCCCTCGCTCGCCGCGCGACTCTATGGCCTCACGATCCATGATGAGAAGATTGAGGACAGCAGCGACAACATGACGCGCTTCGTCGTGCTGGGCCGCGATGCGATCATGCCCTCGCGAGACGGGCCGGTGATGACGAGCTTCCTCTTCGAGGTGAAAAACATCCCCGCCGCGCTCTACAAGGCAATGGGCGGCTTTGCGACCAACGGGGTGAATATGACCAAGCTGGAGAGCTATCAGCGCGGCGCCAGCTTCTCGGCGACGGAATTCTACGCCGATATCGAGGGGATGCCGGGCGACCCCGCCGTCGATCGCGCGCTGGAAGAACTGGCGTTCCACAGCAAATGGGTCCGTCTGCTGGGCAGTTATCCGCAGGGGCGCTCCCGCTCGATCTGACGTCGCTGGACCTCGAGGCCCTATCTACCTGATAACTGCGAATGGTCTGTGCGTACTTTTTAAGCACTGCCCACACGTGCCGCCTCAATTTGAGGCAATCGCCTCAGCGAGGCCCGACTGCCGACCGCTTTAACGCCTCGTTTATGATTTGGCACAGCTCTTGCTTGGCATTCCCCTGCAACCAATGGGGGCGCAAGAGATGAAACTCATTATGGCAATCATCAAGCCGTTCAAGCTGGACGAGGTGCGTGAAGCTCTCTCTGCGCTGGGCGTAGCTGGCATGACAGTAAGTGAAGTGAAGGGTTTTGGCCGCCAGAAGGGCCAGACCGAAATCTACCGCGGTGCGGAATATTCCACCAACATGGTCCCGAAGATCAAGGTCGAGGTCGTCTGTGACGATGCCCTCGCGCCGCGTGTTGTGGAAGCCGTGCAGCAGGCCGCCAACAGCGGCGCCATCGGCGATGGCAAGATCTTCGTCCTCGACGTGGGACAAGCCATCCGCATCCGCACCGGCGAAACCGGCGAAACCGCGCTGTAAGTTAAAGGGGGTAACGCATGACACCTTTCAAGACATTCTGCGGCGCGGCGGGGGCTCTGGGCCTTTCGCTCTTCGCCGCCTTGCCCGCATGGGCGCAGGAGGCCGCAGCGGAAGCCGCGCCTGCCGTTCCCAATCCGGGTAACAACGCATGGATGATGACGTCCACCGTCCTCGTTCTCCTCATGATCCTGCCCGGCCTCGCCCTGTTCTACGGCGGCCTGACGCGTTCCAAGAACATGATCGCCACCATGACGCAGATCGGGGCCGTAGCGGCGCTCGCGATGCTCATCTGGGTGATGTACGGCTACGGCCTCGCCTTCGGTCCTGAAGGCAATCAGTTCATCAGCTGGGGCAAGTTCTTCCTTGCTGGCATCACGCCGGATTCGACCGCCGCGACCTTCACGTCTGAAGTGATCTCGGAATATGTGTTCGTCAGCTTCCAGATGACCTTCGCCGCGATCACCATCGCCCTCGTGCTTGGCGGCATCGTCGAGCGCATGAAGTTCTCGGCCATCATGGTCTTTGCCATCGTCTGGCTGACCATCGTCTACTTCCCGGTCGCCCACATGGTCTGGGAAGCGCGCGGCGTATTCTTCGCCATGGGCGCTCTGGACTTCGCCGGCGGTACGGTGGTGCACATCAATGCGGGCGTGTCCGCGCTGGTCGCCGCCCTCATCCTCGGCAAGCGCAAGGGCTTCCCCAGCGAGCCGATGCCCCCGCACAGCCTGACGCTGACCATGGTCGGCACCGGCTTGCTGTGGGTCGGCTGGTTCGGCTTCAACGCCGGTTCGGCGCTTGAGGCCAATGGCTCTGCGGCGCTCGCCATGATCAACACCTTCGTTGCCACCGCCTCGGCCGGTCTCTTCTGGATGCTCACCGAGCGCGTGATGGGCCACAAGGGTTCGGCTCTCGGCTTCTGCTCGGGCATCATCGCCGGCCTCGTCGCCGTGACACCCGCTGCGGGCAACTCCGGTCCGTTCGGTGCCATCGTTCTCGGTGCCGTTGCCTCCATCGTCTGCTACTTCTTCGTCGCGAAGGTGAAGCCGGCTCTGGGTTATGACGACTCACTGGACGCCTTCGGCATCCACGGCGTGGGCGGCATCATCGGCGCCATCGGCACCGCAGTGGTCTACTCGCCCTCGCTCGGCGGCCCTGGTGGCGCCGACTATGCGATGGGCGGCCAGCTGGTCACGCAGATCACGGCCGTGCTTGCCACGATCGTCATCGCCACCGTCGGCACCGTCATCGCCATGTTCATCGCAAAGGCCCTCACTGGCCTGCGGGTGAGCACCGAAGTCGAGCAGGAAGGCCTCGACCTCGGCGAGCACGGCGAGCGCGCTTACAACTGATCCGAATTCGGCGGGGGCGAAAGGTCCCCGCCGTCCGTTGTTCCTCCTGCGAACATCCCTGGGCCGGCGTGAAAGCGCCGGCCTTTTTTTTGGGCGGCCCGCAGCTGACGATTTGCAGTCTCGGACACGGCAATTTCATTTCGCGCCTGACCGTCCTATTCCTCGTCCGGCGAAAGACGCCCGATGAGGAGACTGAACGATGCAGGTTGAACTGATCATTCTGGCCTGGGGCTGCCTGCTGGCCCTCGTTCACATCTTCGCTGCCGTGCGGGCGAAGACCGCGCAATATGGCACCGCCTGGAATGTCGGCGCGCGCGATCAGTCGCTGCCCGAGCCCAAGCCCCTCGTCGGGCGGCTGGCGCGAGCGCAGGCAAATTATTTCGAGACCTTTCCGATCGTCGCCATCGCCATCCTCATCGATGCGCAGCTCGGCCTGTTCGATCGGTGGACGGCCATCGGCGCCGCGCTCTGGCTCGGCGCGCGCATCGTCTATCTTCCGCTTTATGCTGCAGGGGTTCCGGTGGTGCGGACGATGGTATTCGGTATCAGCATGATTGGCGTGCTGATGTTGCTCTGGCCGGCGCTGAGCCTCGCGTTCTGAACAGGAGTGCCGGTGGGGGCCGTCAGCCCTTCTGGTTGGCCAGTGCGTGCATCATCTCGCGAATCGGCGAGAGATCATAGCCCGCCGCGGCCGCCTGCTCGGCCAGGACATCCGGCGAATCGCCCGCCCGTGCCCGCGCCAAGGCCCAAAGCAGTGTGCTGCGGGTGCCGGAGCGGCAATAACAGAGCGCCTTGCCCTCGCCATTCTTCGCGAGTGCCTCATCCAGCGCATCGAGCTGCCAGGGCGCAAAGCCGCTATGCGAGACGGGAATGGCGACATAATCGAGCCCCGCCGCCCGTGCCGCCGCCTCGATCGTGTCGCCGGACGTCTGGTCCACCGATTCACCTTCGGGTCGGTTGTTCACGATGAGCGAGATGCCCATTGCCGCAGCCTGCGCCACGACATCCGCATCGATCTGCGGGGCGACGAATAGGGATGGGGTCAGTTGCCGCAACATGGCGCGTCTCCGATAAGGGCCTTGCCCGTCCCTAGGCCCGGCAGTCCCCTGCGCGCAAGAGAGGGGTTGCCGGTACGGATTAGCGAAGCGGTCAAAGCGGCTTCTGGTAGATCACATAGCTGCGGTTGATGCGGCTCTCGATCGCCTCGGCAATGGCTTTCATGCCCTGATTATCATCGAGGATCCAGCCGATCTCCCCACGCGTCGCGCCATAATGGGTGATGGCGTCGCGCCGGATATATTCGATCATCATGAAGGCAAGCTGGCTCGCCATTCGCGAGGATTGGAGCCGCTGGACCACACCCATCAGCGGCACGCGCATGGTGCGGACCTTGGGCTTGCGCAGCCACCAGAGCAGCTTTGCCCAGCCGAAGGGAAAGAGCGTGCCGTTAAGGCGGGCGAGCGCTTCGTTCATGTCAGGCAGCGTCATCATGAAGGCCACCGGCTCGCCATCCAGCTCGGCAATGCGAATCAGGTCCTCGAACACCAGCGGCTTGAGCGCCTTGCCGAAATGCGCGACCTCATGATCGGTGATCGGCACGAAACCCCAGTTGCGGCCCCAGGCATCGTTGAGAATATGCAGGATGATCGCTGCATCCCGGTCGAACTCGCTCTTGTCGACATGGCGAATGCGAATGCGCTCGTTACGCTCGCCGGATTGGACGATCCGCTGGATCAGCGGCGGAAATTCCTGCGTGATGTCGAGCTCATAAGTATCGAGCTGCTTGGCATGGGCATAGCCAGCCGATTCGATCCAGGCGCGATATTCCGGCCTGTTGTGGCCCATCATCACCGTAGGGGAATGGTCGAAGCCCTTCACGAGAAGGCCTGGCTCCTCCCAGATGGAGAGCGAGATCGGGCCGAGCACCCGGATCATCCCCCGCTCGCGCAGCCAGCCTTCCGCCGTCGCGATCAGCGCGTGCGCGGTTGCTTCATCCATGGCTTCGAACATGCCGAAATTGCCTGTCCCCGGCCCCATGCCCTGCTCGGCAGGCATGGAAATGGCGAGATGATCGATATGCGCGCTGATGCGCCCGACGACCTTGCCACCGCGCCGCGCGAGGAAATACTGATGCTCGGCATGTTCGTGAAACGGGTTCTTGCCCGGTGTCAGCAGGCCGCGCACTTCGCTCTTCAGCGGCGGCACCCAATGGGGATCATCGGCATAGATGGTCCATGCCAAATCGATGAACGCCGCCATGTCGGCCTTGCCGGAGACGGGAGTGATCACTAAATCGGCTGACGTCACGGCGATACCCCTGTCCCGCGCTTCGACGATGAGGCGCTGCTGAGAGGGCACAGCACTGCGGAACTGGCGGCGGATTTGTCAAGCCGCGCGCCGTGGCGGCAGAACAAAATCACATTGCTGCCATGATCTGTGCTCATTCGACCGATAGGACCCCTCTGCATGACCGCAATCGACCAGAGACTGGACGCCGCGCCGTCCGCGCCAGCCGGCAAGGCCCCCGCCGCAGCGGGCCCTGCGTTGGCAACCACGCCCGATGATATGGCGATGCTCCGCGCCGCCGTGGATTTGACGCGCGATCTGGCAACCGCGCGGCCCGGCATCTACTGGCCCGATTTCCTGGCCTCGGCGCTGATCGGCTATGCCGCCATGGGGCTGGCCATGCTGGCCTCGCAAGGCTGGATCGTGGCCCTCGCTGGCGTGATTTCCGCCTTGGCGCTGTATCGCGCGACGAGCTTCATTCACGAATTGACGCACATCCGGGCAGGTGCGCTGCCGGGCTTTCGTTTCACGTGGAACCTGCTGATCGGCATTCCCTTGCTGTTCCCCTCCTTCCTCTATGAAGGCGTGCACACCCAGCATCATGCCAAGACGCGCTACGGCACCATCGATGACCCGGAATATCTGCCGCTTGCGCTGATGAAGCCGTGGAGCCTGCCGCTGTTCATCCTCGTGGCTGCTCTGGCCCCGGTGGCGTTCATCGTGCGCTTCGGCGTGCTGGCACCGCTCAGCCTCGTCATCCCGCCGCTTCGCCGGTTCATCGTGGAGCGCTACTCGGCCCTGTCCATCAATCCAGATTATCGGCGCCGGGCGCCGGAGGGTGACTTTGCGCGGATGTGGGCCTGGCAGGAAGCCGGGACCAGCCTGTGGTCGATGGCGCTCATCGCCAGCGTGCCGCTGCTCGGCTGGCGTCCGCTGCTCACCTATCTTGCGATCCTCTCGGTGGCGATGGTCGCCAATCAGCTCCGCACGCTGGTCGCCCATCTCTGGGAGAATGAAGGCGAGACGATGACGGTGACCGGCCAGTTCCTCGATTCCGTCAATGTGCCGCCACCCGCGCCACTGGCCGCGCTCTGGGCACCGGTCGGTCTGCGCTATCACGCGCTTCACCATTTGCTGCCGAGCATGCCCTATCATGCGCTGGGCGAGGCCCATCGCCGGATCGCGCAGCATCTGGGCGCGGGGTCGACCTATGATCGGGCCAACTATCCCGGCATGGTCCCACTGGTCGTTCGGATCGCGCGGAGCACGATGGTCGCGCGATAGTCACCACCGGGGAAAATCACGCTCCCGAGCGGCGTATTTTCCCCATCGCCTTCCCACGGCGAACCTGCCATTTGGGCTTCATGCCCACGATCGCGCTGCTGCTCGCCTCCAACATCTTGATGACCACGGCTTGGTACTGGCACCTCAAGGGCGGCATGAGCAAACCGCTCGCCCTGGTCATCCTGATCAGCTGGGGCATCGCCTTTTTCGAATATTGCTTTGCGGTGCCAGCCAATCGCATCGGCTATGCCAGCGGCTGGAGCGCGGGCCAGCTCAAGATCACGCAGGAAGTCATCGCGCTAACCGTTTTCGGCGTCTTCATGGTCACCTTTCTGGGTGAACCGCTCCACTGGCGCCATTTCGGTGCCCTGGCCTGCCTCATCGGCGCGGTGGCGTTCCTCTTCTGGGGCAAGGCCTGACGCTGGCAGCAGCGAGGCGTGCGTCAGAAATCGTAGACCAGCGTCGCGCGCGTGATCGTATCCGTCATCTCCGAGCCTGCGGGCGGTGACGTCTCATGGCGCACCGCATAAGAGAGGCGCGCGGAAAGCGAACCGTTGAGCTTGCCAGTGAGGCCCGTGGTATTCGCATAGCTGCTATTCCCGGAGCTCCACACCGCCTGGGCATTGTTCTTGAGTTCGAAGGCGCGCGAAATCTGCCAGCGCAGATCGGCGGCGGCCAGCGTGTTCAGCTCAGTCGTATCGGGCTCGTCGATCCCGACGGTGTGCCGCCAAGCCGGCCCGCCCTTGATGTCTAGACTGAAATCGGCCTGCCGCACCAGCCGCACACCGACGCCGCCTGAGGCCGTGGTGCGGTCCGAAAAGCCCTGGAACCGGTCTTTCTCGTAGGTCGCGAGCCCATAAGCGTAGATCGCGTCGTTCAGGGTGAAGTTGGGCTCATAACTTGCCAGCCACTGGTTGCGCGTCGTGACGCCATCGCTGCGCTGATAATCGACATTGGCGCGGAACTTGTGCAACCAGTCGATCCCGCGCCGTTCGAGCGAGAGGCCCGCGCTTATGCCGGAGCTTTCGGTGTTGCCGGTGGTGATAAAGCCACCCAGTTCGCCACTGCCTGACCAGGCGTGAAAGAAGCTCGCCTGCCTCAGCCGGGCTTCCCGCTCAGCATCAATGGCGGCCTTGTGCGCCTGAATCTTCTCGTCGATCTCCGCGGCATTGTCGGGATGCGTCTGCTTGGCAAAGCGCGCGACGGTGGCGAGCGCCCCGGCATCCCCGCTTGCGATGGCGGCATCCAGCATGGCCTTGACCGATGGCGGCAGTTCGGCCGCTGCGGGTCCAGCCGCGATGCTGCTTGCGATGATTGCCAGCACACCAACCCTTCGGGCCGACCTCATGCCCAACTCCTTCTACAACGATGGCACGCCCGTCCCGCACGGGGACGGCTTCCAGACCTCACTCGCCCCGTTCGAGCCGCCGACTGGCGCGAAGATGCGCATGGGTGATGGCGACGGCAAGTGCATCTGCTGCATCAGGACCGACCACGCTCGTTCCCGGCAGCAACCGCATGACCATGGCGTGGATCTGATCCTTGCTTGCATTGCCGACGCCCACAATGGCTTTTTTGACGAGCCGGGCTGCATATTCGCCGACCGGTATGCCGGTGCGCGCGGCGCCGAGCAAAATAACGCCCCGCGCCTGCCCCAGCTTGAGCGTCGATTGCGGGTTGGTGTTGATGAACACCTCTTCGACCGCCGCTTCCGCCGGCCGATGTTCCGCGATCAGTGCCGCCAGCGCCGCATCGAGCGCCACCAGCCGGGCGGGCAAGGCATCGCTCGCTGCGGTGCGGATCTGGCCATTGGCAATATGAGACAGGCGATTGCCCTGCGCCCGGATCAGGCCCCAGCCCGTGGTGCCAAGGCCGGGGTCGAGACCCAGAATGATCATGACCGCAAGATGCGGGCGATCACCCCAGCTTTTCCATCACGTCGTCGGGAACCTCGTAATTGCCCCAGACGGTCTGCACGTCGTCGTCATCGTCCAGCGCGTCGACGAGCTTGAGCAGCGTGCCGGCATTGCTCTCGTCCAGTTCCACGGTGGTCTGCGGCTTCCACGCGAGGTTGGCGCTTGCTGCAGCGCCGAGCTTGTCCTCCAGCGCCTTGGCGACCTCGTGCAGGGCATCCATGGCCGTCCAGATCTCGTGCTCATCGTCGTTCGACGACACATCGTCCGCGCCCGCTTCCAGGGCAGCCTCGAAGATCGCGTCGGGATCGCCGACGGAGGCCGGATAGGTGATCAGGCCCATGCGATCGAACCCGTGGCTCACCGCGCCGGACGCGCCCAGATTGCCACCATTTTTGGAGAAAGCCGTGCGGACGTTGGTCGCGGTGCGATTGCGGTTGTCGGTCAGCGCTTCGACGATGATCGCCACGCCACCCGGGCCGTAGCCCTCATAGCGCACTTCCTCGTAATTCTCCGCGTCGCCCTTGCTCGCCTTGTCGATCGCGCGCTGGATGTTGTCCTTGGGCATGGACTGCGCCTTGGCCGCATTGATCGCCAGCCGCAGACGCGGATTCATGTCCGGGTCCGGCGCGCCCATCTTGGCCGCGACGGTGATCTCGCGCGAGAGCTTGGAGAACATGGCCGAGCGCTTCTTGTCCTGCGCGCCCTTGCGGTGCATGATGTTCTTGAATTTGCTATGGCCTGCCACGGCCGGCTCCTTCGATTATGTGATCCGGATTTTTCTTGGGGGCCTCCTATCGCGGCAAGTCCAATCAGGCAACGGGCGCGAGGGCAGGAGGCAAAATGAGCGCCATCGTCCTATCACGAAGATGCGCCAGCACGACGCATAGGCTCGTGCCCGTCCTGACTCTCGCGGTAGAGGTGGAATGTTGACCCGAAGGGATGCCATCGGCTTGGGCGTCGCAGCGTTGGCGACACCCGCTATCGGCAGGGAAGCCGGCCGCGCTCAGACGCTCGACGGCAAGCCGCCCCTCGTGTTCGCCCACCGGGGTGCGAGCGCCCTGCGGCCCGAGCATACGCTGGAATCTTATGGCCGGGCCATTGCGGACGGCGCGGATTTCATTGAGCCGGACCTGGTGATGACGCGCGACGGCGTGCTCGTTGCGCGTCATGAAAACGAGATCGGCGGCACCACCGATGTCGCAACGCGCGCTGAATTTGCGGACCGCCGGACCACGAAGCAGATCGATGGCGAGGCGGTCACCGGCTGGTTCACCGAGGATTTTTCGCTGGCGGAACTCAAGACCCTGCGTGCCGTCGAGCGATTGGGTGCCATCCGCCCGGAAAGCCAAAGCTACGACGGCCAGTTCCCCATCCCGACGCTGGACGAGATCATCGCATTCGTCGCGGTGCAGGCGAGCACGCAGGGCAGAACGATCGGCCTGATTCCGGAAATCAAGCACTCCACCTACTTCGCCAGCATCGGCCTGCCGCTTGAAGACGCCCTGCTCAGTGCGTTGGCCGGCCACGATTATATGCGCCGCTGCCCGATCGTCATTCAGTCCTTCGAGACCGCCAATCTGCGCGCCATTCGGCAGAAAATCGGCCGGGCGGCGAATATCCAGCTGCTCCAGTTGTTTGAAACCTTTGACCGCCAGCCCGCCGATGCCGCCCTCGCCGGGCTGAAGACGACCTATGGCGACATGGCATCCCCAGCCGGGCTCGCAGCCATTGCCGACTATGCCGACGCCATCGGCCCCTCCTCGCGCTCGGCCATGCCGCTGGACACCAATGGCCCCCTCGGCAAGCCGACCCGCCTTGTGGCCGATGCGCATGCCGCCCGTCTCCGCGTCTATCTGTATACCTTCCGCCCCGAGAACCGCTTCTTGCCGAGCGATCTGCGCGGTCCCGGCGGCGAAAATGCCCGGCATGAGGCGGGCTCAGTGGCAGAGATCCGGCGCTACCTGTCGCTTGGGGTGGATGGCTTCTTCACCGATGACCCGGCCCTGGGGCGCCTCGCCGTGGATGGAGCCTGATCGGCGCTGGCCTCCCGCCCGTGGCCGCGCTATCCCGCTTCGCATGGCTTCCCGCAATCATCTCTATCTCGTCGATGGCTCGAGTTACATCTTTCGCGCCTATCACCAGCTTCCACCGCTCACCAACCGCCATGGCACGCCCGCCGGCGCGGTATACGGTTATACGGCGATGCTCTGGAAGCTCGCCGACGCGCTGGACAAGGAGGAGGGGCCGACCCATCTCGCGGTGATCCTCGACAAGGGCTCGCACACCTTCCGCAACGATCTCTACGATCAGTACAAGGCCCATCGCCCGCCGCCGCCGGAAGACCTGATCCCGCAGTTTCCGCTGATCCGCGAGGCCACCCGCGCCTTTTCGCTGCCGTGCATCGAGGAAGCCGGATTCGAGGCCGACGATATCATCGCCACCTACACCTGCCAGGCGGTAGCGCAGGGCTGGGACGTGACGATCGTCTCGTCCGACAAGGATCTGGCCCAGCTCATCCAGCCGGGCGTGGACATGCTCGACACCATGAAGAATGAGCGTCGCGGCCCCGATTATGTGCAGGACAAGTTCGGCGTCGCACCCGAGCAGCTGCGCGATGTGCTGGCCCTGATGGGCGACAGCGTCGACAATGTCCCCGGCGTGCCCGGCGTCGGCGCGAAGACCGCTGCGAAGCTCATCGGGGAATATGGCGACCTGGATGCGGTGCTCGCCGCAGCGCCGCACATGAAGCCATCCAAGCTCAAGGAACGGCTGATCGAGCATGCCGAGCTCGCCCGCCTCTCGCGCGAACTGGTTACGCTCCACTGCGAAGTGCCGCTGCCGCACGCGCTCGATGATCTCAAGCTGGATGGCATCCCCGCCGAGCCGCTGCGCGCCTTTCTTGAGGATCAGGGCTTCAAGGCGCTGCTGGCCCGCATGGCCAGCCATGCGCCGGGCCGGCAGACGGCGGATCCCGTCGCCGAGGCGGTCGTGGACGCCGCGCTCGACCCGACGACGCCGGATTTCATCCCCCTGCCCCCGATCAACTGCGAGAGCTACGAGACGGTGACGACGCTGGAGCGGCTGGATGCGTGGATTGCGCAGTCCTACGCCAGCGGCATCATCGCCATCGACACGGAGACGGATTCCCTCGACAGCATGGCTGCCAATCTGGTGGGCATCTGCCTCGCCACCGCCCCCGGCACGGCCTGTTATATTCCGCTGGACCACCGCAGCGGCGACGACATGTTCGCCGAAGCGCCGCCACAGATTCCCATGGCGGACGCCATCGCCCGCCTTCGCCCGTTGTTTGCCGACGCGAGCGTGCTGAAGATCGGCCACAACATCAAATATGATCTCAACGTGCTGGCGCGGCATGGGCTGTCTGTCACGCCCTTCGACGACACGCTGGTGATGAGCTTCGATCTCGATGCCGGGCAGTCCCTTGCCGGCCACGGCATGGATGAGGTTGCGCACGCGGTGCTTGAGCATACGTGCATCAGCTTCAAGGACGTCACCGGCACCGGCAAGAAGGCGATCAGCTTTGCGCAGGTGCCGCTCGATGCCGCCACACGCTATGGCGGCGAGGATGCGGACGTGACCTGGCGGCTGTGGACGCGGTTCAAGCCCCGCCTCGCCCAAGAAGGCGCGACCCGGGTCTATGAGCTGGTGGACCGCCCGCTCATTCCGGTGGTCGCCGGCATGGAGCGCAGCGGCATCAAGGTGGATCGCGATCATCTCTCCCGGCTCTCCGGCCGGTTCGCGCAGGAAATGGCACGGCTGGAAGAAGAGATTCACGCTGAGGCCGACCAGCCCTTCGCCATCGGATCGACCCAGCAGCTGGGCGCGATCCTGTTCGAGAAAATGGGCCTCAAGGGCGGCAAGAAAGGCAAGTCCGGCGCTTATTCCACGGACGTGACCGTGCTCGAGCGGATGAAGGCGGATGGCGTCAAGATCGCCGGCCTGGTGCTGGACTGGCGCCAGCTTTCGAAGCTCAAATCGACGTATACCGACGCCCTGCAGGCCCAGATCAACCGCGATACCGGACGTGTCCACACCAGCTACTCGCTGACCGGCGCGCAGACCGGCCGCCTCTCCTCGACCGACCCAAACCTGCAAAACATCCCCATCCGCACCGAAACCGGTCGCCAGATTCGCGATGCCTTCATTGCCGAACAGGGCAATGTGATCTTGGCTGCGGACTACAGCCAGATCGAGCTTCGCCTTGCGGCGCACATGGCCGACGTGCCCCAGTTGCGGGACGCCTTCCTGCGCGGCGAGGATATTCATGCCGCGACCGCCCAGGAGCTGTTCGGCGAGATGACCCGCGAGACGCGTGCGCGGGCCAAAACGATCAACTTCGCCATTCTCTACGGCATCTCACGCTGGGGGTTGGCGGCCCGTCTGGAGATCGACGCGGACGAAGCCCAGGCCATGATCAGCCGCTATTTCGACCGCTTCCCCGGCATCTCGGCCTATATCAACGAGACACTGGAGAAGGTGCGTTCCACGGGGCACACGACCACGCTGTTCGGCCGCAAGACCTGGTTCAACCAGATCAAGTCGCCGGTGCAGCACGTCCGTCAGGGGGCGGAGCGCGCCGCGATCAACGCCCCTATTCAGGGAACCAGCGCGGACATCATCAAGCGCGCAATGGTGCGCATGGGTCCGGCTCTTCGGGATGCCGGGCTGGACCGGGTGAAGATGCTGCTGCAGGTCCATGACGAGCTGGTGTTTGAGCTGCCGGAAGACGATGTGGCGGCCGCCACGCCGATCATCCGGTCTGTCATGGCCAGCGCCGCAGAGCCACTCGTTACGCTCACCGTGCCGCTTGGCGTGGAAATTGGCACCGGATCGAGCTGGGGGGCTGCCCATTAGGGGCAGCCATATGCGGAACTCGACCTGATGCCCCACATGCTGATCTTTGGACTTGGTTACACCGCTACACGGCTCGCCGAGGCGCTCCGATCGCGCGGTTGGACGGTCGAGGCGACCGGGCGTGCCGGCACGATCGCATTCGATGACGACGCGGCGGTTACAAACGCCATGCGCCGGGCGACCCACATCCTGTCCTCTGTTCCTCCAACGGACGAAGGCGATCCAGTGCTGCAGCACTATGGTGCCTTGCTGGAAGAAGCACCTGCCGGTTGGATCGGCTATCTGTCGTCGACCGGGGTCTATGGGGATACCGGCGGCGCATGGGTGGATGAAAGTGCACCCGTCGGCAAAGGCCGGCGCAATGCTCGAGCCGCTGCTGATCTAGCGTGGCAGAATCTTGGCGCGCGCGTTCGGGTGTTTCGGTTGCCCGGCATTTACGGCCCGGGGCGCAGTGCCCTGGATCGTGTTCGCGAGGGCCGGGCCCGCAAAATAGATCTCCCTGATCAGATATTTAGCCGAATCCACGTGGAGGATATCGTGTCTGGCATATTGGCCGGCATGGCCGGGCGCTCAGGCGTTTATAATCTCGCCGACGACATGCCCTGTTCGCAGAATGACGTCATTGTGTTCGGCTGTGCCCTCCTCGGCCTTCCTGTCCCGCCCATGCAATCTTTGGAAGATGCGGGCCTGTCTCCGGCCGCACGGGCTTTCTATAGCGAGAACCGGCGTGTCGCGAATGGCAAGGCGAAACGCCTGCTCGGCTGGGAGCCGCGGTTTCCAGATTATCGCAGGGGTCTCGCCGCCTGTCTGGGAGCAGAAGGGATAAACGGCCAGCCTCCCCTGTGATGCGTGGGCGCTGCGCAGGCTTTGCGGGATCGCGCAGTCCAGCTATGCGGAATGCATGACACAGACAGCACCGCGCAGCATCACCATAGGGCAGATGCGCATCGCAAATGACCGCCCTCTCGCCTTGATCGCCGGGCCATGCGCGATGGAATCGCGGGCGCATGCGCTGGAGACGGCGCAGGCCCTTGTCGAGATGACCAGCGCGCTTGGAATGCCGCTCATCTACAAGAGCAGCTTCGACAAGGCGAACCGCACCTCCGTGGATGCGCCGCGCGGCATCGGCCTAGCCCAAGCGCTGGATGTGTTTGCAGAGGTGAAAGCGCAGTTCGGCTGCCCGGTGATCACTGATGTGCATGATGCGGCGCAATGCGCGCCAGTCGCTGAGGTGGTGGATGTCCTCCAGATTCCGGCCTTCCTCTGCCGCCAGACCGATCTCTTGCTGGCTGCTGCCGCAACCGGCCGCGTCGTCAACGTCAAGAAGGGGCAGTTTCTGGCCCCTTGGGACATGGCGAATGTCGTGCGCAAGCTGCGCAGTGCCGGAAACGATCTGGTCATGCTGACCGAACGCGGCGCGAGCTTTGGCTATAACACATTGGTCAGCGACATGCGGGCGCTCCCCCTTCTGGCAGAAACCGGCTGCCCGGTCGTGTTCGATGCCACCCACAGTGTCCAGCAGCCGGGCGGACGAGGAGAAAGCTCAGGCGGCGAACGACGCTTCGTGCCCGTGCTGGCGCGCGCTGCGGTTGCAATCGGCGTCGCGGCCATATTCATCGAAACGCATGAAGACCCTGACCGCGCGCCGAGCGACGGCCCGAACATGGTGCCGTTGCGCGACCTGCCAGCGCTTCTGCGCGACCTTCAGGCGTTCGACGCGCTGGCCAAGCGGCGCTGACGCCCGAAGGAAGCGATTAGAAGCCGCCGCCGGTCAGCTTCTGGCAGATCATGTCCAGCTGTTCGAGGCTGGAATATTGCAGGGTCAGCGTGCCTTTCCCGCCCTCATGATTGATGCCGACGCGCAGGCCGAGCAGATCAGACAGATGCTGTTCCATGGCGATCAGATCGGGATCACGGCCCAACGCGGGCCGCGCCTCAGCACGTGGCGCCGATTTTCCTTCACGTGCCAAGCGAACTAAGCGCTCGGTTTCGCGGACGGAAAGGCCCTTTGACGCAACATCTTTCGCCAGGTCCGCGCAATCGGCGGAGCCGATAAGGGCGCGCCCGTGCCCCATGGACAGGGCCCCGGTCATCACCAACTCCTGAACAGGCTCCGGCAGATCCAGCAACCTGATCAGGTTCGCAATATGGCTGCGCGACTTGCCGACGATCCGGGCCAGCGCGTCCTGGGTGTGGTGAAACTGATTGATCAGGCGCTGATAGGCCTGCGCCTCCTCGATCGGATTCAGCTCCTCGCGCTGGATGTTCTCAACCAGCGCGATCTCAAGCGTCTCCGCCTCGGTGAAGTCGCGGACGATCGCGGGGATCTGGTGAAGCTGCGCCTTCTGCGCGGCCCGCCAGCGCCGCTCACCCGCGACGATCTGATAGCGATCATTCCCAAGCGGTCGCACAACGATGGGCTGGATGATTCCCCGCTCGCGGATGCTGTCTGCGAGTTCAGAGAGCGCACCTTCATCAAAATGTCGCCGCGGCTGATCGGGATGAGGCGACACGCGCACGATTTCAAGGAAGCGCACGGCCTTGGGCCGGTCCGCATCGCTTGTCCCGCTATCCGCCCCAGCCCGGCCCTCCTCGGAAACCGATACGTCGCGTTCGGCTTCACCGAGCAGGGCAGAAAGACCACGCCCCAAACGACGCGGCTTGCCGGATACATCTGCGTCGCTCATGCCGCTACGGTCTCCTTGGGAAGCTTCTCGATCAGTTCGCGCGCGAGCGCCATATAGGCTTCCGATCCGGCACAGCGCATGTCGTAGATAAGGGCGGGCAGCCCGTGGCTGGGGGCTTCCGAGAGGCGCACGTTGCGCGGGATGACCGTCTTGAACACGAGGTCGCCGAGACAGGCCCGCACATCGTCCGCGACCTGATCGGTCAGCCGATTCCGGCGATCGTACATCGTTAGCGCCACGCCGAGGATTGACAGGTCCGGATTGAACCGCGCCCGAATGCGCTCGAAGGTCTGCAGCAGCTGCGACAGGCCCTCAAGGGCAAAGAACTCGCATTGCAGCGGCACAAGGATCGACTGCACCGCGACCATGGCATTGACCGTCAACAGCCCTAGCGACGGCGGGCAGTCAATCAGGCAGACCTCCCAACGACCGGCCTCCGTATTGTTTAAAGCGTTGGCAAGACGATGGGTCCTTTGCTCGACATCGATCAGTTCGATCTCAGCCCCAGAGAGATCCTGTGTGGCAGGAATGAGGTCTAGGCCCGGCACGACCGTGCGAATCACCGCATCGTCAAGCTCACAGTCCCCCATCAGAAGATCGTAGCTCGACCGCGCGCGATCCTTCGTCGTGACCCCCATCCCCGTGGAGGCATTGCCCTGCGGATCAAGATCGATCAGCAGGGTGCGGTGACCAGTGGCAGCCAAGCCAGTAGCGAGATTGATCGCCGTGGTGGTTTTGCCAACGCCGCCTTTCTGGTTCGCGATTGCAATGCTGATCATGACTGTCCTTTTGGCCTCGCCGACGTCGCTGCCGCTTTGCGCCTCTTGCCATTCCGTCTCGAACTGACCGGCTTTTTATCGGTCGCTCTGACCGGGACACGTTTTTTCAGCTGGCGGACTGTTAGAATGGCGCTTTCGGCGTCCGTGACGCTTTGTTCCACGTGAAACACAGCTTGCCAGTCCGGTCGGACAATTTCCAGTTCCTTCTCACTGCTCCGGCCCTTGGGAAGCAGCCAGATTGTGTTTTCGTCCGCCAAATGATGCGCTGTGGCGAGCAGTCGATCCAAAGGCGCATAAGCGCGAGCACTGATCACCGCGGCGGGCCGATCAAATCCGGCCGATTCCACCTTGGATTGAACCACCTCCACGTGACCAAGATCGAGAGCTTCGGCACAGCGTTTGAGGAAAGCGACTCGTAAGGGACGGACCTCTACGAGACGAATCGGCGCCTCGCGCAAGCAGCCGATAACCAGGCCCGGAAACCCAGCGCCGGTTCCGAGGTCCAGCCACAGTCCATCGGCGGGCGTTTGATCGGATACCGCATGAGTTAGCAACTGGGCGGAGTCTACAATATGCCGCGCCCAAATGGATGCCTTGGTCCCAACAGAAATGAGGTTCTGCCGGCCGGCCTCTTCCAGTACGAGGTCCACAAAAGTCCGCAGCCTATCCCCGGTTGGACCATCCCACCAGCCTTGATCGGAGAGCCACGCTTGCGCCTCTTCCTCCGTCATGCGGCGCGGCCCGTCCGCGCTGCGACGAGCAGCGCGGCCAAAGCTGCCGGCGTAATTCCCCTGATCCGGGCGGCACCACCAAGCGTCTCGGGGCGCGCAAGGGTCAACCGTTCGACCATCTCTGTGCTCAAACCGCCGACCGCAGAAAAATCGAGGTCGGCGGGCAGCGCAATGGCGTCATTGGCGCGGAGGGCCCTCACTTCCGCGTCCTGCCTTTCGACGTAAGGCGCATAGATCGCGTCCTGCAAAAGCTCTTCGACAAGGCCGTCTTCTCCCGTTTCCAGGGCCGGCGCATATTTGGCGAGATGCCCGCGCACCACTGCCGGGAAACGAGCCCACTCAGCGAGGGATCTGCGGACACCGTCGTCGCGAACATTTGCCCCTGCCGCGCGTAAATCAGTGCCGGACACTTGCTTCTCCAACACGTTAGCGAGCGCCGCGCGTGCTTCCTCCCGCTCGTGCCAACAAGTCATTCGGGTAGCGCTTGCCAAGCCAAGCCGAACGGCCGTCGGCGTGAGGCGCGTTGCAGCGTTGTCCGCACGCAGTCGCAGCCGGAACTCGGCGCGCGCGGTCAGCATTCGGTAGGGTTCGGTGATCCCCTGCAGGCAGAGATCGTCAATAAGAACGCCAATATAGCTTTCTGCCCGGTCAAGCAGTAAAGGATCAAGACCCAAGGCATGAGCGGCAGCGTTCGCGCCAGCCACAAGCCCCTGTGCCGCAGCCTCCTCATAGCCGGTGGTGCCATTGATCTGACCGGCCAGAAAGAGCGCAGGCATCTCACGGAGCGAAAGGGTCCGATCCAAGGCGCGCGGGTCGATATGGTCATACTCGACCGCGTAGCCGGGAACGGCGACCTCGACTTGCTCCAGCCCTTCCATGGACCGGAGGAATGCAATCTGCACATCCGTCGGCAGGGACGAGCTCAGGCCATTGGGATAGACAAGATTGTCATCCAGACCCTCGGGCTCGAGGAAGACCTGATGGCCCTCCCGGTCTCCGAAGCGGACAATCTTGTCCTCGATTGAGGGACAATAGCGTGGTCCCCTCCCCTCAATATCGCCAGAGAACAAGGGTGAGAGGCCGAGGTTATCGCGAATGATGCGATGCGTTTCGCCGTTGGTCCGGGTGATGGCGCAGCGAAGTTGCGGCAGCTGTTCGCGTTCAACCAGACCTAAATAGGACATCGACCAGGCGTCGAGATCTGACGGCTGCTCTTCCAGCCGGGCCCAATCAATCGTGCGTCCATTCAGACGGGCCGGTGTCCCCGTCTTGAGGCGCCCCATCGGGAGGTCGAGGTCCCGCAATTGTTGAGCCAAGGTATTCGCGGCATGCTCACCGATCCGCCCGCCGACAACTCGCTCCGCGCCCCTGAACATCAGGCCGCCTAGAAATGTTCCGGTCGTGAGGACTACGGCTTGTCCGCCCAGCTTCTGCCCATCCGCGAACACGACGCCGTTCAGGGCCCCGGCAGGGCCGGCATCCAAGGCCGCCACTTCACCGCCAATGACCGAAAGGCCCGCTTGCGCAGCGATCATGCTCTGAATGGCCGCGCGGTACTTCCGCCGATCGGCCTGAACACGCGGGCCTCGGACAGCGGCACCCTTGCTGGCATTGAGCATTCGGCGATGGATGGCGGCGCTGTCTGCGGCCCGCGCCATTAACCCATCCAGGGCATCCACTTCGCGTACGAGGTGGCCCTTGCCCAACCCGCCGATGGAAGGATTGCAGGACATTTCCCCGATGCGGCTCGGATCGGCCGTTACCAAAGCGACACGCGCGCCGCGGCGCGCGGCTGCGGCCGCAGCTTCCGTGCCGGCATGGCCACCGCCGACAACGATGACATCGAACATGGCTTGCGCATGCTTGCTCATGTCCCAGCCCCTAGCGGCCACATCAAAGAGCGTCAAAGCATTGCGGACAGGCCGACGTTCCACGTGGAACAACCCGCTCTATTTGCCGATGCAGAAGCCGCGAAACACCTCGTCCAGTACAAGCTCAGTCGTGGTGCGTCCGGTCAATTCATCCAGAGCGGCCAGCGCCTGACGAAGATTTTCTGCAACCAGGATTTCGTCTGGCTCACCAGCGCAGGCGTCCAAAGCATCACCCGCTCGTTTTATGATAGCTCGTTGCCGCTGTGATAGCGCATAGTCGCCGGGCGCCGGCAGCATGCTGCCGGCCAGCGCACACAGTTCCTCAATGAGAGAATCAATCCCCTCACCTGTCACGCTCGACACGTGCAGGCTCGATGCCTCGCGATCTGCGAGAGCAAGATCGGCTTTCGGTGCGACCTGCACCAATTCCCCTCGACCTGAGGGCGCGTCTTCAGACCGCCCTAGCCACAGCACGATGTCAGCCTCGGCCAAAAGAACTTCCGCGCGTCCGATGCCGATCTGCTCGATCTCGTCACCGGCTTCGCGTAGTCCCGCCGAGTCAGACAACACGAATGCGATGCCATTGAGGGCGACTGACGCCTCGATCACATCGCGGGTCGTTCCCGCATGAGGGGAGACAATCGCAGCATCGCGTCCAACCAGCTGGTTGAACAGGGACGACTTGCCAGCATTGGGCGGACCGCCGATGGCGACGCGAATACCATCGCGTAATCGGTCCGCGGAGGGACGCTGCAGTTCATTACGCATGTCTGCGCTGATCTCAATCGCTGCGGCTGTGATGCGCGCGAGGTCCGCGCCCGATACGTCCCCTTCATCGGAAAAATCGAGCTGAGCCTCGATCTGTGCGGCGAGCAGTCGAAGGTCTGTCGTCCAGGAGTCGATCTTGCGGGAGAACGCTCCACCCATCATCGCCATGGCAGCACGCCGTTGCAGCGCCGTCTCTGCCGCGATCAAATCGCCTAAGCCTTCGATCCCGGCGAGATCCATCTTGCCGTTCAGAAAGGCGCGCCGGGTAAACTCGCCCGCCTCTGCCCGCCGAAAGCCCGGCATGGCAGCCAGAGCGGCTTCCAACGCCCGCACCACCGCATGGGAGCCATGGCATTGGAATTCGGCCATGTCTTCGCCGGTCTCTGTATTGGGGCCGGGAAAGCAAATCAGCAAACCCTCATCAAGCAAGTCGCCATTCGCCGGATCGAAAAACCGCCGCAACGCCGCTTGCCGAGCCGCTGGGGCATCCCGACCTGTTATGACGCGAGCAGCCTCAAGCGCGAGAGGTCCGGATACCCGGAGGATCGCAATCGCGGCAGGCAGTTGCCCGCTGGAGAGCGCAAAAATCGTATCCCGATCCGTCATCGATCGTCAAACCACGTGAAAAATCAACCGTCGTTCTTGGATTTTGCAGGAGAGCCAGCGCCCGCTGCGCCCATGCCAATATCCATGAGGCTGGAAAACAGCTTCATGCCTGCATCGCCCAGCGGCGACATGCTGCGGAACATCCGCTCCATCTGCTCAAGGTTGGTCTGGCCGCTCATCGTATCGAGCACCGCCTGAATATAAAGATCATGGATCGGCTTCAGATCAGGCAGACCGAGAAACGACCGTGCCTCTTCCGGGGTGCACTCAACATCGACCTTGAACTTCATGATGGCAGGGCTCCGCGCGAGATAGGGTGGGCATGACATGCCGCATCGGGGCTCATTTCGCTAGCAAATTGCCCTCGGCCGGCGATATCTCCCGGCAACGGTTAGCCAGAAACAAGGAAACCGGCAGCGCTCCTTTGCTGAGCGCTGCCGGTTCCTGTTTAGCGATTTGCCTCTCCGCTCAGGCGAAGAGCTGAAGCAGCCCGATATCCTTGTCTGTGATGCCGGTGTAGATCATCGTCGCGGCCACATAGAGAATGACCAGCAAGCCGATCCAGGCAATCCAACGATAGCGCTCGATATATTTCGCGATGATATTCGCAGCGATGCCCATCAGAGCGACCGCGAAGACCAGGCCGATCATCAAAATACCGGGGTGCTCGCGGGCTGCACCGGCCACCGCCAGCACATTGTCGAGGCTCATGGAGACGTCTGCAACCGCCACAGCCCAAGCCGCGCCGATGAAGCTCTTCGCGGGACGAAGCCCGGAATGCTCGTCACCTTCCACCTCAGGCGAGCCGGCATTGTGTCCTGCCCCCTGCACGATCTCGCGGTACATCTTCCAGGATACCCACAGGAGCAGGATGCCGCCGGCAAAAATCAGCCCGATGATCTGCATAAGCTGCGTGACCACGAGCGCAAAGGCGATGCGCAGCACCAGCGCGGCAATGATACCGATGAAGATGACCATCCGGCGCTGATGCGCCGGCAATCCCGCCGCGAGCGCGCCGATGACAATGGCGTTGTCCCCGGCCAGGACGACGTCGATCAACAGAACTTTGACGAACGCGGACCAGGCGCTGATATCGCCCGAGAACAGCGTGGAGACGTCCGAGACGATATGTGACCAGATTTCAGCCATGGCAGCGCGTAACCCCTGTTGAAATGCGTTACTGGTTCATCGTGGCGAAGAAGTCTTCGTTGGTCTTGGAATCCTTCATCTTGTCGAGCAGGAATTCCATCGCGTCGATCGTGCCCATCTGCATGAGAATACGACGCAGCACCCACATCTTTGAGAGCTTGTCCTTCTCGACCAGCAGCTCTTCCTTACGGGTGCCGGATTTGCCGACATCCAGCGCCGGGAAGATGCGCTTGTCCGAGACCTTGCGATCCAGGACGATTTCCGAGTTACCGGTGCCCTTGAACTCCTCGAAGATCACTTCGTCCATGCGGCTACCCGTATCGATGAGTGCCGTGGCGATGATCGACAACGAGCCACCCTCCTCGATGTTCCGCGCTGCGCCGAAAAAGCGCTTCGGGCGCTGCAGGGCGTTGGCATCGACACCGCCGGTCAGCACCTTGCCGGAGCTGGGAACGACGGTGTTGTAGGCGCGGCCCAAGCGCGTGATGGAATCGAGCAGGATGACGACATCCTTCTTGTGCTCGACAAGGCGCTTGGCCTTTTCGATCACCATTTCGGCGACCTGGACGTGGCGCGTCGCGGGCTCGTCGAAAGTGGAGGAAACCACCTCGCCCTTCACGCTGCGCTGCATGTCCGTGACTTCCTCCGGCCGCTCGTCGATAAGCAGCACCAGCAGGAAGACCTCGGGATGATTGTCGGTGATCGCCTTGGCGATGTTCTGCAGCAGCACGGTCTTGCCGGTCCGCGGCGGCGCCACGATGAGCGCGCGCTGGCCCTTGCCCTGCGGCGCGATGATGTCGATGACGCGGGCTGACTTGTCCTTGATCGTAGGATCAAGCGTGTCGAGCCGCAGCTTCTCGTCGGGATAAAGCGGCGTCAGATTGTCGAAATTGACGCGGTGACGGACCACATCGGGATCGTCGAAATTGACCGAGACGAGCTTGGTCAGCGCGAAATAGCGCTCGCCATCTTTGGGTGCGCGGATCTCGCCTTCCACCGTGTCACCGGTGCGCAGGCCGAATTTGCGGACCTGATTGGGCGAGACGTAGATGTCGTCCGGGCCGGCCAGATAGTTCGCCTCAGGGCTGCGCAGGAAGCCGAAGCCATCGGCCAGCACCTCGATGGTACCCAGACCCATGATCTGCTCGCCATTTTCCGCCTGCTCCTTGAGGATGGCGAACATGAGGTCCTGCTTGCGCAGCGTCGAGGCACCTTCAACGCCGAGTTCCTCGGCCATGGCGACCAGCTCGGCCGGGGCTTTGCGCTTCAAATCTTTAAGATGCATGGATTGGGTCCGACGGCGGGAGTGAAAATAAAGGAAATATGACTGTGCCGGAATGCCTGGAGAGGGCAATCAGGCGCATAGGTCAGCGCCTGTAAAGGGAACGCCCCGAATTACGCACTGGCCGATTCCAAGTCAAGCGCAGAGCGATGGCCGTCTCACCGCTCGCAACGGTCCGTTCAGAACGGGCGGACGATCACCAGAATGACGATCAGGGTCACGAGCAGCGCCGGCACCTCGTTGATCATGCGCAGGCGCTTTTCCGGCCAGGGGCGCAAGCCTCGCGCGAGCTTCTTGGAATAGCCCACGATCCAGCCGTGAAAGCCCGAGAGGACGATCACCAGCAGCAGCTTGGCGTGGAACCAGCCCTCGCTCCAGGCCCCGGTCTGAAAGGCCAGCAGCAGGCCGAGCACCCAGACCAGCACGATTGAGGGGTTCATGATGATGCGCTTCATCCGCGTCTCACGCTCGATCCACGCCTGATCCTCGGCCGAGCCGGGCTCGGTCTGATGATGGTAGATGAAGTAGCGCGGGATCATGAACAGGCTGGCCATCAGGAAGATGACGAAGATCACATGTGCGGCAAGAACCCACGGATAAGCAGCGCCGAGAAAGCCGATGCCGGGCAGGATGGACATGGAGACTGAACCTCTTCGTCGTGCTTCAACAACCGCGCGCGATCACCAAGCCTTCTAGGCCAGCCGACGAGGAATTGGAACGGGGTGCGAGGCGCAGGTTTGCGTTTTCCAAGAGCCGCCGATCACCCGCGAACGCGCGCCACCAGTTGCTCGACATGGGCAATCGGCGTGTCTGGCAAGATGCCATGGCCCAGGTTGAAGATGTGTGGCCGGCCGGACAGAGCCTCGAGAATGGCGTCCACTGCCCGATCCAGCGTCTCGCCGCCCGCGATCAGCGACAATGGATCGAGATTGCCTTGCAGCGGCAGATGGGCGGGCAATTCACGCGCCGCCCAGGCCGGATCGAGCGTCTCATCGAGACCCAGCGCATCGACGCCGGTTTCCTGCGCATAGTCGACGAGTTTGGCCCCTGCCCCCTTTGGAAAGCCGATGATCGGCGTATCGGGATGGCGCAGCTTCAAGGCTTTGACGATACGCGCGTTGGGCGCGATCACCCATTGGCGGAACTGTGCCGGGCTGAGCGAACCGGCCCAGCTATCGAAAAGCTGCACGGCATCCACGCCGGCCGCGATCTGGTCGGAGAGATAATCGACCGTCGTTTCGATAACGGCATCGATGATGGCGCCGAACTTCGCCGGCTGCTGATAGGCCATGCGACGGGCGGCCGCGTGATCCTTGCTGCCCTGCCCGGCGACCATATAGGTCGCCACCGTCCAGGGACTGCCCGCAAAGCCCAGAAACGTCGTCTGCGGGGCCAGCGCGGCCCTCACGCGCCTGACCGTGTCAATGATAGGCGCCAGCCGCTGCGGTGCCGGTACGAGACTTGTCAGCTCGCCCTCGACCAGCGGCGGGGCAAGGCGCGGTCCTTCCCCGGCCTCAAACCAGAGATCCTGACCCAGAGCATGGGGGACCACCAGAATATCGGAAAACAGGATCGCGCCATCGAACCCGAAGCGGCGAATGGGCTGCAAGGTGACTTCGGCCGCGGACTCGCTGTCATAGCAAAGATCGAGGAAACCGCCCTTCTCGGCGCGCAAAGCCCGATATTCCGGCAGATATCGCCCGGCCTGACGCATCAGCCAGAGGGGCGGACGCGCCGGGACAGCGCCGCGCAGGACGCTCAGCAGCGGTGCCGTCACACCGGGATCGATCACGGACGAGTCATGCACAGACCAATATCCTATTTATATAAAAGAGAAGGTTGTTGGATTCTGTTGGGGAGTGGACAACGGGCATTATTCGCTCATCACCCTTTTGCCAACAGCTTGACCTGAACGGATCCATGAAGGCGCGACGAGTCATCAGGCTCATCCCCATGATTCACAGCCTGTGGGCAAGCCTGTGGGCCTGTGGATAGATGATCGGGTTCCGACAGGGTGAGTGCGCATGAAATGAGGAGGGGCGGTTATCCACAGTTCTGTCCCTTGTGTTATCCCGCAATGTTCCACATGAACGGTGGATATGGACCGCCTGAACCTGCATCTGCTTTCGGATTCCACCGGCGAAACGCTCGAGCATATCGGAAAGGCGGCGCTCGCCCAGTTCGAGAATGTCGAGACGATCCGCCATTTCTGGCCGATGGTGCGTTCCGAACAGCATCTGGAGCGCATCTTGGAGGAAGTGGCGCGCAATCCCGGCATGGTGCTGTTCACGCTGGCCAATCCGACCCTGCGTCGCCGGCTTGAAAATGGCTGTCGGGCTATCGGCATTCCCTATGTCGCGCCGCTCGATCCAGTGACGGACGCCATGTCCAATTTGTTGGGCCAGGAAATGCGCAATCGTCCCGGTCGCAAACATGTGCTGGACGAAGCCTATTTTGCGCGGATCGACGCCATCCAGTTCACCATCGCCCATGATGACGGCGTCGGCTGGGAGAATTGGGAGGAGGCGGATATCGTCCTCGCCGGCGTGTCCCGCACGTCGAAGACGCCGACGAGCATTTATCTCGCCAATCGCGGCTACAAGACGGCCAACATCCCGCTGGTGCTGGAATCCCCGCCCCCGCCGAGCCTGTTCAAATTGCGGCATCCGATGGTCGTCGGCCTGACCGCGGGCGCCGAGCGGCTGGTGCAGGTGCGGCGCAATCGGCTGCTGTCACTCAATCAGGCCCCGGAAACCGCCTATGTAGATCTGGAGCGTGTGAATGGTGAGGTGGCCCATGCCCGCCGCATGTTTGCCGATCAGGGTTGGCCGGTCATCGATGTCACCCGACGCTCCATTGAGGAAACGGCCGCAGCCATCGTCAATCTCTATCAGGAACGGCTGAAAAGCAGCAGCGGCTTGCCGGGGCTTGGGCCGGTATGAGCACACCGCCTCTGCTGCTCGCCTCGCAGAGCGAAAGTCGCCGGCGTTTGCTCGCAGACGCTGCCGTGCCCTTTGAGACGGTTCCAGCCGGCGTCGACGAGGATGCGATCAAGGCCAGTCTGGTCGCTGAGGGCCTGAACGCCCGCGATCTGGCCGACGCGCTGGCGGAATGGAAATGCCGTCGCCCGTCGATGCGACATCCGGACGCGTTCGTGCTGGGCTGCGACCAGACGCTGGAGCTGGATGACGGCAGCCTGATCGACAAGGTGGAGACACGGGAAGCCGCGGCCGATCTGCTCGCGCGGATGAGTGGCCGGTCGCACAAGCTCCATAGCGCGGCGGTGATCGCGCAGGCCGGGCAGGCGCAATGGCGCCAGATCGAGAGCGTCACGCTCCAGATGCGCCCGCTCAGCGCGGCTTTCATCGACCATTATCTGGACCTCGACTGGGAGCAGTGCCGCTGGTGCGTCGGCTGCTATCGGATCGAGGGGCCGGGCGCGCAGCTTTTCTCGCGCATTTCCGGCAGCCTCTTTGCCGTGCAGGGCCTGCCCCTGCTTCCTTTGCTCGACTATTTGCGCGTGCGCTCTATCTTGCCGGCATGAGTCAGGGAAAACCATATGCCGAAGTGATCGGCGACCCCATCGCGCACAGCAAGTCGCCGGTCATCCACAATTTCTGGCTGGAAGAGCTCGGTATCGATGCGGAGTATCGCAAGACCCGCGTCGCGCCGGAGGACCTGGCCGGCTATTTCCTCAGGCGCCGGGCCGATCCGGACTGGCTGGGCTGCAATATCACCATTCCGCACAAGATCGCGGCTCTGGATTATGTCGATGATCCCGGCGGGGTGCGTGATCGCATCGGCGCCATCAACACGGTGGCCTGCGAAACCGGCGGGCCGCTGATCGGCACCAACACCGACGCCGGCGGCTTTCTCCAACCGCTGCTGGCACGGGGCTGGAGCGGCACCAGCGCGATTCTCGCCGGCACCGGCGGTGCGGCGCAGGCAATCGGGTTCGCCTTGCGGTCCGTGGGTGTGACCGACCTGACGATCGTCGCGCGTGATGCCGCCAAGGGGCAGGCTTTGCTGGACCGGCTGGGTCTGGCCGGCCGGGTGCAGGGCTTCGATGCGGCACTGCCGGCAGCTCATCTGCTGGCCAATTCCACCTCGCTTGGCATGGTCGGGCAGCCGGCATGGACGCCCGATCTGTCAAAGTTGCCGGATAAGGCAATGGTCTACGACATCGTCTATGCCCCGCTGGAAACACCGCTGCTGGCGCAAGCGCGCAAGCGCGACCTCATGTGCATTGACGGGCTGGAGATGCTGATCGGCCAGGCCGCGCTTGCCTTTGACATCTTCTTCGATGCCCAGCCGCCGCGCGAGCTGGATGCGCAGTTGCGCGAACGCCTGCTTGTGCCTGCCTGACCGCCGCTTGTCGGGTCTGCGCGTGAGACATCGTCCATTCCGCATCGGGCTGACCGGATCGATCGGCATGGGCAAATCGACCGCAGCCGCCATGTTTCGCGCAGCGGGCGTGCCGGTGTTCGATGCCGATGCCGCAGTCCATCAATTGCAAGGGCCGGGCGGCGCCTTGCTTGGCGCGATTGAAGCGCGCTTTCCCGGCACGACCAGCGCTGCTGGCGTCGATCGCCGGATGCTTGGTGCCCGGGTGATCGGCCAGCCAGAGGAACTGCGGGCCTTGGAGCGGATTGTGCATCCCGCCGTTGCCGGGGCGCGCGCAGCGTTTCTGCGCCGTCATTGCAGCCGGCCGATGGTCGTTCTCGATATCCCGCTGCTGTTCGAAACGCGGGGCGAGCGGCACATGGACATGGTCGTCGTCGTTTCCGCCGCGCCGTCTCTCCAGCGGAGGCGCGTGCTTCGCCGGCCCGGCATGACCGCAAAGCGGTTTGAAGCCATCAAGGCCAGTCAGCTTCCCGATCACCTCAAGCGATGCCGCGCTGACCTGGTGCTGGATACAGCACAGCCCAAATGGCGGATGAGAGCGCGGATTTTTCGTCTCGTTGCTTGCCTTCGCACGGCGCTGGTCCGATAATGCCTCCCCAACGAGTGAAATGCCACGATGCGTGAAATCGTCTTCGATACTGAAACCACCGGCTTCGATCCGCTCAGCGGTGACCGTCTTGTCGAAATCGGCTGTGTCGAGCTGATCAATCGCATCCCGACCGGCGAAACCTACCACGCCTATTTCAATCCCCAGCGCGATATGCCCGCCTCGGCCGAGGCGGTTCACGGGCTGTCCGCGCGCTTTCTCTCCGACAAGCCTTTGTTCGGCAGCAAGGCCGCAGAGTTGCTCGAGTTTCTCGACGATTCAATGCTGGTCGCGCACAATGCGCGGTTCGATTTCGGCTTTCTCAATGCCGAGCTGGAGCGGTGCGGCCATCCCACCGTCGACATGGGGCGGATGATCGACAGCCTGACGATTGCGCGGACCCTTCACCCCGGCGCCAAGCACAGCCTCGATGCCCTGTGCAGCCGCTACGGGATCGACCGCAGCCACCGCATCAAGCATGGCGCGTTGCTGGACGCGGAATTGCTCGCACAGCTCTATATCGAACTGACCGGCGGGCGTCAGATCGGCCTCACCTTGATGGCGGAAGAACAGATCACCGTCACCGTAACGACCACACAATCCATGGCCATTCCGGCTACCCGCCCGTTCCGCCCGGCCCGTCTGTTTTCGCCGAGCCCGCAGGAACTGGCGCGCCATGCCGCGTTTCTGGAAAAGATCGATCACCCTTTGTGGCTCGATCGCCCGGTCTGAGGATTATCCTCACTAGGCGGCGCGCCACGTTCACAGACCATCAGGTCCAACAAGAAGGAGAAATCAGATGGAAATCCGCGTATCGGGTCATCAGGTCGACACCGGCGAGGCGCTTCAGGCGCATGTTGCCGAGCGGATGCAGGCGATCGCCGACAAGTATTTCTCGCGCACCATCTCCTCCAGCGTGACGTTCAGCAACGCGCCTCATGGCGCCTTTCGCTGCGACATCGTCTGCCATGTGATGGCAGGGCTGATCCTCAAGGGCGCGGGCGAGGCCCATGATGCCCATGTCTGCTTCGATCAGGCCGCGGAACGCATCGAAAAGCAGCTGCGCCGCTACATGCGGCGGCTGAAAGATCGCCACAGCCAGGCGCTCGCCGCCGAAGCCCAACGCGATGCGCCCGGCATCGACGATGCCAATTATGTCGTCTTCCAGTCCAGCGAAGCGGAAGAGGAAGTGGACGTCGATGCACCGGTGGTGATCGCGGAGATGCGCGTGGATATTCCGCGCGCCAGCGTATCCGATGCGGTGATGATGCTCGATCTGCGCAATACCAATGCGCTCATGTTCCTCAACAGCAGCACGGCCACCTTCAACATGGTCTATCGTCGCACTGACGGGACCATCGGCTGGGTGGAGCCGCCCCGCGCCTGAATGCGCTCGAGGGCTGCGCGCGATGCGCAGCCCTCCCTCCCCTGACTCCGTCCCCGGCAACCGGTTGACCCGAATGGCCTTTGCGCCTATCAGCCGGCCAAGTTTTCTCCAGGCGGCCATGATGGGTGGACTTCACCCCGGCGCAGAAATCCCCAGGTCGGCCGCAGGACACGGGTTGAACATGGATAATTTCAGCGACTTGCTCGCGGCGAACGCTGTTTCGTCCGCGGTGGCCCTTCCTAACAAGAAACAGCTTTTCCTGAAGCTGGGTCAGTTGGCGGCCGATGCCTATGGGCTCGATGCCGCCGAGGTTGTCGAGCGCATCACCGAGCGGGAGCGCCTTGGCTCGACGGGCTTTGGTGGCGGAATCGCGATTCCCCACGCCAAGCTGGAAGGCCTTGAGAGCGTCCATGGCGCGGTGGTCCTCCTCGCCGAGCCGATCCCCTTCGATGCAATCGACGATGTGCCCGTGGATGTCGTATTCATGCTGCTCTCTCCGCAGGATAGCGGCGCCGAGCATCTCAAGACCCTGGCCCGCGTCTCGCGCCTGCTGCGCAACGAGCGCCATCTTGCGCGCATTCGTGGCGTCGGCTCGGACGCCGCGCTCTACGCCCTGCTCGCCGGCGGCGAGTCGCGTGACGCAGCCTGACGGCACGCCGCCATCCGGCGAGGCCGCGCATTTCCGGGCGCTCGAACGGCTCTATGCCTCGGCGCCGATCAACGGATTATTCCCCTCAAGGCTGGATATCTCGGCCCCCGGCGAGGCGCGCATCGTCATCGACGTGACGCCGGACTATTTCCATGCCGCCGGCGCTACCCATGGCACGCTGTATTTCAAGATGCTGGACGATGCGGCTTTTTATGCCGCCAACAGCCTCGTCACGGATCGCTTCCTCCTCACCACCGCATTCAACCTGCTGTTCACCCGCCCGCTTAAGGCTGGGCCGATCGTAGCGGAAGGGAAATGGCTGAGCGGCAAGCGGCGCGTTTTTGTCGCCGAGGCGCGCCTTGTCGATGCCGAGGGTGAGGAAGTCGGTCGCGGTACCGGCACGTTCATGCGCTCCACCATTCCGCTGGTCGGCCTGCCGGGTTATGTGCGCCCGGAAGCAGGAGACCGGTGACCGCGCGCCTGACGAGCCAGATCCTCATCGGGGTTCTGTTGCGCCGTGTCCAGGCGCAGGGGGGGCATGGCACCGTGCTTCACAAAGGGGAGCCGTTGAGCGGAACCATCGTCGTGCAGGCGGTGGATCGCGGCCGGACAATCGGGCTTTTTGAGCGTGTTACGTCCCTTGACGGGACTCTTTCGCTCACCCCCTGCGGGCCTCGGGATTTAACCCAAGACTCTGAAATATCACAATATATAGATAGAAGAACCCGGGTGGACCCCGATATCTGGTTCGTGGAACTGGATGTCGCAGACGGGGAACGGCTCGCCGCCGAGATACTGTGCACGAGTTGACAGTTCCCGGTTGAGCGGCCAAAGGCCCCATCAACTCGCGCAGGTTGCGTGTGGCCGTCATGGGGACAGGTCATCGCAAACACGCAGACGGGGGGCGGACCGGAGCGCTGAGCGTTGCACGATAGATGCGACCTGCATTCCGATCTCCGACCCACCGCACAGTACTGAGAATGAATGCCCAATCGTGTCGTGGTCGCCATCGTGGCGACCGTTGGACTTCTCTCGTCCACAATCGCTCTGGCTGCTGCTCCTGAGGGGACAGCCCGCCAAGGTTTCTCGACCATGCTCGAGGTTCCCGCCGTCGTCGCTGCAAGCCTGACGAGTCCCGCAACGGTTGAACCCGATGCCGAGACGGCTCCGAACGAAGCCGCTTCTGCCGACTCTGTCGATTCGCTGGCCGAACTGGTCCAGCAGGCTAATGTCGAAGAGATTTCCGACGCTGACGCGAAATGTCTCGCCACCACCATTTATTATGAAGCGCGCAGCGAGAGCCTGACCGGCCAGCTCGCCGTCGCCAATGTCGTGCTCGAGCGGGCGCGGTCCGGGCGTTTCCCCACCAGCCTGTGCGGCGTCGTCACGCAGCCGGGTCAGTTCAGTTTCGTTCGTCAGGGCCAGCTGCCCACGCCCACCCATGCCGGTCAGTGGCGCACCGCGCGCGCCATCGCCCAGATCGCGCTGGACGGAAGCTGGGACAATCCGGTGGAAGGCGCCCTGTTCTTCCATTCCGCGCGCGTCTCGCCGAACTGGAAGCATGATCGCCTCACGCGCATTGGCGGTCACATCTTCTACCGCTGAACCAACCAATCATCACAAGCCGGGCCGGGTCAGCAGAGCGCTGGGCCGGCCCGTCTCGTTTGAGACTGTCTTGCAGTTGTTCTTATTGTGTTCTAATCCCGCCTCATGGCCTCACATCCTGAACCTGCGCCTGAACCTGTGATCGCCTGCGATCCTGCATTGACCGATGGAACGGCGCTGGCCGTCACGCGCGGAGTGCTGCGTCTCTTTGCGCGCCACGATATTTTCGGCATTTCCGAAGTGCCGCTCCCCAATGGTCGGCGGCTGGACATCATGGCCGTGGATGCCCGCGGCCAGATCATTGCCGTCGAAATCAAATGCAGCCGTGCCGACCTGCTCGGGGACGGCAAATGGCCGGACTATTTCGATTATTGCGATCGCTACTTCTGGGCCGTGCCTGCCGGCTTTGATTTGACGCTGTTCGAGTCCGAGGCGCTGTGGCCAGAGCGCACGGGCCTTATCGTCGCCGACCAATATGATGCCGAAATCCTCCGCCCCGCGCCCAGCGAGCCTCTGGCGCCCGCGCGGCGCAAGGTCGAAGTGCAGCGGCTTGCGCGGCGGGCAGCGCGCCGGCTGACCCAGATCACCGATCCGGACGGCCAGTTGCTATGGAGCAACGACGCCTGAGACTGGGCGCCTGCTTCTTGGATCGGCGTTCCGTGCCATCCGCGATGGACTTGGCATGGCCGGCAAAACGGCTAAGGTTGGCGCATAACAGTCTTTGGAGAAGTGCGTGAGCCAGCCCCTCTACCCTGTGCCTGCGAATTGGCGCGAGCGCGCCTATGTGACCGGTGACGATTATTCACGCCTTTATACGCAATCGATTGCAGAGCCGGACAGCTTCTGGCGCAAGGAGGCGGCGCGGCTCGACTGGATCAAGGACTTCACCCAGGTCAAGGACGCCAGCTTCCATGAAGCCGATTTTGGCATCAAATGGTTTGCGGACGGCACGCTCAACATCGCGGCCAATTGCCTCGACCGGCATCTGGCGGAGCGCGGCGATGTCCCGGCGATCCTCTGGGCTGGTGACAATCCCGATGAGAGCCGCACGATCACCTATCGCGAATTGCACGGGGAAGTCTGCCGCTTTGCAAATGTGCTGAAGGCGCAGGGCGTCCGCAAGGGCGACCGGGTCACCATCTACATGCCGATGATCCCGGAAGCGGCGATGGCGATGCTCGCCTGTGCCCGCATCGGCGCCATCCACTCGGTGGTGTTCGGTGGCTTCTCGCCCGACAGTCTGGCCGGGCGCATCACCGATTGCGATTCCTCGGTGGTGATCACGGCCGACGAGGGCGTGCGCGGGGGCAAGACCATCCCGCTCAAGGCCAATGTGGATGAAGCGCTGGACGACTGCACCTGCGTGGAATCAGTGATCGTGGTGCGCCGGACCGGCAATGCCGTTGCGATGACAGACGGCCGCGATCATTGGTATGACGTGCTGCGCGACAGCGTCTCGGACCATTGCCCGGCCGAGGAAATCGGCGCCGAGGATCCGCTGTTCATCCTCTACACCTCAGGCTCCACCGGCAAGCCCAAGGGCGTGCTGCACACCAGCGCAGGCTATCTGCTCTGGGCGGCGATGACGCATCATTATGTGTTCGATTACCGCCCCGGCGATATCTATTGGTGCGCCGCCGATATTGGCTGGGTCACTGGCCACAGCTATATCGTCTACGGCCCGCTCGCCAACGGCGCGACGACGGTGATGTTTGAGGGCGTGCCGCATTATCCCGATTTCAGCCGATTCTGGCAGGTGGTCGATCAGTTCAACGTGAGCACCTTCTATGCCGCGCCGACCGCGATCCGCGCCCTGATGCGCGAGGGCGATGCCTGGGTGCAGAAGACCAGCCGCAAGAGCCTGCGCATCCTCGGTTCAGTCGGGGAGCCGATCAACCCCGAGGCGTGGGACTGGTATCACCGCGTCGTGGGCGATGGGCGCTGCCCGATCATGGACACATGGTGGCAGACCGAAACAGGCGGCCATATGATCACCCCCCTCCCCGGTGCGATCGATCTCAAACCCGGCAGTGCGACCAAGCCCTTCTTCGGCGTGGTGCCGCAGATCGTCGATACAGAGGGCAATGTCATGGAAGGCGCCTGCGAGGGCAATCTGGTGATCGCCGAGAGTTGGCCGGGCCAGATGCGCACCGTCTGGGGCGATCATGAGCGCTTCTTCCAGACCTATTTCAGCACCTATCCCGGCAAATATTTCACCGGCGATGGCTGCCGGCGCGATGAGGATGGTTATTACTGGATCACCGGCCGGGTCGATGACGTCATCAACGTCTCCGGCCACCGCATGGGCACGGCTGAGATCGAATCGGCACTGGTTGCGCACGCCAAGGTGGCCGAGGCCGCCGTGGTAGGCATGCCGCATGACATCAAGGGACAGGGCATCTACGCCTATGTCACGCTGAATGTCGGCATCGAGGGCGATGACGACCTGCGCAAGGCGCTGGTGCAATGGGTGCGTCACGAGATCGGCCCCATCGCCACGCCCGATGCGATCCAGTTCGCCCCTGCCCTGCCCAAGACCCGCTCGGGCAAGATCATGCGCCGGATTCTCCGCAAGATTGCCGAGGACGCGGTGGATCAGCTTGGTGATACCTCCACGCTGGCAGACCCCGCCGTGGTGGATCACCTCGTCGCCAACCGGCAGCGACCGGCGCGCTAAGGCACCGAGCGGCGTGGATTAATGGAATATTAGGCAAGATCCTTCACTCCAGGAGTCGACCTGTTCGGTTCCGGGGACCTGCCTGAATGTCGAATTCCGCCCATTCCGTTGATGTGGCCATCATTGGTGCTGGCCCGGCCGGGCTGACCGCTGCCTATCTGCTGACCAAAGCGGGGCTGCGCGTGATGGTGATCGAGAAGGATACCGCGCAGGTCGGTGGCATCAGCCGCACGGTCGAGCATGAGGGATTCCGCTTCGATATCGGCGGGCACCGCTTCTTCTCGAAATCGCAGGAGGTGGTCGATCTGTGGAACGAGATCCTGCCCCATGATTTCATCGAGCGGCCAAGAATGAGCCGCATCTATTATCAAGGCCGCTTCTACAGCTATCCACTGCGCGCGTTCGAGGCGTTGCGCAATCTCGGCATCATCCGCTCGACCCTTTGCATGTTGAGCTACGCCAAGGCCAAGATCGCGCCGATCAAGCCGGTGCGCAGCTTCGAGGACTGGGTGGTCAACCAGTTCGGACGCAAGCTCTATTTCATCTTCTTCAAGACCTACACCGAGAAGGTGTGGGGGATGCCGTGCGATACCATGTCCGCCGACTGGGCGGCGCAGCGCATCAAGGGCCTGAGCCTGGGCAAGGCGGTGCTCGATGGCCTCAAGCGCAGCCTTGGCCTCAACAAAAAGCCAAACAACGGTATGGGTGCCAAGACCCTGCTCGAGAATTTCCGCTACCCCCGTCTCGGACCGGGGATGATGTGGGACGCCGCGCGCGATCGCGTGGTCGAAGGCGGCAATCATGTGCTGATGGGCCATGCCCTCAAGCAGATTCACCGCGATCAGGTGACAGGCCGGTGGCGCGTCACCGCGACGCGGGCGGCCGGCGATACGGTCGCGATCAGTGCTGACCATGTGATCAGCTCCGCGCCGATGCGGGAGCTGGCGAGCCGCATCCATCCGGTGCCCAAGACGCTCGGGCACGCGCTGGCGCTCAACTATCGCGATTTTCTGACGGTCGCGCTGATGATCCGCTCCGAAGACCTGTTTCCAGACAATTGGATCTACATTCACGATCCGCGCGTGAAGGTGGGTCGGGTGCAGAATTTCCGCAGCTGGTCACCCGAAATGGTGCCCGATCCCGATATCGCCTGCGTGGGCCTCGAATATTTCTGCTTCGAAGGCGACGGGCTCTGGTCATCCAGCGATGAGGAGCTGATCGCGCTGGCGACCGAGGAGATGGTACTGATGGGCCTCATCCGCGCGGATCAGGTGGTCGGCGGCGCTGTGGTGCGTCAGGAGAAAGCCTATCCCGTCTATGACGAGGCTTATGCGGCGAATGTCGCGGCCATTCGCGCCGAGCTGGAGGATACATATCCCACGCTGCACCTGATCGGGCGGAACGGGATGCATCGCTATAACAATCAGGATCACGCGATGATGACGGCCATGCTGACCGTGCGCAATATCATCGCCGGCAAGCGGGTGTTCGATATCTGGGGCGTCAACGAGGATGCCGAATATCATGAAGCGGGCCATGAGGGCGCCCTGAGCGCGGGAGAGCGTGCGGCGCTGGAGAGCCAGCGCGCCGTGCCCGCCGGGCGCCGCATGGTGGCATGATCGGGTGATGGGCGCGTTCCTGGCCGGGCTGCTCGGCCACACCTATCTGCGTTATGGTCTTGCCAGCCTCGTGGCGCTGGCTGGCGACGTGGGGCTGTTCATGGCTGGCCTGCACCTGGGCATGGCCCCTGCCACTGCGGCGGCTTTTGGTTATATGACCGGAATCCTCATGCACTGGCTGATCTCCTCGCGCCTGGTCTTCGCGCAAGGCCCCGCTGCGAGCGGCGCGGATCGCGTTCGTCAGAAGGCGCTGTTCGTGGGGTCTGCGCTGATCGGTCTGGCGCTGACGACCGGTATCGTCGCGCTCGGCGCGATGCTCGGGGTGATGCCCCTGCTCGCCAAAGCGCTGGCGGTCGCTGTCAGTTTCCAGGCGACCTATATGTTGCGCAAGGCGATCGTTTTCGCATGACTGCCGGGGATGTTTCGGGCCAGCGCCTCGGGCACGGTGAGCCCTTTTACCGGTACGTGCCCCTCATCTGGCTTTTCGCCATGGCCCTTCTCGCCATTCCCAATTGGACCGAGACAAGGGCGGGTTCGCTCGGCGATCCGGACAATTACATGCGCATGGTCCAGGTCCGCGACTGGCTGAATGGCCAGGCGTGGAGCGACGTCACCCAATATCGCATGAACCTACCGACCGGTGGGGACCTGCACTGGTCCCGGCTGGTGGACCTGCCGATCGCTTTAGTGATCGTGCTGCTCCGGCCCCTCGTTGGCCAGCCCATGGCGGACGTCGTCGCATTGGTGGCGGTGCCTGCTATGCTCTGCCTCGCGCTGATGCTCGTCATGGGCCGGCTGCTCCGGGATATCGCCGGCCGGGAAGTCGCATTGCTGATGCTCGCCCTGCTGCCTGCGTGCCTCATGGTCGGGCTGCAGTTTGCGCCGATGCGGGTCGATCATCATGGCTGGCAGTTGCTGATGGCGGCCTGCGCCCTGCTGGCGTGGACCCGACCCGGCCGCTGGCCTGCGGTCGGATGCGCGCTTGCTTGTGCGGTCTGGATGCATGTGTCGATCGAGGGCCTGCCTTATGCGGCGCTGTTCGCCGGCCTCTATGCCCTGGCGTTCGTGCGCACCGGCGACCGGCGCATCCATCTGTTCATGGCGACGCTGATCGGCGCGAGCCTGTTCCTGATTCTCGGCACGCGCGGCGCTGGCCTGATTGTGGAGAGCCATTGCGATGCGATCTCTGCACCCTACATCGCCGCGCTGTTCATTGCGGGCGCAATGCTCTTCCTGGTCGACCGCCTGCTTCGTCCCGCCAATCCAGCGCTGCGCCTCGTCCCGCTCATTGTCGGTGGGGCCGGGGCCGCCGCTGCGGTCGTGCTGATCGCGCCCGCCTGTCTGGCCGGGCCATTTGCCGGGCTGGATCCTCTGGTGCGCGATTACTGGTATTATAGCGTCCGCGAGGGCCTGCCCTTCTGGCGACAGGGCGGCGCGTTCGCGACCTTGATGATTCTGGCCCCTCTCCCCGGCGTCATCGCCGCCATGTGGCGGGCTTGGGCTTGTCGCAGGTCGCTCCATGCGATGATGTGGCTGGGCTTGGCGTTGGCGGCCGCCTTTGCCTGGCTGCTCGGCATGACCGTGATGCGGGCGACAGCGGTGGCAGAGCTCTATGCCCTGCCCGGCATGGCCGCCGCCATTATGCTGCTCGCCGGCCAGCGCCATCGTTTTCGGCCGCGAATCGGCTGGAGCCTCACGATGGCGGGCACCCTCCTCCTCTCGACGGCACTCCCGGCCTATGAGCTCGGCCAGATGCTGTTCCCGCCCGATAAAGGCAGCACCGAAGCGCGGACGGATGGCGACTGCCCGACCGCCATTGCCACCCCGATGTTCAAGTCTCTGGGGTCCGGCCAGATCTTCGCGCCGATCGATATGGGGCCGTTGATTCTCTATCGCACCGATCTCTCGATCGTCGCTGCGGGCTATCATCGGAACAGTGCCGCGATGGCGACGGTCATTCGCGCCTTCACGGCCAAGCCGGACAAGGCGCGCGCGATCGTCCTGGCGACTCCCGCCCAATATCTGCTGCTCTGCCCGACCGCACCGGAAGCGCGCAATTATCTCAAGGCCGCGCCTCACGGCCTTGCTGCCAGTCTGACGGATGGACAGGTGCCGCCTTGGCTGGTCTCCGATGACCGCCTGCAGCAGCCGGGCGCGCGTTTGTACCGGATTTTGCACTGACGCCACGCCTTCCGGCGCATCCGTGCCCGGCCTGTCCCTCCCGACTTGCATCGCAGGGCGACCCCTGCTAACCGCCCCCCCGTGTCAAGGGGGGTGCAGCCGTACCTCCCCTTTTCTGGCGCGATTCAATTCGGACAAGAGGCAAGGCGCGCGTGGAGCATTCCAGCGGTATTCAGGCTAGCTTGGCGGGGCGTTATGCGCTCGCGCTTTTTGAGCTGGCGCGGGACAAGGGGGCGCTCGATTCGGTGGCGGCAAGCCTTGAGACTCTCAAGGCCGCGCTGGCCGAGTCGAACGATCTCAAGGCGTTGACGCAGAGCCCGCTGGTCGGCCGCGACAATGCTGCCAAGGCAATCAAGGCCGTAGCGCAGAGCCTCGGGCTCGATTCGCTGACGGAGCGGACGCTGGGCGTGCTGGCGCAGAATCGCCGCCTCTCGCAGATTCCTGCCGTGATTCGGGCATTCTCTACGCTGCTCTCTGCCCATCGTGGCGAGACGCGTGCAGAAGTGACCTCCGCCTTCCCGCTGACCCAGGACCAGCAGAACGCGCTGGCCAGGCAGCTCAAGGCGCGCACGGGCCGCGACATGGCTCTTGATCTTACCGTCGATCCCGAAATCATGGGTGGCCTCGTCGTCAAGATGGGCAGCCAGATGATCGACAGCTCGCTCCGTACCCGACTGAACAAGCTCGCCCAGGCGATGCGCGGCTAACGCGCCAAAGAATCCGATGAAAGGCTGAACATGGATATCAACGCCGCAGAAATCTCCAAGGTCATCAAGGACCAGATCGCCAACTTCGGCGCCGAAGCGGAAGTCAGCGAAGTCGGCACCGTGCTCAGCGTCGGTGACGGCATCGCGCGCATCCACGGCCTCGACAAGGTTCAGGCCGGTGAGATGGTCGAGTTCTCCAACGGCGTGCAGGGCATGGCCCTCAACCTGGAAGCCGACAATGTCGGCGTCGTGATCTTCGGTTCGGACGCCGAGATCAAGGAAGGTGACGTCGTCAAGCGGACCGGCACCATCGTGGACGTTCCGGTCGGCAAGGGTCTGCTCGGCCGCGTGGTCGACGGCCTCGGCAACCCCATTGACGGCAAGGGCCCGATCCAGTCGGACCTGCGTTCGCGCGTCGAGGTGAAGGCGCCGGGCATCATTCCCCGCAAGTCGGTGCATGAGCCGGTGCAGACCGGCCTCAAGGCCATTGACGCGCTGGTGCCGATCGGCCGTGGCCAGCGCGAGCTGATCATCGGTGACCGTCAGACCGGCAAGACCGCCGTCGCGATCGATACCTTCATCAATCAGAAGGGCCCGAACGCCGGCACCGACGAGAGCAAGAAGCTGTATTGCATCTACGTCGCCGTCGGCCAGAAGCGCTCGACCGTTGCGCAGATCGTCCGTCAGCTCGAAGAGAATGGCGCTATGGAATATTCCATCGTCATCGCCGCCACCGCTTCCGAGCCGGCGCCGCTGCAGTTCCTCGCGCCCTATACCGGCGCTGCGATGGGCGAGTATTTCCGCGACAATGGCATGCACGCCGTGATCGTGTTCGACGACCTTTCCAAGCAGGCCGTCGCCTATCGCCAGATGTCGCTGCTGCTGCGTCGTCCTCCGGGCCGCGAAGCCTATCCGGGCGACGTGTTCTATCTGCACAGCCGTCTGCTCGAGCGTGCCGCCAAGATGAACGACGCCAACGGCGCCGGTTCGCTCACCGCGCTGCCGATCATCGAGACGCAGGCCGGCGACGTGTCCGCCTACATTCCGACCAACGTGATTTCGATCACCGACGGTCAGATCTTCCTCGAAACGAACCTGTTCTATCAGGGCATCCGTCCCGCCATTAACGTGGGTCTCTCGGTGTCCCGCGTGGGTTCGGCGGCGCAGACCAAGGCGATGAAGAAGGTGTCCGGCTCGATCAAGCTGGAGCTGGCCCAGTATCGCGAAATGGCCGCGTTCGCCCAGTTCGGCTCGGACCTCGACGCCTCGACGCAGAAGCTGCTGAACCGTGGTGCGCGCCTGACGGAGCTGCTCAAGCAGCCGCAGTTCTCGCCGCTGCCTTTCGAGGAGCAGACCGTGTCGATCTTCGCCGGCACCAATGGCTATCTCGATGGCATCGCGACCAGCGACGTCACCCGCTACGAAGCAGCGATGCTGGCCCATATGCGCGCCCACCATGCCGATGTCCTGACCGCGATTCGCGACAGCCGTGACCTCGGCGACGACGTGAAGGCCAAGGTCAAGGACGTGCTGGACGCGTTCGGCAAAACGTTCGCCTGAGATGGTTCGCATCCCCATCGGCCTAGCCGGTGGGGACCTGATGCCGGCATGACCGGCACGACGATGAAAAGGTAGGTTGAGCCAGTGGCTTCGCTCAAGGAACTCAAGGGTCGGATCGCCTCGGTCAAGTCGACCCAGAAGATCACCAAGGCCAAGCAGATGGTCGCTGCGGCCAAGCTGCGCAAGGCGCAGGCGGCGGCCGAAGCCGGGCGCCCCTATGCCCAGCGGCTCGAGAAGGTCGTTGCCAGTCTTGCCGGCAAGGTGACCGGCGACAGCGCACCGCGTCTGCTTGCTGGCACGGGCAAGGACGACGTGCATCTGCTCGTCGTGGCCAATGGCGACAAGGGTCTGGCGGGTGCCTTCAACGCCAACATCGTCAAGGCGGCTGTCGCCAAGGCGCGGGTGCTGATCGCGCAGGGCAAGACGGTGAAGTTCTACCTCATCGGCCGCAAGGGTCGCGCGGTAATCGCGCGCACCTTCCCCGGCCTCATCGCCGGTCAGTTCGATACGACGGACGTGCGCACGCCCGGTTTCGACGAGGCGCAGGCCGTCGCGCAGGACATCTCCGAGCGCTTCTTTGCCGGTGAGTTCGACGTGGCCCATCTCTTCTATGCCGCGTTCCGCTCGCCGCTAGTGCAGACGCCGACCGAGCAGCAGATCATCCCGGTCGCTGTGCCGGCGGATGCGCCCGCCTCTTCGGGCGCCGCTGTCGAATATGAGCCGGACGAGGAAGCGATCCTCGCGGATCTTCTTCCGCGCAACATCACCATCCAGATCTTCAAGGCGTTGCTGGAGAACATGGCCAGCGAGCAGGGCGCATCGATGACCGCGATGGACAATGCGACGCGCAACGCCGGCGATCTCATCAATCGTCTGACGATCGAGTACAACCGCAGCCGTCAGGCCGCGATCACCACCGAGCTGGTGGAAATCATTTCGGGCGCAGAAGCGCTTTAACGGACAAGCAGGCAAGGAAGCAGAGACATGGCAGCCACCAACAATGTCGGCAAGATCAGCCAGGTGATCGGCGCCGTCGTCGACGTGATCTTCGAGGATCGGCTCCCGGCGATTCTCTCGGCGCTCGAGACGGACAATAACGGCCAGCGGCTGGTGCTCGAAGTGGCGCAGCATCTGGGCGAGAACACCGTGCGCACGATTGCCATGGACGCCACCGACGGTCTGACCCGTGGTCAGGACGTGGTCGACACTGGCGCGCAGATCTCGGTGCCGGTCGGCCCGATGACGCTCGGTCGCATTCTCAACGTGATTGGCGAGCCGATCGACGAGCGTGGCCCGGTGAATGCCGCGACCACCGCGCCGATCCACGCCAAGGCACCGGAGTTCGTCGACCAGTCGACCGAGACCAGCATTCTGGCGACGGGCATCAAGGTCATCGATCTGCTCGCACCTTATGCCAAGGGCGGCAAGATCGGCCTGTTCGGCGGCGCCGGCGTGGGCAAGACCGTGCTCATTCAGGAGCTGATCAACAACATCGCGAAGGGCCATGGCGGCACCTCGGTGTTCGCTGGCGTTGGCGAGCGGACTCGTGAGGGCAACGATCTCTATCACGAGTTCCTGGATGCCGGCGTTATCGCCAAGGATGCCGACGGCAACCCGACGCCGGAAGGCTCCAAGGTGGCGCTGGTGTTCGGCCAGATGAACGAGCCGCCGGGCGCCCGCGCGCGCGTTGCGCTTTCCGGCCTGACGATCGCCGAATATTTCCGCGACCAGGAAGGGCAGGACGTGCTCTTCTTCGTCGACAACATCTTCCGCTTCACGCAGGCCGGCTCGGAAGTGTCCGCTCTGCTCGGCCGTATTCCTTCGGCCGTGGGCTATCAGCCGACGCTCGCGACCGACATGGGCGCGCTGCAGGAGCGCATCACCTCCACCAACAAGGGTTCGATCACCTCGGTGCAGGCCATTTACGTGCCGGCAGACGACTTGACCGACCCGGCGCCGGCCACCAGCTTCGCGCACCTTGACGCTACGACCGTGCTCAACCGCGCGATCTCGGAGCTGGGCATCTACCCGGCCGTCGACCCGCTCGACTCGACCAGCCGCGTGCTGACCGCTGCCGTCGTGGGCCAGGAGCATTACGACACGGCCCGCCGCGTTCAGGAGACGCTGCAGAAGTATAAGTCGCTGCAGGACATCATCGCGATTCTGGGCATGGACGAACTGTCCGAAGAGGATAAGCTCACCGTTGCCCGTGCGCGCAAGATCCAGCGCTTCCTCTCGCAGCCCTTCCACGTCGCCGAGGTGTTCACCGGCATTCCGGGCAAGTTCGTCCAGATCGAAGACACGGTGAAGAGCTTCAAGGCCGTGGTCGATGGTGAGTATGACCATCTGCCCGAGGCTGCCTTCTACATGGTCGGCGGTATCGACGAAGCCATCGAGAAGGGCAAGAAGCTGGCGGCGGAAGCAGCCTGATCTGACGGCTTGAAGCGCCTTTCGCTTACGGCGGGAGGCGCCGGCGCCCCCCCCCCGCGGGGCGCAATCGTAACAGGGTCGGCGCCGGGCATGTTCAGCCGGCGCGACCATTCCACCCTTTACCCCTCCGATGTGAGGGGGGAGAGAAGACCATGGCACTGCACTTCGAACTCGTGACCCCTGAGAAGCTCGTCCTCTCGCAGGACGTCCACATGGTCGTCGTGCCCGGCACCGAGGGCGAATTCGGCGTGCTGGAAGGCCACGCGCCCTTCATGTCCACCGTCAAGGACGGCGCCCTGAAAGTCTACGACCGCGACGGCGCCGAGCCGCGGGTGATCATGGTCGAAGGGGGCTTTGCTGAGGTGAGCGAAGCTGGCCTGACGGTGCTCGCTGAGAAGGCTGGGTAAGAGTAGCTGACAAAAGTCCCAATACGGTTTTTTAACCGTATTCGCTGCAAGGCCAATGCAGCGGTGTATCGGCCTGTTGCGATAATCCGCCAGGGTTTCGCGATATGCAGCATGTGCGCGTTCAGTCAAAAGCTCCAGCGCAACGATCGCGCTTAGCAACATACCCCAAGAAGATATCGCAGTTCGTCCGACGGCATCAGTCTATACTGATCGGAGTGGCTTTGCTCTTGGCCACCGTCGTGACCCGTGCTCCATGGTTTGGCGACCTCGCTTATCATGAAGACGAGAACTATTATCTCGTTTTCGCAAAGGCGATGCATCAGGGTGCAGTTCCCTATGTGGATGTATGGGACCGCAAGCCATTCGGTCTTTTCATAATCTACTGGCTGATCGCGTTTCTTCCGGGAAATGGCATAGAGGCCACCCAGCTGGTTGCGGGGCTTTTTGCCTTCTGCACCGCCCTCACCATTTCCAGTATCGTCCGCCGCTTCTATCCGGCTATTCCGGCCTGCTTCGCCGGTGTGGCTTACCTCGCTTGCTTGCCGATGTTGATCGGAGCAGGAGGCCAATCGCCGGTCTTCTATAACCTCTTCATTGTCCTTGCCGTTTCATTGTTGCTGCCCTCAGCCGATCGGCAGGCTCAGGATGAAATGCCAATCCGCCGAGCGTATATCGCGATGCTTTTGTGCGGCCTTGCGATCACCGTGAAACCGACGGCGATCGTCGAGGGCGTTTTTATGGGCATTGTGGCAGCCTATCACGCGCTCCACCCGGCCAGCCCCTCGGGCCGAACCCGATGGGTAAGGATCATCCAGTTCGCGCTTCTCGGCGCTGCGCCAACGCTCATGATCTTCTTTGGCTTTGCGGCGATCGGGAAATTCGAAGACTATTGGTTTGCTTCCATCCGCTCAGTGGGCTTGAAAGCCCCTCAGTCTCTCGACGTGACAATCCAGGTTGCCAAATGGCTTAGCCTTATTCTCTGTCCGTTGATTTTGATGAGTGTTGCAGGCGCGCATTACCTCGTCCGTACGCCAGACAAGAAGACCGTTGCTGTCTTTCTGGTCTGTTGGATGTTCGCTGCGCTGGGCGGGTTTCTCATGATTCCCAACTTCTGGGATCATTATGCGTTGCCCCTCTTGCCACCTCTGGTCGTGCTGGCTTCGCCCATATTCGCGCGCAAAGGGACCGGTTTCCTTTGGCTCTTGGTCCTTATCATCTGGGCGGCACTCATAAGCGGGTGGCCAGATCGCTCTCGTGTTTTGGAGCGCAGAGGATACATCGAGCAGCTTGCGAGGGCAATTGACGGTGCCCGCCATGGAGGTTGCTTCTACCTGTTTGAAGGGCCGCCCGTTCTGTACGCACTCACAGATGCCTGTCACGTGACGAGCAGGCTGTTCCCGCAGCATATGAGCTTTTCGCTGGAAAGCCCCGCCATCGGACTCGATCCTTCCGAGGAAATGCGGCGAATTCTCTCACGTCGCCCGGCGGTGATCGCGTTGTCACACACCCCTCTCGTGCGCCCGCACAACGAAGCGACGCGCGCTATTCTCATGCAGGGCTTGCAGCGCAATTATCGTTTGATAGCAAGGCTTCCAATGAACGAGGCCCATCGGCCCCGTTATGAAATGGAGGTCTGGGCGTTGCCCGCCCCCCCGCCGCACCGCCGTTTCACTGCACCTGGGTCGAAATCCGACCACCTCTTAGCATTTTCCAAACAGTTCTGAGCGTAAATCAAGCGCAATGGTCGGCGCATGCCGACGACAGCTGAAAGCAGACCTGTCGATGAATGCATTTGGACGAAAGACCGGTTTAGGCGCCAAGTCGTCCTTTGGGGTTGCGCGGCCGATGCATGGGGGCGTTCCCTCAGCCAGTCCAGCCGTCGCGCCGCTAGAACCAGCCGCGCCAGATATTTCCCCTGCTGGCGTAGGCTCCACCCCCGACCGCCACGCCGATGCCCTCGGGCGCCTGAATGAGCG